>RPRB01000057.1 GCA_003818285.1 Myxococcaceae bacterium
CGCGGTAGAGAGGGAGGGGATCATTCCCTCTGGAGAGGTGGGGGCTGAGGGCGAGACCATGTGGGCTCCGCTGTGGCCGCGAGTTGGGGCCCCCCCGTCGTTCGCCGTGACCGCCGCGAGGAGCACGAGGAGGGGTCGCATGTCGTCTCTCCGTTCACGTGCTCGGCCTTGGTGTGGCTCCGTTCGGGAACGCGGCGCACCGTAGACCTCTCCGGGCAACACTGTCACGGCTGCGGGAATGGATACGTCCACGGGTTCGCATGGAACGGCGTTGCGACTCGGCCGATGGCTAGCCGCTGACGAGCTGCTGCCCGCCATCGACGTTGTAGGTCGCGCCGGTGAGAGCCGTGTTGATGATGAGGTGCACGGCCAGCGCGGCGACGTCCGCGGGTTCGACGACGCGCCGGATGGGGACGTCGCGGACGCTGGGGCAGATCATGCGGACGCCCAGTCAAGCCGGACGAGGCCCCCGCTCGTAGCTTCTCCCTGGCACTTGCGCCGTCAGGGAGCACGAATCATGAGCAATGCAGCAGGAGCAGTCCGTCAGATGTCCACCGAAGCCGTGCTCCGGAACCACCTCCGGTCGGCCCGGTTGGGTGTGGACGCCGTCATGGACGACTACACGGATCAATCCGTGTTGATGACCCATCACGCCACGTACCGCGGGCGCGCGGAGATCCGGCTGTTCTTCACCGCCCTCTTCGAGAGCCTCCCCGCCGGGTTCTTCGAGACGATGCGGATGCGCCGGGAGGAGGTGAATGGCGATTTCGCCTACATCCTCTGGGATCGGGAGCCGATCATCTCCCGCGCGACCGACACCTTCGTCGTGCGGGACGGAAAGATCCTGTTCCAGACCTTCACTGCCTTGACCGACTGACGACGACGGTCAGGCCGACCGGGCGAGCGCCACCGCGTCCGGGCCCGCCGGGAAGCGGAGCGTCCCGGTCGAGTCGTTCGCGGCACACCACACGGCCTCGGCCACGTCGGACTCGCTGGTCACCGCGGCCGGCTTCCCCAGGGAAGCGAAGATGCGGTCGGAGAAAGGGGCGTACGCTTCGGGGAACAGCCCTTCCATGCGGGGCTGGCCGTTGCTGGTGAACGCGGTGTTCGGGCAATAGCCGGGCTCCACCAGCTTCACTCGCACATCGAACGCTGCGAGCTCGAACGCAAGCGACGAGGTGAACCCCTCGATGGCCAGCTTGCTCGCGGTGTACACGGCCACCAGCGGCATGGGGGCCAGCGTCGCGCTCGAGGTCACGTTCACGATCACCCCCGACCTGCGCGCCCGGAACTGCGGCAGGACGGCCTGGGTCATCGCCATCACCCCGAAGGTGTTGGTCTCGAAGACGTCGCGGACGGTGGTCATCGGCGTGACCTCGAACGCACCCATGAGCCCGACGCCGGCGTTGTTGACGAGCACGTCGATCGGGCCACTGGCCTCGAGCGCCGAGGCGATGCTCCCCGGCCGGGTCACGTCGAGCGGAAGCACACGCAGCCGGTCCGATCGAGGGAGAACGCCGTCGCGGGGCGTTCGCATGGTGGGTATTGCATTGGCCGGAGTCCGGACATGAGGGACCCCCTCACGGAAGTCATCGCGCTCCTGCAGCCTCGCGCCGTGTTCTCCAAGCGCATCAGCGGCGCCGGTCGCTGGGGCGTTCGCTACTCGGAATTCGGCCAGCCGAGCTTCTGTGCCGTGCTCGAGGGGAGTTGCCGGCTGGCCGTCGACGGCCAGCGTGTGCTCACGCTCGAGGCGGGAGACTTCGTCCTCCTGCCGGCGACACCAGGCTTCACCCTGTCAGGCTTCGAACCGGTGAGGCCGGACCGCATCGACCCGAAGGTCACGCCTGCGCCGACAGGTGAAGTTCGCCACGGCACGCGTGGTGGACGCCCCGACGTGCGGCTGCTCGGTGGCTACTTCGTGTTCGACTCCCCCGACGCTTCTCTCCTGGTCTCCCTGCTGCCGGCGGTGGTGCACGTGCGCGGCGTTGAGAGGCTCTCGGCCCTGGTGCGGCTCGTCGGCGAGGAGTCGAACGACCAGAGGGCGGGTCGCGATCTCGTGCTCACGCGGCTGGTGGAGATCCTGCTCATCGAGGCGTTGCGCTCGAGCTCGGGCAGCGCTGCCCCTCCGGGGCTCCTCCGGGGGCTGGCGGATGCGCGGGTGGCGCCAGCGATCCGGCAGATGCATGCCCAGCTCACTCGTTCGTGGACCGTGGCGGAGCTCGCGAAGGTCGCCGGGCTGTCGCGGTCGGCATTCTTCGACCGCTTCACCCGCACCGTGGGTCTGCCGCCGATGGAGTACCTGCTGGCGTGGCGAATGGCCGTCGCCAGGGCTCTGCTACGCCGTCACGACTTCGCAATTGCCGAGGTGGCCGAGCGCGTCGGCTACGGTTCGGCGAGCACCTTCAGCACAGCCTTCAGCCGGCACGTGGGTCAGCCTCCCAGTCACTACGCCCGCGCGGGGTAGAGCGTCGGACGGCTCAGGCCAGCGCGGCCCGGGACCTCGCGGCGCCACAGTGAGCCCCGACGCGCTCCAGGAGGTCGTCGATCTCGAACGGCTTCCGGAGCACACCCACGACCCCGGGGAGAGAGGCAGCGTGGTGCAGGTCCGTGGCCGCCGACACGATGAGCACCCGGAGGTCGGCCGCGTCCGAACGGTCCTGGATGGCCTCGAGGAACTGCTCTCCGGACATGGGCCTCATCAGCCAGTCGAGGAGCACGAGACAGGGCCTGGGGATGGCGCCGGCATCCAGCATCCGCAGGGCCTCGGTCCCGTCCCCGGCGGTGACGACGGCGTGGCCGGCTTCCTTCAGGAGATCGATGAGGCTCTCCCGGATGTCGGCGTCGTCCTCGATGAGGAGAAGGGTGTCGCGGCTCTGGGAGGGCGGAGACATCGTCGAGGGGTCCAGGGGGGTGAGCTGACGCGATTCTAGGCGTGCTCGTCCAGCAGCGCGCGGAGCACGGAGAGCTCGAAGGGCTTCTGCAGGGTGGCGACGAGCGGAAGGCGCTCCATGCCCTCGCGGCGTGGCCAGCCGGACATCAGCGCAACCCGGAACTGGTCGGCGTCGTGACGGCGCCGGAGCGCCGCCCGGAAGTCCTCCCCGGAATCGGAAGGAGCGATGCTGTCGAGCAGGACCAGGCAGGGCGGCAGCGTCTCGAGGAGAGCGATGGCCTGTTCGGTATTCCTGGCAATCCGGGGGGTGTGTCCGAGGAGCTCGACCGCGTCCTCGAGGACCCGGAGAAGCTCGAGGTCGTCGTCCACCACCAGCACCGGAGAGCCACGATTCGCCACGGGGCGTGACTACAGGAGCGGAGGGAGGCCCACAATTGTACCCCAGGATGCCCACAGGCTCTCACCAAGTTGTCGGTGCATGTGGGCCGGGGTGCCGGTCACGCTCCGTTGCTGAATCGTGACGGAATCACGACGTTCAATGCGTCGATGGTCCCTCCGTCCGCTCCGCTCCGTTCGGTCCTCGTGGTCGAGGACGACTGGGACATCCGGGAGGTCGTGGCCGACGTGCTGCGCGACGCGGGCCACACGGTGGTCACGGCCCGGGACGGGATCGAGGCGCTGGAAAAGCTCGACAACGTGGAGCGTCCCTGCCTCGTCGTGCTGGATCTGATGATGCCGCGACTCGACGGGCTCGGGTTTCTCCGGGAGCTGGCCGAGCACCCGCTGAAGGACGACTTCATCGTTCTGGTCATGTCCGCGTACCGGAGCCTCGCCGGGGCCGCGCAGTCTCCGGCTGTCCGCGGGACGCTTGCGAAGCCGTTCGAGATGGACGAGCTCGTGTCCCTCGTCGCGGCGCTGGGGTAGGCGGCCCTCCACGCTGAAGCCGCTCCCAGAGCGGGCGAGCAGGCGTCGGCTCGTCGCAGCGATGGGTGCACTCGGGCGTCGGCGATGCAGCTTCCTCAGGGTTCCCGCGGGAGGCGGACGCCGCATGTGCGAGGAACTGGGGTACTGGGAGGTCGTGGCCGAGGCGGAGGGTGTGGAACCGGTTCGCGCCATGTGCGCACCGGTCCAGTCGCCTGATGCGGTCAGGCTGGTCCAGATTGCCGTCCGCGTGCAGCGGCCATGGGTGTCGGCTGCGGCGTGGAGCTTCCGTTGCCGTCGGCTCGATGTGCCCGGGTCCGACCCGCTCGTGTACCGGGTGCAGAGGCGCCACGCGGGCCGCTCGTCGGAGGTCCCGGAATTCCCGGTGCCCGCGGTGAGGTGGGGGGCTGCATAGCGGGAGGAGCGGGCCGCCGAGGCCACCGAAGGATGCTCACCCCGTGAGGGGCAAGCGTCCCCGCGGGGAAATCAACGCGATGGCGACAGGCCGGTGATCGGCGAGCTCGTGGCCGGTGTCCCCACGACAGCGGCGAGGCCCGGAGCGGAGGCCACGTCGAGCTGAACGATCCGCTCGTCGATGACTTCGGGCGGGAACCGGGTGATGAGCTCGCCCTTCAGGTGGTCACCCACCTTCACCTCACGCAGCGAGGCTTCTCGTCCGTCCGGGGTGCGGTAGCCATTCCCTGTCCGGAGGTCGAGCGGACCTCGTTCAGAACCTACCGGCGAGGGTGAGGCCCACCGTGGTTCCCGAGATGGTCGGCGTGAGCACCGGGCCATCCTTCTTGTCTTCTCCGAGAAGGTGCAGGGCCGGCACGGCATAGCCCACCAGGCCACCGATGGCCGCGCCCGCGATGATGTCCGTCGCCCAGTGCCGGTCGGCGGCGATGCGGAGGATGCCGGTGCCGATCGCTGCGACCACGGTGAGCGGGCACACGGCGGCGCCCCACCCGGTGTGCGAGGTATCCAGGTATCCGTGATGGAAGCACTCCAGGGCCACGGCCGCGAAGGCGGCGGTGGTGTGACCGCTCGGGAACGACTGGTTCTGTCCGCCCGACGAGCATTCCTTGAGCGAAGGATTGGTCCGGCACTCCTGAACGAACGGGCGCTCGCGGGCGACGGCCTTCTGGATCGAGAGGGTGATGGTCGTTGCCAAAAAAATCGTCTGCGCGTCGAGCACCAGGAGCCGCCAGGCGACGTCCCAGCGCTCGTGCTCGACACCGGCCACCAGGGTCGCGTTGAGGAACGGAGCGGCGATGAGAAGGTAGACCAGCGCGTCGCTGGTGTAGCCCATGGCCTGCCGGCCACCCTCGCTGCTCACCCGGAGCGCCGAGCGGATCCCGGTGTCGAACCCGTTCTGGGCGGTCCACTTCGGAACGGTCGGGGCCGGGACGGCGAACTGAACGGTGAGGAGCGCGGCTCCGAGCGCGCCGGCGGCCACGATGTCCCATGTTCCAACCGGCGGGACGCCATGCGCGGGCCAGACGGGTTGCGCCGGTGTGGCCGGGAGGCTGGTCGAACCGGGTGCGGCCGGGACGTCCGTCCGACCGGGCGCGCCGGGACCGCCGGTCTCACCGGAGGGGAATGATTCGCTGCTCCGAGGGGTCGGGGTGGGACTGTTTTCGGATGGGGGCGCGACGCTGGCCTCGCCGGCCGCGGCCGAAGCAATCGTCGGAGCGTCCCCTGTCCTCTCGGCGGTCCGGGCGAGCGTCGGAAGACCGCCGAGCGCAGGGAAATCGGGCGCGCGACCGCGGGCGACGCTCGCCATGAGAACGGCAAGCAGAAGGGAGATTCCTCTCATGGTGCTTGGGGATCCTCGACGTCGGGTCGCTCCAGCCCGACGACACGTGCTCCGTCGGCCAGGTGCACTCGAAGGGGTCTCTGACCCGGGCGGCCCGTCCGCAGGTCGATGGTCGTGAGCGACCCCGGTGCTGCTGCGACGGGAGTGCAGAGCGCAGGTCCCGCCCGGAGCATCGGGGTCTCGCTTGCTCGCCGCCCCCCGCTCCAGGCACTGGCCCCCGGAGCCGGAGCTGGACCGAGGCCGCCTTCCTCGGCACGGTCGGTGACGCAGAGGCGCGTGCCGCTGCCGTCCGGCGAGGGCTCGAGCACCGGGTCCGTGAGGGAGGACAGGCGCAGCAGCCATCGGCGCAGGATACGCTCCCGGCGCGCCATCAGTACCCCTGTCAACTCGTCCACCACCTGCGGGTCGGTGAGCCGGGCCTCCACCGCGAGCGCCCGCAGGTGGGGCTCGCCGATCCGGGCGATGAGCCTGGCCATCCAGGCTGCGTCGCGCTCGGTCATCCGGCTGAATGCCGGGTTCGGGTATCCAGGCTTCCATCGTTCCGGGTCGAAGTCCGCATCCGTGAAGTAGCCCAGGAGCGGGCCGGTGGGCCCCAACGCGGCCCGATCCCAGGGACGTTCCGTGATTCCCAATGTTGCGAAGTCGCGAAGGCCAGACAGCAAAGCACGATCCCCAGGCGGAGGGCGGCGTGGCGCAACCTCACGCCGCGATTCCGGCAGCGAGAGTCGCCGGGCCGCTCAGGCGGCCGCGCGTCCGTCCAGGGAGCGCGAGGGGCCATCGACCGGGCGGCGGGAGACGAGTCGAGTCATCCGATCCACGGTGGCCAGGGCCACGCGCTCGTCGAAGGCCAGCCCCTGCGCCACGGCAGGGGCGTGCCTCGCGACCTTGCGTTTCTCCAGCGGACCTTGAAGGGGCGCGGTCATGACCGCAGTATCGAACAGCGAGCACTGGGTTCGCATCGCATCTTCGGTTCCCGCGGGCAGCGAATGTTTCGGGCCGTCAGGCCGCGAGCCCGTGGGCCCCCGACAGCACGCCGCACGCGCGTTCGTAGAGCGCACGTCCGAGAGCGAGCCTCTCCGGACTCGCTTCGGCCCCGGCGATTGCCCGCGTGCACCCGTCGACGTCACCGACGTCGGAGAACGCGTGCAGCCGATGGGCGTTCCAGAACCACGCCGTCACCTCTGTGTTGTGCCTTCGGGCCAGGTCCGGGGTCCGGAGCAAGTCGAGGTCGAGAGCGGCCCCGGCTTCCCGGTAGCCCCTTCGGCCGGTCAGCCGGATCCAGCCTCTCCCATAGAAGGGCGCCGACGGCCGGTGCGGGCCGTCCGGCTCCTCGAGCAGCCGGAAGCGTTCCGAGGCGGCCGCGAGCTGGGCGACGAGCATCGCCGCGCGAAGGTGGGTGATGCTTCCGGTGCGGGCGAGGATGGCGTTCAGCGACAGGGCGGCGCTCGCCGGCGCCTCGGGGCAGATCGCCTTGAGCTGGGAAGGCGTGAGTGAGACGGCCATGACACCCGACCTCCTGTCACTCCATGGATGTCCGGAGGGGGGCCGCCGTTTCGCCCGTGGCGACGCCGGAGGGCGCCGGGTGTTGCAGGCCGACCACTCGTGCGACGGAGTCGTCCTGCACCTGAACCCGGAGTGAGGCCTGACCCGGCCTGCCGGTGGACAGGTCGACGGTCCGCCGGCCGGGACCGAGCCCGCGGCTGCTCAGCGCTGGGTGTAGCCGCGCGCGCCAGGACACCGCCCCAGGATGTCCTCACGCGGCGGAACGTCTCCCTTCCCATCGGTGTGGTCGGCGACCGCCGCGACGACCTGGAGGATTCCCTCGCACCGGTGGGTGACCCGGGTCTCGAAGCAGCAGTTGTATTCGGCGTCGTAGATGCTGGCCAGCTTCAGGATCTGGCGCTGTCGGGCCTCGATGGCGGAGCGCTCCATCGCTCGGCCCCAGAGCCCGAGGAGGAGGAGGCTCGCCAGAGCCACGAGGAGCGGTCGGGCGAAGCGGCCGGCGCAGATGCCCATGCGCTCGAGCGGCTCCAGCCGGTCCACGTCCTCCACCACCTTCCAGCTCTCCACCCGAAGCCCGAAGAGACACTTCCCCGGACCCTGACCATCCCGTTCCAGCCTCCAGCGCAGGAAGACGAAGACCGTCCCCAGCACACCGAGGAACACCAGCAGTCGCGCGGCGACCGAAGGACCGTCCACGGGACCCTGGGAAAAGGTGGTCAGAGCGACGACGTGCGCCGGGAAGGCGGCGATCGCCGCGGCCAGCACCAGATCCACCAGGTTGGCTCCCAGGGCGCGCGCCTTCACGCGGCGCCTCGCTCGCGAGCGATCTCCCGCGCGGCATGCGAAGCGAACCCCACGTCGTCCTGGAGCCGGCGCAGCTCCCGGGACACGCCGGTGTCTCCCGGCGCAGTGGCCAGGTCGAGACGGGCCACGGTGGTTTCCAGCGCCGCGGAGATGCGGAGGAGCTGGCTCATGGCCAGAGCCTGGGCACGCTCGAGCTCCCCGGCCTCGCGGCAGGCCTGCTCGACGCCGGCGATCGCCTCGGCCAGCTCCGTGGCCTGTTCGGGCGCGGCCGCGGCGCGGGCCCGCAGCTCCGCTAGGCGGGCTAGCATCCGCGGCTCGTCCACCACCGTCATCCGGTCCAGGCGCTTCTGCACGTCACCGGCGATGTCCAGGGCGCGCACGGTGAGCTCCATGGCCTGCTGCCGAGGCTCGTCGAAGAGCATCTGCACCGACGGCGGCGCCTCGCGGAACGAGCGGTGGAGGGTGAGGGTGCGCTCCACCAGCCGGCGGACGGTCGCCTGCAGGCCGCGATCTTTCAGCTGCCCGAGCGCGGCCCGGTAGCGCGCCCCGAGCCCGGCGGGGAGCGGGTGCGGCTCTGAGGTCACGGAGACGGTGGCCAGCGCCGGGACCAGCCGGTGGGCATTGCGCAGGACCCACGACGCCGCCCAGGGGCCGCCCAGGCCGACCGCGGCCAGGAGCGCCAGCTGCTGGGCTCCACCCCCGCCGCGCACATAGAGAACGACTCCCGCGCCGAAGAGGAGAGCCCAGGGAATCATGAGGCCGAGCAGAAACAGCCAGCGAGGCACGCTCGCCCGATGGAGGAGGTCCGCGGTTCCCTCGGAGATGCGGCGGATCTCGACCTGCAGGTCGTGAGGGAGGCATCGCTCGCGCAGCAGCCGAGCCACCGGCTCGCCGACGTTCTTGAGCAGGAGCCGCGGCACGTCGCGGGCGATGGCCGGGTCGGCGCGCGCCAGTGCCGTGCGGGGCGTGGCGCCCACCGAGCGCACCACCTCGCGGAGGGCGGGAATCGCGCCCGGCCCCGGGGCACGGGTGAGCAGGATCAGGCAGTCCCCGGTAGCGACGTTGCGCGACTCGCCACCGCAGGCCGGGCAGATCGGCCACCCGGGATCGCGAGGCTCACCACACGCGCTGCAGACCCCCGCGGCGGCGACGGGAACGTCGGTGCTCCGGTCCAGCGCATCCAGCACTGCCTCCGCGGTGGGGAAGCGATCCGCGGGAACCTTGGCCAGAAGCCGGTGCACGACCGCGCAGAGCCGCGGCGGGAGCCCGGGGCGCAGCGAGGCCAGCGGTGGCGGCGGCTCGGAGACCTGACGCCGGAGGAGCTCGTACGCCGAGCTGCCGGTGTAGGGGAGGCGCCCGGACAGCGCCTCATACAGCGCGACCCCGAGTCCGTAGAGATCGGCGCGTCCGTCCACCGGTCCGCCTTCGATCAGCTCGGGAGCCGCGTAGTCGGGAGTGCACACCAGCACGCTGCGGGTGGTGAGGCCGGCTGCGGCGTTGGTGCGCGCGAAGCCGAAGTCCAGCAGCTTCACCGCTCCGTCCTCGCAGAGGAAGACGTTCTGCGGCTTGAAGTCGCGGTGCACCACGCCGGCGGCGTGCGCCGCCCCGAGCCCCTCGAGGCACGCGCGGGCCACGCGCTCCACCTCGGCCGGGGCCAGCGCCCCCGCGGCGAGGATCGCGGCCTTGAGCGTGCGACCCTGGAGGAGCTCCATGGAGATGGAGAGCGCGTCCGCATCCTCGATCAGCTCGTGCATACGGACGATGGCCTGGTGACCCACCGCTCGCGCCACCGCGGGCTCGCGGCGAAAGCGCTCGCACACCACCCGGTCGGAACGCAGATGAGGATGAAGGACCTTCAGCGCGCAGAGCTGTCCGGTGACGACGTCACGGGCGCGGTGGACGGTGGCCACCCCGCCGGCGCCCGCCACGGAGATCAGCTCGAAGCGGCCGTGCAGCATCCGCACGGGGCGAGGCTACCACGCACACTGCGGAGCCCCGGTCGACCCGGCTGTGTGCACGCGTGCGTCAGCTGCGCAGAGTCTCTGCCCGAGCCCTGGATGACGAGATCGCGGTGACCGCCGTGGCCACCGCGACACACCCGCGGCCGAGGAGCCACGCGCCGCCCGGGGAACGCTACAGGTCGAGCGCGCCGAAGTGGAGCGGGGTGTCCTTGGTGATCAGTCCCGGCCGGCCCATCTGGGGGTAGAAGTTGAAGCTCGCCGTGCCGACCGCGCTGGACAGCGTGCCCGTCGAGCCGAAGGCGGTGTCCGTCCCGCCCAGCATCCGCAGCACCTGCGCGTAGAGATCACCGAGTGAATTGACCTGACCCACCACGTGCCGCCCCTGCCCCTTGGGGAACGCGCTCTTCAGCCCGGCGAGGACCACCGGGTAGTTCCAGCAGTAGTGCCCCGAGCCGTAGCCCAGGTCGCTCACCCAGAGCACCAGCGTGTTGTCGAGCATCCGGCTGCCGTCCGTGTCCTGAACGGCGGCCAGACGCTGGATCAGCTTGGTGAAGTACTTCGCGTAGAAGCCGAAGGCCTTGGTGAGGCTCGCGGGGGTGGGGTCGTTCGGGCTGCCATCGCCGTGGACGCTGGCGTGCCAGTTGCCGGCGATGTACGGGCTGGTGGACGGCGCGAACTCGGTGACGAAGCCCGGGTCTCCGCCTGCCCAGAAGAAGAGGGATGCGGTCCGCGTGACGTCGCAGGCCAGCGCCTGCACCAGGCTCTCGATCTGCGTCTGGGCGAAGACGTCGTCGTGCTCGCCCTTGCGGAAGCTCGGCCAGTCGTAGTTCGGGACCGAGCTGGTGGATGGAGGCGCGCAGCTCGAGGCTGCCGGCGGGGGTGGTGGCGGAGTCGCGTAGCGCAGCTCGGTGTCCCGGATGAACTGCGCATGCTGGTCGAGGCGGGCCTGGTCGGCCGAGCCCAGGCCGGCGCGGAAGCTGGTGAAGCCCTTCGCGACCGCGTCGAGGATGCTGCCGCGGCGGGCGCTGAGACGGTCCCGGAGGGTCGGCGTCGGCGGCGGGGGCGGCGGCGGCCCGACCACGACCGAGGCGAAGAGGTCGCGGATCAGCTGCTTCGGGTCGATGTTCTGGTAGTTGCCGGGCGAACCGCCGGGCCCGAGGAACACGTTGTTCTCGGTGACGGAGTTGGCGAACGGGGCCGCCTGCCCGGGAATGACGAGGGCCATCTTCTGGGCCGTGCTGGCCCGGAGGCGGAGGCCAGCCACGTAGTCGATCGACGGACCCTTGGGAGTCTGCCCGGCGGGCACGACGCAGGTCATGCAGGTGGCGCTCGGGCTGGCGTGCCCGTCGATGTCACCCGAGGTGTGGCGGACGATGTTGTCGATGTTGGAGAGGGTGACGATCTCGTTGTTGATCGGCGCGAGCGCCGCGAGCGCGGGACTGGGCGCGGTTCCGACCGGGGGCAGCGCTCCGGTGGTGGTGCGCGGAGACCAGTTCTCGTTGCTGCCCGGGCCGACGACCCGGCCGTGGGGATGGAACACGACCACCAGGCGCTTCGGGGGCGCGGCGGTCTGGGCGAAGGCGGTGCGAGGGGCGAACGCTTCCAGCATCGGGAGCGCCAGCAGCGCGCCACCCGAGCCCACCAGGAAACGCCGGCGATCGATCCTCTGGCTCACTGATCGCTCCGGTGGGTGAACGCGTCGGTGCCCGTCGTGGCGAGGATGGCCGAGCCGAGCGTGCCGCCCGATGCGCGGAGCGCATCGCCGATGTCCTGGATGGCGCAGACGTCGGACACGGTGTCCATCCGCGAGAAGGTGAAGCGGAACACCTGGGTCGCGAGGCAGGTCGCGACCTGAGGCTCGCCGGCGAGCTGCTCCATCATCGAGATCTGATCGGTGAAGGTCAGGTCGTGCCCCGCGACGCCGGGCCTCGACCCCACGGCGGGCAGCACGCCCGACGGGTCGATCGGCTTCCCGCTGGAGTAGGTGGTGCGCCAGCGGCCCAGGGCGTCGAACTGCTCGAGGGCCAGGCCGGCGGGGTTCAGGAGCCGGTGACACCCCGAGCACTCGGTGCGGGCCACCACCGCCGCGGAGATGTCCTTGCCGGTGGGGTCGGGCGGAAGCGGAATGGTGTTGAAGGTCGCCTGAGCGTTCGCCGGCGGCATCCCCAGGTTCTCGCAGAGGAGCTGCTTGCGGATGAACTTGCCCCGGAAGACGAACGACGGCTCGCTGGAGTGAGCGAGCGAGGCGAGCATCGCCGGCTGCGTGACCACCCCCGTGTAGCGCTTGTCGTCGAGCGCGATCTTGGCCCACTGCCCGGCAGCTGGTGGGGTCACCCCGAAGAACGACGCCATGTTGGAGTCGACGAAGGCGTCGGTGCTTCGCAGCAGCGTTCGCAACGTGCCCTGGTTCCGGACCTGGTCGAGGACGAACCGGTCGAAGGAGTCGTTCATCGACTGCGCGTAGGCGGCGTTGAAGAAGGGGAAGGCCGTCTGATCCTTGTCCGCCGGAGTGAGCCGTGCGGTCCCGGTCCACTCGCGGAAGAAGCGGGCGAGGGTGGTGTTGGCGCGGGGCGCGGCGAGCAGCCGGGTGGCCTGTGCGGTGAGCGCGGCGGGATCGGTGAGGTTGGGGGCCGCGGCGAGCAGCGCGTCGTCGGGGATGGCGCCGGTCAGCATGAACGACAGGCGGCTGGCCAGCTCGTAACCGTCGAGCGCCCGCTCGGCGCCGGCAGCCCGCTCGGCGAGGTAGAGGAACTGCGGCATCTGCAGCAGGTGGTCCACCACCATCGCCATCGACTCGGAGAAGCTCGCGCCGGAGGCAACGCCGGCCCGGTACTCGTCGAGGAGCTCCGCGCGCTCGGCGGCGGAGAGCGGCCGGCGGTAGGCGCGCGTGCCGTAGACGTCGAGGAAGGTGTTCACGCAGGGCTCGCCGGGAGTCGAGCCGGCGCAGGGAAGCAGCTGGGGCAGGGCCGCGGGCAGCTGCAGCGCCACGTCCTCGGCGGCGAACATGAGCTGCTCGGCGCCGCCGGCACCGATGTCGTTGAACGCGGGCTCGGTGGAGAAGCCGGTGACGGACTTGCCCACGGTGCCCGGGTACTGGGCGCTGGAGGTGAGGCGGCCATCGAACAGCACGGCGATCGAGTTCTGGTACTCGAGCGCGGTGAGTCGCCGGGCCTCCGTCACCGCCGGATGGATCTGGTCGTCACAGACGTAGCGCCCGTCATCGGTCTGCGGCGGAGGTTGAGTCGGAGGTCCACCCGGAGGTCCGGAGGATCCGGGATCACCGGAACCACCTGAACCACCGATGATCGAGCCATCGCAGGCTGCCAGCGAGAGCGACAGCGCGAGCCAGAAACGAGCCCTCATCAAGCGTCTTCAGAGCACGTTCCACGCGATCTGACCAGTCGATCCGAACGCCTTGCGCATCGGAGATAGCCGTACCTGTCGGTCGGTGTCTGACAAGCGCAAACCGTTGCGGGATCGTGTCGTCGCTGATCGTCCGCGGCGCGGGACTTCGATCGTCACCGATCTCTTGCAGGGCGCTTCACACCGTTCCCAGCGGACTTTTTCGACCGGGAGTCAGCGCATCCGAAACGCGAGCTTCCCCAGGTGGTGCTTCTGCACATCGCGGTGGGCCTGCGCGGCCTCCTCGAGTGGATAGAAGCGCACCTCGACGTGGAAGGGGCCCTGGGAGATGAGCGCGTTCAGGCGGTCGAGGGCCTCGGGGCCCGACTCGCCGTCGTAGGCCATGATGCTGACCCCTTTGGGCCCGTGTGGCTCCGGCTCCACCCCGTTGGGGTAGGCGATCCTTCCGTCCTTCCTCAGCTGCCCCAGCGCGGCGTCGAGGCCCTTGCCGCTGGTCAGGACCAGGGCGGCGTCCAGCCCCTGAGGAGCGAAACTGCGGAGCGCGTCGACCACCGCGCCGTGCTTTCCGTCCACGGCCTGGTCCGCGCCGAGCTGTCGAACCAGCGCGACCCCGTCCTCGCCCGAGGCCACCGCGAAGACCTCCGCGCCGAGGCGCTTCGCAAGCTGCACCGCCAGGTGCCCGATACCACCGCTCGCGCCGAAGACGAGGAGCTTCTCTCCGCGCCGGAGGTGGAGCGTGTCCTCGAGCCCACGGAGGGCGGTCACGCCGTCTGCGCCCAGCGCTCCAGCCTGCTCGGGGCTGATCCCCGGCGGGACCGTCGCGACCTGGTCCTGCTTCACCGCGACGTACTCGGCGTCGAAGCCGCCCTCCATCGAGTACGCGTACACCTGGTCGCCGGGACGGACGCGCTTCACGCGCGAGCCCACCGCCATGGCCTCGCCGGCTCCGTCGTTTCCGATCACCTTGGGGAAGCGGCGCTCGCCGATCTCGAATTCGCCCGAGCGGACCTCGGGATCCCACACGCCCACTCCGGCGGCCACGAGGTGGATGAGCACCTCGTCGGTCTTCGGGGAGGGCACCGGGAGCGTCGCGACGTGGAGAACCTCGGGACCGCCGTAGCGATCGATGACGACGGCCTTCATCTGCTGGGGAATCGATGCGCTCATCGTGTACCTCTCCTCGGCCTCAGCCGAGCCACTGCGGGTTCTGGAACGTCCCGTCGTACTGGTGCGTGACCTTGAACGGCTCGTACCGCCCCTCGGCGGCCGCCTTCGCGCTCCGGGCGCGGATGTCGACCAGCGCCTGCTCCGACAGGGGACGGAAGGTGCGCGCCGCCTCGATCGCCTGGTCGAGGATCTCCATCCGTTCGCACCCGGTGATCACCACCGAGGTGGGCATCGAGAGCGCGTAGTGCAAGCACTGGACGGCGGTGACCGCTCCCGACTTCAGCGCGTGTCCATCGGCGAGCGGCTTCATCCCCAGGACCGCGATGCCATCCTTCGCCAGCTCGGGGACCACTCGTCGCTGGAAGCTCCGGAAGTGCCAGTCCAGTGAGTTGATCGGCATCTGGACGGCGTCGAACCGCACGCCGTGCGCGCGCGCCACCTCCAGCATGTGGAGGTGGATGTCCGGGCTCTTGTGACCGGTGAAGCCCACGAACCGGACCTTTCCCGCCTTGCGAGCAGCGTCCATGGCTTCCCACGCGCCTCCCGGGGCGAAGATGCGTTCGGGATCGTCGGGTCGGATCACCTCGTGGAACTGCATGAGGTCGATGCGGTCGGTCCGGAGCCGCCGGAGCGACTCGTCGATCTGCTTCGCCGCCGCGGCCCGGGTATGTCCGTCGATCTTCGACATCAGGAACACCCTCTGCCGGTATCCGTCCCGGAGGGCGTTCCCCATCCGGCGCTCGCTCTCGCCGGCGTGGTAGTCCCAGCAGTTGTCCATGAAGGTGATTCCCCGATCGACCGCGCTGCGGATCAGGCGGGTCGTCTCCTGCTCGTCACGCGGAATCCCCAGGTGGTAGCCGCCGATGCCGATGCAGCTGACCTCGACGCCGGTCTGCCCGAGAGCCCGGCGAGGCACGCTCTTCCCGGTCGCGCTCATCCCGGTCGCGCCCGCCCGGCCTCCCAGGCCCAGCGCCGCGAGCGCCCAGCCCAGCGTTCCCAGGAATCCACGGCGAGTCTTCTTCTCGGGCATCGTGCGCAATCTCCACGGACGTCGCGAGTCAAGGATGCTGGCGGTCCTCCGCGGCGCCACCTCCCTGAAGGTCGCGTACGTCCGACGAGGCGCGATTCGCGTGAAAGCCGACAGAGGAGCAGCGTGCTATCTCGAGGGAGCATGATCGGGCGTCTCGTCCTCCAGGCATGCACGCTTCTGCCGGTGGCTTGTGTCCTCCTTCGGGAGGCAGCCGCCGCGGAGTCGCTCGCCGAGCCGCCAGTCATCGCCAGCAGCAAGGGCGCGCTCGAAGTCCTGGTCGTCGCCCGTGAGCAGCGGCTCGTCGGGTTGCCGGGTCAGCCGGTCGGCTGGGTCTACGAGGTCTGCCGCTACCGCAGCTCGGACGGGCCGCGGCGCCGCTGTCCCGCTCCCGGGGTGACGGCCGAGCAGCTCAGCACCTGCCCGACCGCGGCGGACCCCGCGGTCAGCCCGTACGGCGGGGTGCGGCTCCAGGTCGAGCCGGGAGACACGTTTCGGGTCCGGCTGGTGAACTGCCTCCCCGGCGTGGCCCGCGACCGGCCGTTCGCCGGCGAGTTCAAGCACGAGGGGGAGGACGGCGAGACGCTGCTCCAGCTCAACCCCACGAACCTCCACACCCACGGGCTGCTGGTCGAGCCGCGGTGCCCAACGCCGGAGGACGACACTTACGGAGACTGGGTCTTCGTGCTGGCGATCGACCCCCGGAATCGCCCGCCGCCGGAGCTGGTGGGCCGCCACGCGTGCCAGGCGACGGGGGCGGGGGCGGAGCGGGCCGGTCACGGCCACCACTCGGTGGGCCTGGACGTCACCAACGACGGGGTCGTGAACTACCGGTACCGGATCCCCCGGGATCACCCGGCGGGTCTCTACTGGATCCACCCTCACGCGCACGGGCTCGCGCTGAACCAGGTCGCCGCGGGCCTGGCCACGCCGCTGACCATCGGCCGGGCGGACTACCTGTGTGGGCCGGCTGGCTGCGCCGGTCGGCCCGGCTCGCCGCGGATCCGGCATCTGGTCCTGAAGGACACGCAGATCATGCCCGGGGGCCGGCTCAAGCTGCAGGAGGAGTGGACCTTCTGCGGGAAGCCGGGGCCGGGCGATTCCCCGCCCATCGGACAAGGAGGCTGTCCCGGGTCTGGTCCGCTCTACCAGGGCGGCACGTGGGCGTTCACCCTCAACGGGCAGCTCCACCCGGAGATCTCCATCACCGACCCGAGAGGGGAGGTGTGGCGCATCCTCAACGCCTCCGCCAACGTGACGTACTGGCTGGCCGTCCAGGAAGAGGAGAGTGGAGCCGAGCTTCCCGTCCAGGTCCTCTCGGTCGATGGGGTGAGCCTGGACATCCCTCCGGGCAGCACGCTCGCCGAGCTCCAGGCGAAGATCGGAACGAAGATCAGGGCGGTTCGCTGCCCCACCGGGGACTCAGGTGAGAAGTCATCCTCCGCTCGGCAGCCGGTCTGTGCGGAACGGATCCTCATGATGCCCAGCTCGCGGGTGGAGATCGCCGTGGCGCCGTGGGCCGGAGAATCGCGCCGCGCCGTGCTCAGGAACCACGGCTTCGACACCGGCCCCGACGGGGATCGCTGGCCCGGGGTGGAGCTGGCGACCATCCGCTTCCAGGAGCAGGCGTTGGGAGCGACGGCCAGGGCCATCCAGCTCAGGGGTCAGTCGAGTTCGCTGCTCGAGCCCGGCGGACTCCTCCGCAGGACGCTTCCTCCGGCCGGACCGGAACGGCCGACGACCGCCCGGTGTCAGCAGCTCCCCGCGGGCCGGGCGCGGCAGATCGTCTTCGGAACCCCGAGCGAGCACAACCACGGTCTGGGATACCGCGAGGTCCAGGCGGACCAGCCGCTGACCCCGCCCGACGAGCTGAAGCTCTCCACCTTCGACCATGCCGCGGAGCCGACCGTCTGCGTTTCCCTGGCTGCCGGCGATCGGCCGGTGAGCGAGGTCTGGGAGCTGGTCAACATCGCCGGGGAAGATCACAACTTCCACGTGCACCAGACCCGGTTCGAGCTCCTGCGGGCGGAGCCCCTGGCCGGGGGTGCGGTGACTCCCGAGCGCCTCGAGGGAGCTCGGGTGCTCCACGACAACGTTCCGGTTCCTCGGGGTGGCCCCGGCTGCGACGGAACGGTCGCCGCCTGGCGGAGGGGAGCCTGCGTTCCCTCGCGAGTGGTCGTCCGGATACCTTTCACCATCCGCGGTGACTTCGTCTACCACTGTCACATCCTGGGTCACGAGGACTCGGGGATGATGGCGAAGATCAGCGTGGTGCCGGCCAGGGCGCGGTGAACGCCGCCATCGTGCCCCTGGTCACGCACGAGCCCACGGACTGCGAGCATGACGGGCGCGCGCTGGACGGCCTGGTCGGGCTCAGCCACCTCACGGTGGAGGTCCGGCGCTGCGCGGATGGTCCCGGAGACCAGGAACACTCCGCGTCGAGCGACTGAGCGCCTCGCGGAGAGCCCGGTGCCGGGGCGCTGGGGCTGGGGCGCCCGCGCAGGCCCGGTGCAGCGTCGTGCAGCCCGGCGGGCAGGCTTCCCCGTGGCGGATGCGCATCTTCCGCTCCTACCGCGTCCGGCACTGGCCGGGGGAGAACATCACATGGAACCGGAGCTCCAGATCAGGCCCGATGATCATGTCCGGGGGAGCGCCCGAGCGAGGCTCACCTTGCTCGAGTACGGAGACTACGAGTGCCCGTTCTGCGCACGGGCATTCGTGGCGATCCACGAGGCGCAGCGTGCGCTGGGTCCGGACCTGCGCTTCGTGTTCCGGAACCTTCCCCTGACCGAGACGCATCCCTACGCGCTTCCCGCGGCGCAGGTCGCCGAGGCCGCGGACCTGCAAGAGCGGTTCTGGCAGATGCACGCCGCGCTGTACATCCACCAGAGCGAGTTCTCTCCGGAGACGTTCGTCTCCCTCGCCCTGGAAGTTGGACTCGACCTCGACCAACTCGAGCAGGACGTCGGCAGCGAGGAGGTACTTCGCCGGATCCAGCGAGACCTGCGGAGTGCCGAGACGCTCCAGCTCCAGGGGACGCCTTCCCTGTTCATCAACGGACGGCCATACCGGGGATCCTACGCCGACGGAGCGCTCACCCTCGCCCTGGAGCAGTTGCTCCGATCGGGCGATCCGATCAGCCCGTGAGCTCTTCCGGCGGGCGGCGCCCCCTGAAGGCCACGAACAGGGCGAGGTCGTAGAGGATCTTCATTCCCGCTCCGACGAAGATCGGGGCCCCGAGGGACGCAGCCTGCATGAGCGCACCCGCGAACGCCGGAGCCACCGCCCAGCCCCCGAGCCGCACCAGGTTGGTCACCCCCGAGGCGAAGGTTCGGTCCTCGGGGCGGACGATGGCCATCACGTAGGACTGGCGCGTGGGAACGTCCATTTCCACCAGGCCCTCGCGGAGGAGGAAGAGCGCCGCCGCCACCGGAAAGCTGGGCGCAAAGGGAACGGTGAGGAGCAGGAGGCTGCTGGGCAGGTGGGTGTAGACCATCGTCCGGACCAGCCCGATGCGGGCGGCGATCCAGGCTGCTCCGAAATGCGAGGCGGTGTTCGCGACCCGGGCCCCGAAGAAGAGGAGCCCGATGGTCCCCTCGGAAACGCCGAACCGCTCGAAGAAGAAGAAGGACAGGAGCGCGGTGGTGAGGAATCCGCCGGCCACGCTGTCCAGCCCGAACAGCGCCGACAGCCTCCACAGCGCGGAGCGGGTCTCCTTCGACGGTGGGGCAGCCAGCCGCGGGGTGGCGCGCTCCGCGGCCAGAGAGAGCCCTCGATAGAGCAGGGCGGTCGCCAGCAGCAGCACCGCGTTCGTCGCCAGGATCCAGCGGAAGGAGGAGAGCGGTTCGACTCCCGCCCAGCGCTGCAGCAGCAGCGGTGTGCCGGCGAGGAGGGCCCCGATGGCGTGCCCGACGTCCTGCGCAGCGCTGTACCAGGCGAAGCCGACCGTCCGCCGGGCCTCTCCGGTCGTGGTGGGCAGGATGGCCTGCTCGAGCACCAGTGCCGCTCCCCGGTCCCGGCCCATCCCGTTGAGCATCCCGACGAACGCGCCCGCGGCGAGCACGTCGACCCGCGCGGAGGAGGCGGCGACGAGGGTCCCGGCTGCACCGGTCCAGGCCAGGATCACGAGGGACCGACGGCGGCCGAGGCGATCTCCGGCGAAGGTGACCACGAGCGCGGCGAGGGCGGCTCCCGCGAGACCGAGACCGACGACGAGCCCGACCTCCGATGGATCGAGACGGAGCCTCGCGAGGTAGACCCCGAGGAGCACCCCCACCAGGCTGGTGCCGGTGGAGCGGAGGAGCGCGGTGAGGAGGAGCAGAGTGCGATCGCGCGACCGGGCGAGCCCCGTGCTCGCCGGCGGACCTCGCGGCTGGGCCGGCTCGTTCACATCGCCTCGGGCCACGAGCGAAACCTGACAGGAGTGGACAGGTCTGGGTAGGCACCGAGCCGCGGACCGGGTGCCCGCGAGGCCACGCCGGCAACCCCGAGCCTCCGCTGCTGCTCGCGCGGAAGGGTCAGGATGAAGGTGGAGCCCTGGCCCCTCTCGGACAGCGCGGCGAAGCGCCCGTGCTCCCGGGGCGCGGTCGGGCTCGGGAGTGAACGAACGCAGGGCGCGGCAGACGCGGGGAGCCCCCGGCGGCGGAGGTGGGTGGGCCCGCCACCCGGGCCCCGGTGCGTCGCACGCAACCACCGTGACGATCGCGCCACACCCTGCCCGGGGAAAGCTCCGTGATTGCGGAAGCTTGCCTCGTGTTTTCCGCGGCCCCCGCGCTGCAGACGTCCCTCCCGAACCCGAAGGAGGAACTCTCCCGATGACCCGCACGTCCCCCAGCCGCTCCCTCGCCGCCGCCCGCCGTCTCGTGGGGGTGAGCGCCGCGGCACTCGTCCTCGCGGCGCCGCTCGCCCACGCCGACGAGGCAACCTCGAGCACCGCGCCGGGGCAGGTGCGAGGAGCGTCCGAGGTCCGGACGCACGCGGAGGCCGGCGGGTCGGGCCCGAAGCAGTCCGGCTTGATTCCCGGTGTCCTCATCGGTCCCCGGCTCACGGTGGCCGTGCCCACGCCCACCTTCGGAGTCGAGGTGAAGATCCTGCGCTTCGTCGGCGCGTCGTTCGACTACGGCTTCTTCCCGAAGCTCACCATCTCCGGCGTGGACGTGACCTACTCGATGTGGAACGTGGCCGCTCGCGTCTATCCGTTCGGTGACGTCTTCTTCGTCGGCGCGGTGTACGGCCACTACGGGGTGGAGGCGAGCGCGACGGTCGCCCAGGGGACGGGATCGGTCCGTGCCAGCAGCGACTTCCTCGGGCCGCAGGTCGGCGCCCGGTGGATCCAGCCGAGCGGCTTCTTCTTCGGCGTCGACGTCGCCTGGGCGTTCCCGCTGGGGTATCGCTCCGAGGCCAGCTTCGACCCGAGCGGCACGACCACCAGCGTGAAGGAGACCGCCGACCGCTACCTGAAGAACGGCATCCCCCTGGTGGGCCTCGTCTCGGTGGGCTGGATGTTCTGATCCGCCGAGGCGGTCGTGGCGACCAGGGCCCGCTCCCCCGGGGGCGGGCCTTCGTTCGTGCGGAGGCTGTGGTAATCCATTCGGGAGGAACGGGGCCGACGAAGGTGAACAGCGGAGACGACTCGGAAGAGGTGCCGGAGACCGTGTCGGTGGTGGCCGGAAGCGTGATCCGGCCGGCCGTCCAGCGATTCCGTCTGCAGGGTCTCAACGGGGAGCTGGAGGGAAAGTCGTTCGACTCCTCGTCGGACCGGCTCCAGGTCGGCTCGCACCCGCTGAACGAGGTCGAGGTTCGCGACCGGACCGTCTCCCGCTTCCACTGCGAGGTGTTCGTCGACCGCGAGGGGCGAGCCTGGGTCAAGGACCTGGGGAGCCGCAACGGAACGCGGGTCAACGGGGTCCGGATCCGCGAGGCCGAGATCCAGGAGGGAATGGTCCTCCGCGTCGGTCAGCTGGAGCTGGCCTTCATCCCGCTGGCGGAGCGGAACGAGGTGCCGGTCGCGGCGGTCGGAAGCTTCGGCACCCTGGTCGGCTCGTCGCTCCCGCTCCGGGCCGCGTTCGCGGTCCTGGAGAAGGCCGCGGCGTCCAGCGTCACCGTCCTGCTCACCGGGGAATCCGGCACCGGGAAGAGCGAGGCAGCCGAGCTGCTGCACGAGCGGAGCGGCCGCGCGAGCAGGCCGTTCCGCGTCGTCGACTGCGCCGCGGTGCCGGCGAACCTCCTCGAGTCCGAGCTCTTCGGTCACGAGCGCGGTGCGTTCACCGGCGCGATCCAGCGCCGGGTCGGGGTCTTCGAGGAGGCGGACGGGGGCACCGTCTTCCTGGACGAGGTGGGCGAGCTCCCTCCGGAGCTGCAGCCGAAGCTGCTGCGCGTCCTGGAGGCACGGGAGGTCCGGCGGGTCGGATCCAATCGCCACGTCCCGGTGGACGTCCGGGTCATCGCCGCCACGAATCGTGATCTCCGGGCGGAGGTGAACGTCGGCCGGTTCCGGCCCGACCTCTACTTCCGGCTGGCGGTGCTCACCGTGCGCCTGCCGGCGCTCCGGGAGCGGCCCGGCGACATCCCGCTCATCGCCCGCCAGCTCCTCGGCCGGCTCACCCTCGACGAGGAGACCCGGCGTGCGCTCACCGATCCCGCCTTCCTCGCCCGGCTCCAGCTCTCGCCGTGGGCGGGGAACGTCCGCGAGCTCAGGAACCACCTCGAGCGCTGCGCGGCGTTGCACGAGGCCCTGCAGCCCTCGACGGAGGATCCCTCGCCGCAGCACCTGGACGCGCTGGACGTGAGCATTCCATTCTCCGAGGCCCGGAGGCGGCTGCTGGCGACCTTCGAGAGGAACTACGTCCGTGCGCTCCTCGAGCGACACGAGGGGAACGTGTCCCAGGCCGCGGCCACCGCCCGCGTCGACCGCGCCCACCTCCACCGCATCATGCGGCGGCACCAGATGCGCGGCTGACCCGGCAGGCGAGCCGGCGTTCAACGCCCGAAGAGCCCGCGCTTCTTCGGCGAAGGAGGCCGCGAGGTGTTGGCCAGTCGCTGGCCGAGGATCCGGCTCATGCCCACGGCCACCGTCGGATTGGCCATCACCACCTGCTGGAACTCGTCGCGGCCGATCTCGGCGAGCTGCGCGTCCTGGCGGACGATGGCGTGGGTGGAGCGCGGCTGCCCGGTGAGGAGCGCGATCTCTCCGAAGAACCCGCCGGGGTGCACGTGCTCCAGAACCTTTCTGTCCTCGGTCTCCAGCGTCACCTCGCCGGAGAGCACGATGTAGAAGGTCTCGCCGGCCTCGCCGCGGCGGAAGAGCACCTCGCCCGCTCGCTCCGTGCGCACCACGATGCCCTGGCCGATCCGCTCGATCTCGGCGTCGTCGAGCGGGGCCAGGAAATCCACCCGCCGGAGGGCGTCGACCAGCTGCTTGGCGGGGTCCTGGACCACCGGCTCCCGGGTGAGGACCTCGACGGCCTGGCCCAGGCCACTGCGCCGGGTGACGAGGATGGCGGTGTTTCCGGGACGGAGCGCGGTGGCACCGTCGGGCAGCGCGATCTTCCCCTCGGCGTCGAGGAAGCCGATGAACACGCACTCCTTCGGGAATTCGGGGTCCGCGCGAACCTGGGCCACGGTCCGGCCCGCGACCACCGCCCGCGGCTTGATCACCAGCTCGAAGAGCACCGCGTCCCCGGCGGCGAGGGGGAGCGAGCCGGCGATCTGCGGGAAGTCGATGGCAGTGGCCATCTTCGCCACCACCACCTCGGCCTCGGCGATGATGTCTCGAACGCCCGCGAGCAGGTACGCCTGGCGATAGCTGGGGTCCAGCATGCGGACCATCGTGCGCGCACCGCCGATGGTGCGGACCAGCATCGCGAAGGCGAGGTTGTCCGAGTCGCGGGGAAGAACGGCGCACGCCACGTCCGCTCCGACGACCCCCGCGGACTCGAGGACCTGGGGGCTCATCGCGTCGCCGCACACCACCAGGGCGCCGAGCTCCTCGAAGAGCCGGTCGCACACCGCGCGGTCGCGCTCCACCACCGTCACTTGATGTTGCTCGCCGATCAGCTTCGCGGCGAGCACGGCCCCGACTCGACCGCCGCCGGCGATGAGGATCCTCACGAGGCCCTCTCGCGCGCCGGGCCGATGTCGATGTCGCCGGCAGCGTGGATCAGCCGCTCCAGCGCGAGGGTTCGCTCGTCGAGCCGGAGCAGGTGGCGCTCGGCCACGTCCACGTCGATGAGTCCGGTCCGCTCGGCCGCGGTGAGTGCCGCGCGCTCGGCGTCGATCAGGCGGCGGCGGACGGCGAGCAGGAGCCGTGCACCCTGGGCGATGTTCCGGTCCTGGAGCCGGCGGATCTCCCGCTCGGCCTCGGCGATGGTGACCTGGTACTCGCTCCGGAGACGCTCGTACGCCATCCGCGGCACCATGCCGTTCGCCAGGAGCGTGTCCAGCTCGGCACGCGCCGCACGGGCGGTGACCAGCTTCGCCTGGTGCTCGGAGGCCGCCGAGAGCAGCGGATCGCGCCGGGTCAGGCCCAGCCAGTTCAGCGCCCGGCCGAGGAGCAGTCCCTGGACGACCAGGGAGATGAAGGTGACGCCGAAGGCCACGTCGACCAGCAGGGGACGGAACGGCATGTCCTTGGGCAACCCGAGCGCCAGGGCGATCGACAGCGCGCCCTTGATGTTTCCGATGACGAACACGTGCTGCCACCGCGGCGGGATGGCCTGAGACGGCCGGACCCAGCCCAGCACGAGGAAGGGCAGGTAGATGGCCACCGCACGCCCGGCGAAGACGCAGGCCACGGCGATCGCGGTCTGCGGCGCCGAGCTGAGGAGCGTCGTCGGGCTGCTGGAGAGCCCCACCAGCAGGAAGAGGAAGGTATTGACCCCGAAGGCCATGTACTCCCAGAAGGAGTGGATCGCGACCTGGCTGCTGGGGGAGAGCGTCCTTCTCGCCGTGGCGCCCACCGTGAGACCCGCGGTGACTCCGGCGATGGCGCCGGAGACGTGCAGCTCCTCGGCCCCGACGAAGGCGGCGAAGGCCAGGGCGGTGGTGGCCATGATCTCCGCCAGCGGGTCCTCCGCCCGACGGATGACGAAGCTGCCCACCAGCCCGAGCGCCAGCCCCACGGCGAGCCCGCCGGCGGTGGCGAGGACCACCCGTGCGGCGAGCACCGGCACGGCGACCGCGCCCCCGGCGACCACGCCGGCGATGGCCGCGTAGGCGACCAGCGCGGTGCCGTCGTTGAACAGGCTCTCGCCGAGCACGATGGACGAGAGCCGTCCCGGCACGGCGGCGCGGCGGTAG
>RPRB01000058.1 GCA_003818285.1 Myxococcaceae bacterium
CGGTCGGGCACCTCAGTGCTCCGACCGGGATGTCCTGTGCGCTGCGGCGCCCGATCCTCTCGCTGCGACGCGCAGCCTCGTCGTTGCGCTGCTCGACGTGCCACCGGGCACGCCTCCGCTGCTCGCTCCTCGGGTGCGCCGTCTCGCTTCGGTCTCGGCCGCCTCGCCGTGCACACGACACCCCGGTCGGAGCACTGAGTGGACGAGATCGCCGCGGTTCTGGGCCCTGGGGGCCGGCTCTCCCGTTCGCTGGCCGGGTACGAGCACCGCCCAGAGCAGCTCACCCTCGCCCGTGAGGTGGCCCGCGCCTTCGACGAGCGACGGATGCTGGTGGCCGAGGCGGGCACCGGCACGGGAAAGACGCTGGCCTATCTGGTCCCCGCCATCCTGAGCGGGCGCCGCGTCGTCGTCTCCACCGCGACCAAGAACCTCCAGGACCAGCTCTTCCACAAGGACCTGCCGCTGGTTCGCGACACGCTCGGGCTGCCCGTGCGGGCCACGCTGGTGAAGGGACGCGCCAACTACCTGTGCCTCCACCGGCTGGAACGGGCGCGCACCGGCGCCCTGCTGGACTCCCGCGAGGACGCGGACGCGTTCGCGATGCTGCTCCGCTGGGCCGAGCGCACCGAGACCGGCGACCGGGCCGAGCTGATGCTCCCGGAGGGATTCGGCGGCTGGCGCCAGGTCTCGACCACTCCCGAGGGGTGCCTCGGGACGCGCTGTCCGCAGCACGCCGCGTGCTTCGTGACCCGGCTGCGGCAGGAGGCCGAGGAATCCGAGCTGGTGGTGGTGAACCACGCGCTCTTCTTCGCCGACCTCGTGGTGCGCACCGGGCGGGGGAACGGCGAGGGCGTGCTCCCGCGGTACGAGGCAGTCATCTTCGACGAGGCGCACGGGCTCGAGGACGCCGCCACCGAGTTCTTCGGCACCACCGTGAGCAGCCACCGCTTCGAGGAGCTGGCCCGCGACGCCCAGGCGGCGCTGCCGCTGGAGGACGCGCGTGCGGGGGTGCTCTCCGCGCTGGCGGTCAAGGTGCGGGCCGAGGCCGAGGCGCTGTGGGCCGCGGCGCCGCGGGCGGTGGGGATGACCGACGAGGGCACGGTGCGCCTGACGGCGAGGGTCCTCGCGCCGCTCGCGCGGCAGGTCGAGGCGGTGCTGGAAGGGCTGGGGGCTCTCGGTGGGTTCGCCTCGGGCCACGAGGAGCCGGATGTCACCGCCGTCGCCCGTCGCGCGGCCGAGCTGGGAGCTGAGCTCGACTTCGTCCGGCGGGCAGACGCGGAGGACCACGTCTACTGGGCCGAGGGCCGGGGACGCGGCCTCTTCCTCCGCGCCGCCCCGATCTCGGTGGCCGAGGCGATGCGGGAGCGGCTCTACGGAGCCGTGGACACGGTGGTCTTCACCTCGGCGACGCTCCGGACCGGGAGCTCGTTCGAGTACTTCTGCCGGCAGGTGGGCCTGCTCGACGCCGAGGGAGAGGCGGTGGCCCCGCTGACCCAGCTCGCCGTGCCCTCCTCGTTCGACTACCCGAACCAGTCGGCGCTCTACCTGCCGACGGGCCTGCCCGAGCCCCGCGAGCCCGGGTTCGCGGAGGCCGTGGCCGAGGAGATCGCCCGGCTGGTGGAGGTGACCGGCGGTCGCGCCTTCGCCCTCTTCACCTCGCTGCGAAACATGGAGCGGGTGCATTCGTTGCTCTCCGGGCGGCTCCCCTACCCGATGCTGCTCCAGGGCGAGGCGCCGAAGCCCGTGCTTCTGGATGCGTTCCAGTCGACGCCGAGCGTGCTCTTCGCCTCGGCGAGCTTCTGGGAGGGCGTGGACGTGCCGGGCGACGCGCTGTCGCTGGTGGTCCTCGACAAGCTCCCCTTCGCCTCGCCAACGCATCCGGTGGTCGCCGCGCGCATCGAGGCGCTGGAGAAGGCCGGCCGCGAGCCGTTCTCCAGCTACCAGCTCCCGGAGGCGGCGCTCGCGCTGCGGCAGGGATTCGGGCGCCTCATCCGGACCCGGACCGACCGGGGCATCGTGGCGCTCCTCGACGTGCGCGTCGGGAGGAAGGCCTACGGACGGCAGCTGCTCGCGGGTCTGCCGCCGGCGCGACGGTTCCGGGAGATCGGCCCGCTCGGGGAGTGGTTCCGGAGCGGCGGACAGGTCTCTCCGGGCAGCGGGCTCGGTTAGGTCGGGACCACCCTGCTCCAGCACCCGCGGCGAGCCCGGCTCCTCCTTCCGAGGCGCGGGCCCCGGCCACTCTGGCGGCGGACGAGCGCCGACGTTCGCGGATCTCCGTACTCATGCAGCGCCGCGGGCGCGCTAGGGTGCCGCGTCCGCTCCGAGGAGCCGCCGACCTGTGACCCTGCGCCACTTCCGCCCGCTGCTGTCGCTCCTGCTCGCCGCCTGCGCGTCCGCGCCGTCCGCTCCGTCCGCTCCGCCCACCACCCCGGCGCGGAGCGAGACCGCCGCGAAGGCTGCGGACGCGGTGGTCCGCCCCATGCCCTCGGGCATCGACGCCGCCTCGCTCGACGAGTCGGTCAAGCCCTGCGACGACTTCTACCAGTACGCCTGTGGAGGCTGGCTCGCCGCCAACCCCATCCCCGCGGACCGCAGCCTCTGGGGAACGACCGCGGTGCTGGCCGAGCGAAACCAGGCCATCCTCCGCGAGATCCTCGAGGCGACCGCTGCGGGACAGCCGCCGGAGGGCACGCCCTACGCCGGGAAGCTCGGCGACTTCTACGCCACCTGCATGGACGAGGCGAAGCTGGAGACGGTCATGCCCGAGGTGAAGGCCCGGCTCGCCCGGCTCGCCCGCGTCTCCGGCAGCAAGGCCCTGGCCATCGAGGTCGCGCGCCTCAAGCGGAGCGGCGCCGAGGCCTTCTTCGAGTACGGGTCCATCGTCGACGCCAAGAAGTCCACCGACGTCATCGGTGGCCTGCGCCAGGGCGGGCTCGGTCTCCCGGACCGCGACTACTACGTGAGCGACACGCCGAAGATGAAGGAGATCCGCGAGGCCTACCGGGCCCACGTCGCCCAGATGTTCGGGCTGCTCGGGGACTCGCCGGCCACCGCGGCGGCCAAGGCCGAGCAGGTGATGGCTCTGGAGACGAAGCTCGCCGAGTCGAGCCTCGATCGGGTGGCCAGCCGGGACCCGATCAAGACCTATCACCCGATGCCGCGCGCGGAGCTGGAGGCGCTGAGCAAGGGCTTCGACTGGGACCGCTTCTTCAGCGAGGTCGGCACGCCCGGAGTGGACACGATCGACGTGAAGCATCCTCCCTACGCCACCACGGTGGCCTCCCTGGTGCGTGAGACCCCACCGGCGCAGCTCCGGACCTATCTCGCCTGGACGTTCCTCCGCTCGCAGGTGCTGGCCCTGCCGCGCCGGTTCTCCGAGGCGTCCTTCGCCTTCCAGAGCCGGTACCTGACCGGGGCCAAGGAGGACCTCCCCCGGTGGAAGAAGTGCGTCGCCGCCACCGACGCCGCGCTCGGCGAAGCGCTCGCGGTGCCCTTCGTCCAGCGGACCTTCGGCGAGGACGGCAAGCGCACCACCAAGGCCATGGTCCAGGCCGTCGCCCAGGCCTTCGAGGCCAACCTCGACGGACTCGCGTGGATGGACGCCGGGACCAAGGACCGCGCCCGATACAAGGTGAAGAAGCTGTTCGAGAAGATCGGCTACCCGGACCGGTGGCGTCGCTACGACGAGCTGAAGACCGACCGGAAGAGCCTCCTCGGGAACCTGACGCGGGCCGCGGCGCACGAGACGGCGCGGGACCTCCGGAAGATCGGCAAGCCGCTCGACCGGACCGAATGGCGGATGACCCCGCCGACGGTGAACGCGTACTACAGCGCGTCGCTCAACGAGATGGTGTTCCCCGCCGGCATCCTGCAGCCGCCCATGTACTCGCGCGAGGCCACCGACGCGGTGAACTTCGGCGCCATCGGCATGGTCATCGGGCACGAGCTGACCCACGGCTTCGACGACCGGGGCCGGCTCTTCGACGGCGACGGGAACATGACCGACTGGTGGTCGCCCGACGCGGGGAAGGCCTTCGTCGAGCGCGCGGCGTGCGTGAAGACCCAGTACGACGGCTACGTCGCCGTGGACGACCTGCACCTCAACGGGGCGCTGACCGTGAGCGAGAACGTCGCCGACCTCGGAGGGCTCAAGCTCGCCCTCGCCGCGATGCAGGCCTGGGCGAAGGAGCATCCGGACCGCGTGGTGCGCGATGCCCGCTTCACCCCCGAGCAGCAGTTCTTCCTCGGCGCAGGGCAGGCCTGGTGTCGCAACATCCGGCCGGAGGAGCTGCGGCGCCGCGTCACGGTGGACCCGCACTCGCCCGCGCGCTTCCGGATCAACGGCCCGCTCTCGAACATGCCCCAGTTCCAGGCCGCGTTCGGCTGCAAGGGCGGCGAGGCGATGGTCCGCCAGACGCGTTGCGAGGTGTGGTGACGAGAGAGACCTAGCGCGCGGCGGCGCGGAGACCGGCGCTCGGGAACAGCTCGGCCGACGCGAGGTGCACCAGGGGGACGTCCAGGGTGCAGAGGAGCCCGGCGTTCTCATGCCTGACCTGGAGGACGTGGTCGCCCTGGTACAGGTGCTCGAGCCGCTGGCGCAGGCGAACCAGCCGATCCGCCGCCTCGGTGACCTCGACCCCCGGGTGGGCGGTGGCCAGCTGGTGGAGGCGGATGCGCAGCCGACCGTCCGCCACCGCCGCCGTGAGCTCCAGCGCACCTTCCCAGGGTGAGGCCGGAAGCTCCGCCAGCTGGAAGAGCGCGAGCGACGGAACCTCGGCGGTCAGCGCCTCGGCAGGAATGTCCACCCGGCTCCGCAGTCGGCCGGGGGCGCGGATCTGCTGCAGCGCCAGGTAGGCCTGGAGGAACTCCAGCTCCTGCCCGAGCGCCACCCGCTCCTGTCCCAGCGTGGCCAGGGTCAGGCGGAGCACGTCGCTCAGCCGGGCCAGCAGCTGTACCGCCTGTGTGGAGGCACCGGAGCGGACGAACTCTGCGGTCGTCCGCAGCGTGTCCTCCAGCAGCTGGGGATGGAGCTGGACTCGCATCTGGTCCAGCTCGGCCCGGGCCAGCTCGGCCTCCATCTGCGCCGCCGACAGAGCTTCCTGCCGCAGCCGGCGCCGGAGCTCGATGGTCCCCAGGATGCCGACGATCGCCAGGTAGTTGATCCCCGGGCCAACGATGCCCTTGAAGTTCCGGAGGAAGACTCGCCCCACCGGCATCTTCCGCACCGTGGGCGGACCGGCGAAGCGCGAGACGAGCGCCTGCCCGGCGTTGATGTACACCATGACGCCGAGGAAGCCGGCGAGCAGCGCCCCGACGAGGACCGCGGGACGCGCGCCGACGGAGATCAGCCGCCGCACGGGTCGGCCGAGCACGGCCAGCACCGGCACCCAGAGCAGCCAGGAGAGGACCGCGGCGATCCGGTAGTCCGTCCGGAGGTTGGGCGGAATCTCGGTCCGCATCTGGAGCCAGCTCAGGAGCCCCAGCACGGTCGCCCCGGCGAGCGCCAGCGCCCACCAGCGGACGAGGAACCACCCCTTCCGGGGCACGGTGCTGGGGGCGAGAACGTCCACGGCCTCCCTTTACCGCAGCTGCCGGATTCGCGCCTGCTGGCTGCGGGCGACCGGTAGCTCCGCCCCGGTGGCGAGCACCGCGACCAGGCCTCCGCTGCCTGTCCGCCGCAGCTCGCGCAGGACCCGCCGGTTGACGATGGCCGTCCGGTGGATGCGGACGAAGCGCGCCGAATCCAGCCGGTTCTCGAGCGCCGCCATCGACTCGCGGTGCAGGTAGGTCCGGGCGCCCACGTGCAGCTCGACGTAGTAGTCCGCCGACTCGATCCAGTCGATCTCCTCGGCCTCGAGGAAGATGATCCGCCCGCGATCGCGCACCACGATGCGCGACGACGGCGCGGAGACCAGCCCTGCCTCCACCGCCTTGGCCCGGAGCTGCTCGCCGAGCCGGGCCGCCTCCTCGCGCGAGAGCTGCTCCTTGGCCCGGGCCAGCGTCTCGCGGAACCGGGAGTCCTCGTAGGGCTTGAGCAGGTAGTCGAAGGCGTGCACCCGGAAGGCCTCGAGCGCGTACTGGTCGTACGCGGTGCAGAAGACCACCATGGGCAGCGGCGCCTCGGCCCGCGCGAGCACCTCGAAACCGCTGCCCCCCGGCATCTGCACGTCGAGGAAGCAGAGCTGCGGGTGGGTCCGGGCCAGGAGAGCCACCGCCTCATCACCGCTGCCGGCCTCGCCCACCACCGTCACCCCCGGGTCCTCGGCCAGGAGCATCCGCAGACCCTCTCGGGCCAGCGGCTCGTCGTCCACCACCGCCACCGTCACTGGCTCAGGCACGCACCACCTCCGGACCACGGAAAGGAATTGCCAGCAGCGACTCGACGCCGCCCTCCAAACGGTTCGACACCCGGAAGCGGTGTTGACCGGGGTACAGGTGCTGGAGGCGCGCACGCACGTTGCGCAGGCCGACGCCGCCGGGGGACTCGGAGCCGGGGCTCAGCCCCACGCCGGTGTCTCGCACGCGGAGGACCAGCTGCTCCCCCTCGCGCACCGCCGCCACCTCCACCGAGCCGCCGGCGATGGAGGGCGCGATGCCGTGTCGCACGGCGTTCTCCGCGAGCGGCTGGAGCACCAGGCTCGGCACCCTCGCCTCGAGGGTGTCCGGGTCGATCCGCATCTGGATCTGCAGCCGGTCCGGGAAGCGGATCTGCTGTAGCGACAGGTAGCGCTCGAGAAAATCCAGCTCCTGGCGCAGCGGTACCTCCTGCTGCCCGGCGGTGGCCAGCGCCAGGCGGAGGAGGTCGCTGAGGCCGGCGATCATCCGCACCGCGGTGTCGCCCTCGCCCTTGCGGACCAGCATGGAGATCGCGTTCAGGGTGTTGAAGAGGAAGTGGGGATGCAGCTGGACCCGGAGCGCATCGAGCTCCGCCTTCGCCAGCTCGGCCTGGAGCCGCGCGCCGGTCAGCTCCTGCGCGCGCAGCCGGCGCCGGAGGTCGATGGCCAGCAGCACCCCCGCGCTCATCACGTAGACCATGGTGTCCAGGAACGCGCTCTTCGTCACCAGATCCAAGGCCGCAGCTCCGTACGTCAGCTTCCGCATGCTGAACGGGCCGATGACCCGTGACAGCAGCGCCAGGAGCCCTTCCTGGAAGAAGACGAGGCTGGTGCAGGCCAGCACGTGGACCACGCCCACGCGGAGGAGGCCGTAGCGCTCCACCGGGAAGCGGCGGAGCAGCCACGCCACCAGGGGAGTCAGGAACGCCCAGAGGACCCAGCCGGAGTAGAACCACAGGAAGCGGTTCGTGCCCCAGGCGGCCCCCTCCTGCTCCCAGGCCTTGGACTGCAGCCCCACGGCCACGCCGGGGATGGACCACAGGAGAACGAGGCCGGCGAACCGGCGCAGAGGGGCGAGCATGGGCAGACCGCGGGGAGAACGTGCGTATCTACGGACGATTCCGTCGGCAACCCTGAGGCTGCAGCGAGCGAGGTAGCTCCGGCAGCGGACGGCGACGACCCGGGACTAGAGCTCCCGGGACATGAGCAGCCGAAGCTTCCCGGACTTCTTGCTCACCACCGTGGCGACGGTGGTGAACCCCGCCTTCCTGTAAAAGGCCACCGCCGGCGCATTGGCCGGATCTACCCGAAGTGCCAGGGTTTTCCGGTACATGTCCCGGGCGACCCCCAGGGCGTGGTCGAGGAGCGCCATCCCGACACCCCGGTGCCGCAGCTCCGGCTTGACCACGATGTTCCGCATGTACGCCGCCCCGGCCACCGGCCCATCCCGCTCGACGGTGACGTAGCCCACGATCTGGCCCTGCAGGCGGGCCACATGGATGAAGGGGCGCAGCTGGGTGATGGCCTGAAGGGACTCCTCGGGGCTCTCGCCCCGCTTGGCCCAGGGCTCCGAGGTGCCTCGCAGGGAGGCCACCGGCTGAAGCTCGGTCTCTCCAAGAGGAGCGTACTTGAGGGCGCCTGGAAGGTCGCCGGGGAGGCTGGCGACGTCGAGCGGCGGCAAGGTCGGTTGCTCCGTCACTGTGTCCACCCGCTTCATCGTCATCTCCGCCACCCCCTCGTACCTCCCGTGGATCCTAACCCCAGGCTTCGCATTCGTGCACGTTCCGAAAATGAGGCCCCTTTTGTGGTCCAGGGTCGTACGGGGACGCCATTCTCGACGCGAGGCGGCCTCCTGTATTCTCGGGGCTGACTCCTGCCACCGCCACCGCGGCGCGCGGCCGGGGCCTTGCCTCGTGCAACTCAACCACGCCCAGCGCGAACTGACGGTCAAGGTCGTGTACTACGGCCCCGGTCTCTCGGGGAAAACGACCAACCTCCAGATGATCCACGCCCGCACCGCGAGCGAGGGACGGGGGAAGCTGTTGACGGTCGAGACTCATGACGACCGCACCCTGTTCTTCGATCTGCTGCCGGTCTTCTTCCATACCAAGGGCGGCTACACCGTGAAGGTGAAGCTGTTCACGGTTCCCGGGCAGGTCATCCACAACGCAACCCGCCGTGTCGTGCTCCAGAACGCCGATGCGGTGGCCTTCATCGCCGACAGCCGCCGCAGCGCCGGCCAGGAGAACAACCAGTACTGGGAAAACCTGAAGGCCAACATGCGGGAGAACGGGCTCAACGCCGCCCAGGTCCCGATCGTGATCCAGTTCAACAAGCGCGATCTGCCGGACAGCAAGACCGACGCCGAGCTCGAGGAGACGCGCGCGCGGGGCAAGGAGCCGGTGATCGGCGCGGTGGCGATCCGCGGCGAAGGCGTGCTGGAGACGCTCTACGCAGTGATCCAGCTGGCGTACCGGAAGATGGACGAGCAGGCGGGGCTGAGCCGGAACATCGGGCTGAGCGAGGCCGAGTTCCTGAAGCTCGTCTTCGCTCGCATGGATCTGGACGGCACGCAGGTGTCCTCCTGGCTGGCCTCGGGAGGAGGCCCGGGGTGAGCGGCGCCGGCGACAGCGGCCGCCAGGGGTCTCCGCGGGAAGAGACGCCCCGCCTGGAGCAGCGGCCACTGTCGGTCCTCGAGCGCCGCCTCACGCTGAGCGACATGCTCGACACCAGCACCTTCGCCGAGCTGGTGAAGAGCTTCGCCGAGCTCTACAAGCTGGGGGTCAAGGTCTTCGACGAGAAGGGCAACCGGCTCGCGGACATCAAGAGCGGCAACGGTGACTTCTGCGGCTACGTCTTCTCCTTCACCGAGGGGAAGCGCTGCTGCACCCAGACCGTCGCCCGGGTGAAGGACGGGCCGCTGGCCACGACGCAGAACGCGCGCGCGCCCCATGCTCCCGCGGCTACCAAGGTCCACGGGATGATCGCCGTGCCCTGCTTCACCGGGCTGCGGTATCTGGTCCTTCCCATCCTCTGGGAGGGCGACGTGCTGGGCCGGGTGGTGTTCGGGCCCTTCGTGCCCGAGGAGCTGGGTGAGCTGCCGCCGTCGCTCACCGACCTGACCCCCGGCATCGACCTGGCGCAGGCGGGCGCCTACCTGGCGAAGATCCGCCGCGCGCCCGAGTCCACGATCGTCAAGGTGCTGCTCCACTTCGCCCAGCTGCTCGAAACGCTGGTCGCCGCGGGGCAGAAGACCTTCCTCACCAGCCAGGTGCACATCGAGGCCACGCTGGAGAGCAACCGCGACCTCGAGGCGCAGAACAGGCGGCTGGAGCAGATGAACGTCCAGCTCAAGGACATGGACCGGCTGAAGTCGAGCTTCCTGGCCACGGTGAGCCACGAGCTGCGCACGCCGCTGACCTCGATCATCGGCTACTCGGAGATGCTCTCCGAGGGGCTGGTGGGCACGCTCAACTCGGAGCAGACCGACTACGTCCGGACGATCATGGAGAAGGGGGACACCCTCCTCAAGCTGATCTCGTCCATCCTCGACGTGACGCAGATCGAGGCCGGGAAGGTGCGGCTGACCTTCGAGCCGGTGAACGTCGGCGACCTGGTGTCCTCCGCCGTCTCCAGCATCAAGCCCCAGGCCCAGAGGAAGGGGCTCACCCTCGACCTCAAGCTGCCTGCGCGAGCGGTGGAGGTCCGCGCCGACCGCGAGAAGGTCCGCCAGGTGATGGTGAACCTCCTCTCCAATGCGGTGAAGTTCACGCCCAAGGGCGGCTGGGTGCAGGTGCTGGTGACGGAGGTGAAGTTCCAGCCCGAGCTGGACGCCGAAGGCTGGCAGTTCGTGGTCCAGGACTCGGGAGTGGGCATCCCCTCCGACCAGCTGGAGAAGATCTTCCAGAGCTTCTACCAGGTGGACAACTCGAGCACCCGCGAGTTCGGCGGCGCGGGCCTGGGCCTGGCGATCGTGAAGAGCTACGTCGAGGGACACGGCGGAAAGGTTCGGGTGCAGAGCGAGCTCGGCCAGGGCTCGCGCTTCGAGGTGGTCCTCCCGGTCAGCCCGCCGCCGCCTCGCGCGGTGATTGCCCCGCCGCTGTCCGAGCCCCCGCCGCCCCCGCCCGCCCGGTTCTGAGCCGGCCCGCTCCGACGATGGGCCCGGAGTTCCAGCTCATCGACGCGTTCGTCGCCGCGGCGGCAGCGTCGTTCCGCGCGCCCGCGGGCCCGGGCGACGACGCCGCGGTGCTCCGGCCCGCGCGAGGCGAGACCTGCGTGACGGTCGACGCGGTGGTCGAGGGCGTGCATTTCCGCCGTGCGAGCAGCCGGCTCGAGGACGTGGGGCACAAGGCCCTGGCGGTCAACCTCTCGGACCTCGCGGCGATGGGAGCGAGCCCCCGGTGGGCGCTGGTGGCGCTCGGTGTCCCGCGAGGCTTCCGGCTCGCCGACGCGCGAAGGCTTGGGGCGGGGTTCGGCGCCCTCGCTCGCTCCACGGGGACGGCGCTCGTCGGGGGCAACGTGGCCCGGGGGCCGGGCATCTCTCTGACGGTCACCGTCGGTGGCGAGGTCCGGCGGGGCCGGGCGCTGCTCCGCTCGGGCGCGTGTCCCGGCGACGTGGTCTGGGTCTCCGGCGCGCTGGGCGATGCCCGGCTGGGGCTCCTGCTCCTGGAGCGTCCGCGAGGTCCGGAGGCCCGGCGGCTCCGCGGGTCGCCCGGGCTCGCGCGAGGTGTGATGCAGCGGCAGCGTCGCCCGGAGCCACGGCTGGCGCTCGGGGCATCGCTGGCGGGCATCGCCTCGTCGTGCATCGACCTGAGCGACGGCCTCGTGCAGGACGCGGGTCACCTCGCGGCGGCGAGCCGGACCGCGCTCCATCTCGACGCTCGCGCGCTGCCCGTCTCCACCGCGCTCGCCGCGGCCTACCCGGAGCCGCGGGCGCGGGCCCGCGCCGCCGCGACCGGCGGGGAGGACTACGAGCTGCTCTTCACTGCGGCCGCTTCAAGGGCCGGCCCCATCGAGCGGCTGGGTCGCCGTCTCGGTCTCGCGCTCACGAAGATCGGCGAGGTCCGGCGCGGCCGGGGGGTGCATCTCCGCGGCCTGGGCGGCGGCCGGGTCGAAGGCTTCGACCACCTCGCCTGACCGCCGGCGCCGGACGCAGCTGCCAGGGCTTCGTCCGGTGGGCATCTTCCCCGAGCCATGACCCGCCCCGCCTCGTCATCCTCGCTCGCTGCCGCAGCGCTCCTCGGCATCGCCACCGGCATGCGCTCGCTCCTTCCGCTCGCGCTGCTCTCCCTGACGCAGGGGAGCCACCGTGGACTCCGGGCGCTGCTCCTCCCGCTCGCGGCGACGGAGCTCGTCGGCGACAAGCTCCCGTGGATCCCGAGCCGGCTCGGTCCGGTCCCCCTCGGAGCCCGGCTCCTCGCCGGCGGCATCGGAGCCGCCTGGCTGACCCGGTCGCGTCGTCCCACGCCGCTGGTCCTCGCCGGAGCCGCCGGAGCTCTCGCCGGAGCGCTCCTCGGCTCCCGCGCCCGGAAACGGCTCCCTCATTCCACGGGGACGCCGGACCTCCCCTGGGCCGTGCTCGAGGACGTGACCGCCGCCGCGCTCGCCGGGACCGCCGTCCGCCTCGCCTCCGCCTGACAGCGTCCTCTCCCCGACAGGGGCGGCGAAGGTGGGTCCGCCCCGGCTCACGAGCGCCGCGTTTCCCCTCCCGCGAAGCAGCACGGCGTTAAGCTTCGACGCCGGGAACCGTGGAGGACGCGAGGGGCGTGAAATACCTGGTGACGGGTGGTGCGGGCTTCATCGGCTGCAACGCCTCACGGCGATGGATGGAGCGGGGGCACGAGGTGGTGGTGCTCGACGACCTGTCCCGCCGCGGGGCCGACAGCAACCTCGACTGGCTGAAGAGCCAGGGCCGCTTCATCTTCGAGCGGGTCGACCTCCGCGACGCCGCCGCGCTCGACGCCGCCCTGGCTCGCCACCGCGACGCGCAGGTCATCCTCCATCTCGCCGCGCAGGTGGCGGTGACCACCTCGGTCACCGAGCCGCGCCACGACTTCGAGGTGAACGCGCTCGGCACCTTCAACCTGCTCGAGTCCGCGCGCCGTCACACTCCCTCCGCCGCGTTCCTCTACGCCTCGACCAACAAGGTGTACGGCGGGCTCGAGCACGTGGGCGTGGAGCAGCGGCACGGCCGCTACGCGTTCCGCGACCGCCCCCGGGGCATCTCCGAGTCCGAACCGCTCGACTTCCACTCGCCCTACGGCTGCAGCAAGGGCGCGGCGGACCAGTACGTCCGCGACTACGCGCGGATCTACGGCCTGCGCACCGTCGTCTTCCGCCAGTCCTGCATCTACGGCTGGCGCCAGTTCGGCGTGGAGGACCAGGGCTGGGTGGCCTGGTTCACCATCGCCGCGGTCACCGGGAAGCCCGTCACCATCTACGGAGACGGACGCCAGGTGCGGGATCTCCTCTTCGTCGACGACCTGTGTGAGGCCTACGACGCGGCCGTGGAGCGCATCGACCGGGCCAGCGGACAGGTCTTCAACCTCGGGGGTGGGCCCGACAACACCCTGTCCTTGCTGGAGCTGGTCGAGCAGCTGGACCGGCTCACCGGACGGCCGCTCCGCCCGGCCTTCGCTGGCTGGCGCCCGGGGGACCAGCCAGTCTTCGTCGCCGACGTGTCCCGGGCCTCCGAGGCCCTCGGGTGGCGCCCGCGGACCGGCGTCACCGAGGGCGTGGAGAAGCTCGCTCGCTGGGTCCAGGAAAACCGAGCCCTGTTCGGCTGAACGCCGCCGGCCCGTGTGGGGAGGGGTGTTCCCGGACGCACCGTCCCCTGTCCGGAATGTGAAATCCGGTCCGTCCTACGCCAGAATCGCCGCCCGACATGGCACTGGTGCCCCCGCCGACCCGCAACGGAACGGTTCGCCGTTCCGTGCTGGACGAGTTTCCCGCTGCCCGGACCAGCCGGCGGCCGGCGCCGGTTCGAAGGTTGGCGGCGGCGCTCGAGGACCGGGGGCATCCGGTGTCGCTCTCGCTGCAGAGCAAGATCCTCGTCTCGCACTTCCTGCTGGCGATGGTGCTGGTGGGAACGCTGCACCTCGTCCGCAACGCCAGCTGGGCGGTGCAGGGGCTCGTGGCGGGAGCGCTGACGCTGGTCCTGGCGCTTCTCCTCCCCGCGGTGCTGGCGCGGGTCACGCGGCTGCGCTCGCTGAGCCGGAGCGCGCTGGACATCTCCCGCGGTGATCTCGCCTCGCCGGTCACCACCGAGCCGAGCCTGGGACGGGACGAGATCGACGAGCTCTCCACCGCCATCGGCAACATGCAGGAGAATCTCCGCGAGCTGGTGGGCCACATCCAGCACACCGCGGCCAGCGTCGCGGATTCGGCCAACGAGCTGGGGCGGTCGGCCGAGAACGTCAACGCCGCCACCACCGAGGTGGGCACCTCCATCCGGAAGATCGCTCTCGGCGCCGGCACCCAGTCGGACCTGGTGGCCCGGGCCCAGAAGGTCATCGGGGAGATGGCCGGGAGCATCCAGCGGACCGCCCTCTCCGCCGAGGACGCCGCCCTGGCCGCCGGCGAGACCTCGGTCGCCGCCGAGCAGAGCAGCAAGGCGGCGCGCCTCGCCGGCGAGAAGGTGAACAAGGTGTTCAGCCGGGTGGAGAGCGCGAGCCACGAGGTCTTCGCCTTCGGGGAGAAGACGCAGGAGATCTCGAAGATCGTCGACGTCATCACCCAGGTGGCCCAGCAGACGAACCTCCTGGCCCTCAACGCCACCATCGAGGCGGCCCGCGCCGGCGAGTACGGGCGCGGCTTCGCCGTCGTGGCGGACGAGGTGCGGAAGCTCGCCGAGTCCGCGGGCAGGAGCGCCGAGCAGATCAGCAAGCTGGCCCGGGACATCTCCGGTCAGTCGGTGGCGGTGGTCTCGGCGATGAAGCAATCCATCGAGGAGCTCACCGACGGCCGCGAGGACCTGGGCACAATCGTTCGCTCCATGGGGAGCATCACCGACACCGCCCGCAAGGGTGCGGAGAAGGTGCACCTCATCAGCCAGAGCGCCCGGGAGCAGCTCGCCGGGAGCGAGGAGATGGTCAAGGCGGTGGGGGAGATCTCCGAGGTCGCCGAGGCCAACGCCAGCTCCACCGAGGCCGCGGGGGGCATCATCGAGGACCAGACCGCTGCCGTGGCCCGCATGACCTCCGCCGCCCAGGAGCTGAACAACCTCAGCCTGGAGCTGCAGAGCGTGGTCCGCCGGTTCCGGCTCGGCTCGTGAGCGCTCCCGGGCAGCCCGCCGCCCGAGGTGGGACGCCATCCGACCGCGGCCCCGTCCAGCACGTGGTCTTCCTCGTGGACGGCACCCGCTACGCCCTCCCGCTGAGCGTGGTGAGCCAGGTGGTGCTCCAGCCCGAGGGCCTGGTCCGCGTGCCCCGGGCGCCGGCCCCGGTGCTGGGAGTGGTGAACCTCCGTGGGCGCGTGGTCACCGTGGTGGACTTTGCGCTGCTCCTGGACCTGCCGCGCCCCGCACAGCCACAGCGCAAGCTGATCCTCCTCGAGCGGGGGCGCCGGGACCTGGCGCTCAGCGTCACCGACGTCGAGGGATTCGAGACGGTCGAGAAAGTGTCAAGCCAGCCACGCGAGTCACGTGGCCCGGTGCGTGGAGTGACCCGGGTCAAGGGTGCGGCGGTGACGGTGCTGGACGCGGATGCGCTCGACATCGCGGTGACACACCTCTTCGACCGCGGCTAACATCCGTCACTCCGTAGCCCCCCGGACCATGCCGAAGCGAGTGCTGATCGTCGATGACGCGGTGTTCATGCGGAACATGATCCGCGACATCTTCAGCTCCGGTGGCTACGAGGTGGTGGGCGAGGCCGCGCATGGCATCGAGGCCATCGAGAAGTACCGGGCGCTCAAGCCGGACCTCACCACCATGGACATCGTGATGCCGTACAAGAGCGGCATCGAGGCCACCCGGGAGATCGTCAAGGGCGACCCCAAGGCGGTGGTGGTCATCTGCTCGGCGCTGGGCCAGGAGTCGCTGGTGATGGAGGCGATCGAGGCCGGCGCGGCGGACTTCATCGTCAAGCCGTTCCGTGCCGAGGACGTGCTGGCGGTGGTGAAGAAGGTGCTGGGCGAGACGCCCAAGGTGTAGCCCTGGCTGCGACGCTCGACATGTCCCGCTACCTGGGCCTCTTCGTGGCCGAGGCCTCGGAGCACCTCGAGGCGCTGGGGCGGGACCTGGTGGCCCTGGAGGGCACGCCGGCGGCCGAGACGGTGGACTCGCTGTTCCGCCACGCGCACTCGGTGAAGGGCATGGCCGCGTCGATGGGGCTCGAGCCCATCGCCCAGCTCGCCCACCGGGTGGAGGACCTGGTCGACATCGCTCGCCGGGTGCCGGGCGCGCTGGGGCGCGAGCGGGTGGATCTGCTGCTGACCACCACGGACGCGATGCTCGCGCTGGTTCGAGGCACCGGGGAGGGGAACCCGCCGGCGCCCCAGCCCGAGCTGCTGGCCAGGCTCTCCGAGGCGGTGGTCGCGCTCACCGGCGAGCAGCCCCGTCCGACGAAGGTGGCCCGGGTGGATCCACTCGCCCGGCCGGCGAGCCCCTCGCTGAGCGCCAGCAAGTTCGAGATCCGCTTCCGCATCCTCCCCGCCGCCCAGAGCCCGGGCCCTCGCGCCTTCCTCGTGTACAAGAAGCTCACCGGCCTCGGCACGGTGAGCCAGCTCCGCCCGCCGCTGGAGGACCTGCGGGCCGGGGCCATCCCCGACGGGCGGGTGGCGCTCGTGCTGGAGACCGACGGTGGCCTGGACCCGGTGCGCACCGCGCTCGGGCTGGTCCCCGAGGTGGAGCTGATCTCCGCCGAGCCCGTGATGGAGGCGCCGGCGGGACCGCCCGCCCCTGCCCCCGGCCCCGTCGAGGCTTCGCGCACCGTCCGCGTCAGGACCGAGCTCCTCGACGACTTCCTGGAGATGGCCGGAGAGCTCCTGCTGGCCACCGCCCGCCTGCGGGACATCGGCCGGCGCTTCCCCGAGCACGAGCGCCCGGCGCTGGAGGAGGGCGTGGACCGGCTCCACTCCCTGGTGAAGGACCTCCACGGGAAGGTGATGGGCGCGCGGATGACGCCCGTCGCGGTGGTGACCGATCAGCTCCCCCGCGCCGCCCGCGACCTCGCCCGGAAGCGGGGCAAGGACGTGGAGGTGTCGGTGACCGGGGCGGAGATCGAGATCGACCGCGCCATCCTCGACGCCATCGCCGAGCCGCTGCTGCACGTGCTCCGCAACGCGGTGGACCACGGCATCGAGGCGCCCGAGGCGCGGGTTGGCGCCGGCAAGCCTCCCCGCGGGCGGCTGCGCATCTCCGTCCGGCGTACCCGCGAGCGGGTGGTCATCGAGCTGGAGGACGACGGGCGGGGCATGGACCCGGAGAAGCTCCGCGACGCCGCCGTGGCCCGGGGCAAGCTCTCCCCCGAGGCCGCGGCCCGCCTCTCCACCCGCGAGGTGCTGCTCCTGGCCTGTCTCCCCGGCGTCTCCACCGCGACCGACGTGGACGACGTGAGCGGGCGCGGAGTGGGGATGGACGCGGTGAAGCGCTCCGTGGAGTCGCTCGGAGGCGCGCTGGAGCTCGACTCCCAGCCGGGGCGCGGCACCCGGGTCACCCTGCGCCTGCCGCTCACGGTGGCGGTGGTCCAGCTCCTGCTGGTCCGGGCCGGCGGCGAGGTGCTGGGCCTTCCCATCACCAAGGTGCTGGGCGCGGTGGAGCTCCCCGAGAGCGCGCTGCAGCGCTCGCCCTCGGTGGACTTCCTCACCTACGGACAGCAGCTGGTGCCGGCCCACGACCTGGCGCGACTCCTCGAGCTGCCGCCCGGCCCACCTCCCCGCGCGCGCCCCTGGGTGGTGATGGAGTCCGAGGACGGCACGGTGGCCCTCGGCGTCGAGGCGCTGCTCGGACAGGAGGAGGCGGTGCTCAAGGCGCTCTCGCGTCCGCTGGACCGGGTCGCGGGTCTTGCGGGGGTGACCATCCTCGGCAACGGGCGCCCGGTGTTCATCCTCGACGTCCCGAGGCTGCTGGCCTGAGGGCGATCGGCTCTCCCGAATGCTCGCCTTCGCGGTCCGCCTCCTGCTCCTCGGAACCCCGGTGCTCTCCGAGGGCGACCTGCGCGTCGTCGAGCGGCTGGCGTGGCGGGCCGGCGTGCCCAGGGGCGCGGTCGAGTCCCTCTCCACCGACGTCACCGGGGACGGCGCCCCGGACGTGGTCCTCCTCACCCGGACCTCCGACCGGCTGGTGCTCTTCGTCGCCGAGGGGCCGGTCTCGCCGGTGGGCCGGTGGTGGCGGGTGGACCTGCACCGCGGCACCGCGGCCGGCGAGCTGTGCGTTCCGGCCACCTCTGCGCGCGTTCTGGTGGAGGACCACGGGGTGGTGTCGCACGCCCTGGAGTGCGATCGCGAGCAGACCGGGGCCTGTCCCACCCCGCGCGGTCGGGCCCTCCGCGTCGAGGCCTCCCCCGCGGCCTCGGCCCGCGCGCGGACCAGCACGGGGCCTCCCCCGCACCAGGGGGAGGCTCGAGGAGCCACGCCGGAGCGCGGCGCGTCCGGGCTCAGCGCGCAGGTCCGCTGCCCCGCGGTGCACGTCTTCTTCGACGGGAGCGACCTGCGCTTCTGGTCCGGCGCCGTCCGGGCGGACGCTCCGCAGGCCAGCATTCCCGCCGGGCCGTTTGCACCATAGGGTCAAGGCCATGCCCGCCGAGCTCACCGAGGCCCAGGCAGACGCGCTCCGAGAGCTGACGAACGTCGCGGCCGGACACGCCGCGCGTGCGCTGTCCACGCTGCTCGGGGGGGAGAAGTTCGGGCTCTGGCCGCCGCTGGTCCGCCACCTGGACCATCCCCAGCTCACCGCGCTCCTCGGAGGGAAGGGCGCGCCGCTCACCGCGGTCAGTGCCGAGCTCCGGGGCGGCGTGGGGGGAGCGATGGCCCTGGTGTTCACCGAGCCGCACGTGCAGACGCTCACCTCCCGGCTGCTGGGAGCCGCGGGCCAGCGCTTCCAGACACCCGAGGTGGCCCTCCGGGACGCGGCCAATCTCGTCTACGCCGCGGCGCTCGAAGCGACGGCTCGACTCTCGGGCGTCCGCGCGCTGCACTCGGTGCCGGTGGTGGGCGAGGGGCCGGCGGAGATGATTGCCCGGATGTGCATCCCCGCGGAGCGGGGCTGGGTGCTGGAGGCCGAGCTGTACGCCTCGCCGCTCTCGGGACGGTTCCTGCTGCTCCCCGACGTGCCCGGGCTGACGACGTTCCTCCGCGGGCTGAAGATGGCGTAAGCCACGGTCCTGTCCGTGGACCCCACTCGCCTGAGGAAGCTGCTCGAGGACGTCAAGCGTGGCCGCGCCAGCGTGGACGAGGCCACGCGCGCCCTCACCGATCTTCCCTTCGCCGAGCTCGGCTACGCCACGGTGGACACCCACCGGAGCGTGCGCTTCGGGTTCCCCGAGGTGGTGTACGGCGAGGGGAAGGCCCCGGAGCAGCTCCTCGGCATCGTGGAGGTGCTCGTCCGGCGGAAGCAGCCGGTGCTGGTGACCCGGCTTAACGAGGAGAACGCGGCCCCGCTGCTCCAGCGCTGGCCGAGGGCGAGGTGGCACCCCGAGGCGCGCATCTTCCACCTCCCCCAGGGGCGCCCCCGCGCCGGCCGGGTGGCCGTGACCTGCGCCGGCACCAGCGACGTGCCGGTTGCCGAGGAGGCCGCCCTCACCGCCGAGGCCATGGGGGCCACCGTGGCTCGCATCTACGACGTGGGGGTGGCCGGCCTGCACCGCCTGCTCCGCCGCCGGAGCGAGATCCAGGAGGCCCACGTGGCCATCGCCGTCGCCGGCATGGAGGGGGCCCTGGCCTCGGTCGTCGGCGGACTGGTGGGCATTCCGGTGGTGGCGGTGCCGACCAGCGTCGGCTACGGAGCGAACTTCAAGGGCCTGTCCGCGCTCCTCACCATGCTCAACTCCTGCGCCTCCAACGTCGCCGTGGTGAACATCGACAACGGGTTCGGCGCCGGGTTCTACGCGGCCCTGGTCAGCCGCAGCGTCACGCGGAGGGGCAGGGGCCGATGAGCACGGTGCTCTACCTCGAGCCGGTGGGGGGCATCGCCGGGGACATGTTCCTCGCCGCCATGCTCGACCTGGGGGTGGACGCCCGTGCCCTCGAGGAGGGGCTGCGCACTCTCGGACTCGACGGCTGGGGATTCGAGGTGAGCCGCGCGGTGCGCCAGGCCATCTCCGGCGTGCACCTGAACGTGGCCCTCTCCTCCGAGCTGCCGCACGTGCACCGCGGGCTGACCGACATCCTCGGCCGGATCGACGCCAGCGCCCTTCCGCCACGGGCCAAGGCGCAGGCTCGCGCGGTGTTCGAGGTCATCGGCCGCGCCGAGGCGAAGATTCACGACGTGCCGCTGGAGTCGGTCCACTTCCACGAGGTGGGCGCGGTCGACAGCATCGTCGACGTCTGCGGCGCGGCCCTGGCGCTGGAGCTGCTCGGACAGCCGGAGGTGGTCTCCGCGCCGCCCCCGCTCGGGAGCGGGATGGTGGAGACGATGCACGGGCGCTTCCCCGTGCCCGTCCCGGCCACGCTGGAGATCCTCCGCGACCTGCCGGTGCGCTTCGAGGGGCAGGGCGAGCTCACCACCCCCACCGGGGCGGCGCTGCTGCGGGCCCTCTCCCGGCCCGGCCCGCCGCCGGCGATGCGGCTGGAGCGCACCGGGTACGGGCTCGGGCGCCGGGAGCTGCCCGACCGTCCCAACGTGCTCCGGGCCACGCTGGGCACAGCGGTCGCGGCCACGGGCTCGGACGTATGGGAGTTGGCCGTCACGCTCGACGATGCGACGCCCCAGCTGCTCGGGTACCTGGTGGAGACGCTGGTCACCCACGGGGCGCTCGACGCCTGGGTGGCACCGGTCACCCTGAAGAAGAGCCGGCCCGGTCACGTGCTCTCGGTGCTCGTCTGCGGGGGCGAGCGCGAGCGGGTGGTCCGCCGCCTCCTCACGGAGTCCCCCACGCTGGGAGTGCGGGCCTGGCCGGTCCATCGGACTGTGCTCGACCGAGCACATGTGGAGGTGGAGACTGCGCACGGACCGGTCCGGGTGAAGGTCGGGAGTCTGGGCGGGGAGATCCTGAACGCGGCACCCGAATACGAGGATGTCCGTGCCCGGGCCGAAGCGGCCGGCGTTCCCTTCAAGCAGGTGTGGGCCGAGGCTCTGGCGGCGTACGCTCGCCGCCGCTGACTGTGGATTGCCCCGGGGTGACCCCGGGGCCGATGACCGGAGGACGAGATGCCCGAACAGAACTGGGACGAGCGGCTGCTCGAGTACGTGCGGAGGACCGGCGAGGACCTGAAGCGCACCGGTGAGGAGTTCCTGGAGCAGACCCAGAAGACCTTCGAGGACCTCAGAGACCCTGCGCAGCAGGAGAAGCTGAAGGCGCGTGTCAGCGAGTTGCGCACCTGGGCGATGACCAAGTTCGAGGAGGCGAGGAGCCGGGCCGAGGAGGCCCTGGGCATCGAGCGCCCGAAAGCGGCACCCACCCGGTCGGCCAAGACCCGCGGACCGGCGGGCAAGAAGGCGAAGGGCGGCTCCCGGACCACACGGAAGACGGGCGGCGGGGGCAAGCGTGCAAAGGGGCGTCAGCGCTGACGGGAGGCACCTCCTCACGTCCGTTACCTGTGACACAATCAGCAGTTCCGGTGAGTTCCGAGTCAGGAAAATTCTCCGCGGACATCGACGAGGACGTCATCGCCGCGGCGCTGGAGAGCGTGGAGAAGCAGCGCGAGGCCGCTGCGGACGAGGTGTCCGTCCCGACGCCAGACGTCGCAACGCCGGACGTCGCGGCGGAGGGAGAGCTCGCCGCGCTGCGGGCCCGGGTCGAGGCGCTCGAGGCGCGCGAGCGCGAGCTGACAGGCCAGCTGGACCAGGAGCGCGAGCGCACACTCCGCGCCCTGGCGGACCTGGACAACGCGCGGAAGCGGGCCCAGCGGGAGCGGGAGGAGGTCGTGCGTTACGGGCTGGAACGGGCCTTGAAGGACCTGCTCCCGGTCATCGACAACCTGGACCGGGCGCTCGACCTCGGCGACCGGACCGGAAAATGGGACGGACTCGCCGAAGGCGTGAGGATGACGCGCAAGCTCCTGGAGGACACGCTGGCCAGGCAGGGCCTCAAGGCGTTCAGCGCCAGCGGAAAGCCGTTCGACCCACATCTGCACGAGGCCATGGGCCACGAGGAGAGGGAGGACCTGCCGCCGAACGCGGTGAGCACCGAGGTGCTGCGCGGCTTCACCCTGCACGACCGGCTGGTGCGCCCGGCCCTGGTCATGGTCGCCCGGCCGCCGGCGGCCCCTTCCGGCGCCGAGGAGTCCGCGGTGGCGGATGCCGCACCGGCGTCGCCTGAACCGGAAGTCTCCGGGGGGAACAGCTAGAGACCATGGCGAAGGTCATCGGAATCGACCTGGGAACGACCAACAGCTGCGTCGCCGTGATGGAGAGCGGCGAGCCGGTGGTCATTCCCAACAGCGAAGGCAGCCGCACCACGCCGTCCATGGTCGGCTTCACCGAGAACGGTGAGCGGCTGGTGGGGCAGATCGCCAAGCGGCAGGCCATCACCAACCCCGAGGCGACGCTCTACGCCGTGAAGCGGCTCATCGGCCGCAGGATCGACGCGCCGGAGACGAAGAGGGCCATCGCCCTGAGCAGCTTCAAGGTGGTGCCCTCGCCCAACGGAGACGCCTGGGTGGACGTCCGTGGGAAGCTGCTCAGCCCCCAGGAGATCAGCGCCCAGGTCCTGCTGAAGATGAAGTCCACCGCGGAGGATTACCTCGGCGAGCCGGTCACCGAGGCGGTCATCACCGTCCCCGCCTACTTCAACGACAGCCAGCGCCAGGCCACCAAGGACGCCGGGCGCATCGCCGGGCTGAACGTGCTGCGCATCATCAACGAGCCCACCGCCGCGGCGCTGGCCTACGGGATGGACAAGGAGTCGCAGGGCACCAGGACCGAGCGGGTGGCGGTCTACGACCTCGGCGGCGGCACGTTCGACATCAGCATCCTCGAGCTGAACGGCGGCGTGTTCGAGGTGCGCAGCACCAACGGCGACACCTTCCTCGGCGGCGAGGACTTCGACCAGCGCATCATCGACTGGCTGGCCAAGCGGTTCATGGAGCAGACGAAGATCGATCTGCGCAACGACCGGATGGCGCTCCAGCGGCTGAAGGAGGCCGCCGAGCGGGCCAAGCACGAGCTGTCCAGCGCGCCGGACACCGAGATCAACCTCCCGTTCATCGTCGCCGACGCGAGCGGGCCCAAGCACCTCACCGACACCATCGACCGCCAGACACTCGAGTCGCTGGTCATGGACCTGGTGGAGAAGACGCTCGAGCCCTGCCGCATCGCGCTCAAGGACGCGGGGCTCACCACGCAGGCCATCCATCAGGTCCTGCTGGTCGGCGGCATGACCCGCATGCCGCTGGTGCAGCGGCTGGTGAAGGAGTTCTTCGGCAAGGAGCCCCACAAGGGCATCAACCCCGACGAGGTGGTGGCGATCGGCGCCGCCATCCAGGGCGGGGTGCTCAAGGGCGAGGTGAAGGACGTCCTGCTGCTCGACGTCACCCCGCTGTCGCTGGGCGTCGAGACCGCGGGCGGCGTGGCCACGCGCATCATCGACAAGAACACCACCATCCCCTGCAAGAAGAGCCAGGTCTTCTCCACCGCGGTGGACAACCAGCCGCTGGTCTCGGTGCACGTCATCCAGGGCGAGCGCGAGATGGCCACGGACAACAAGACCCTGGCCCGGTTCGAGCTGGTGGGCATCCCCCCCGCGCCGCGCGGCGTGCCGCAGATCGAGGTCTCCTTCGACATCGACGCCAACGGCATCGTCCACGTCAGCGCCAAGGACCTCGGCACCGGCAAGCAACAACAAGTCAGGGTGGTGAGCAGCTCCGGCCTCACCGAGACCGAGATCCAGCAGATGGTCAAGGACGCGCAGACCAACGCCGCCGACGACAAGCGCAAGCGCGAGATGGCCGAGCTGCGTAACAACGCCGAGGGGCTCATCTACACCACGGAGAAGAGCCTGGAGGAGTACGCCCACGTCGTCACCCCGAAGGACGTGACCGAGATCCAGGCCGACATGGAGAACCTCAAAGGCCTCATGAAGCAGGAGGATCCGGGAAAGCTGAAGGAGGCGCTGCAGCGACTGGAGAGCAGCGCCTACCGGATCGCCGACGCCATCTACGCCGACCAGGCCAAGTCCTCGGCCTAGACGGCGGAACCGCTCGCTCCCGCCACACTGCCGCTCGCTGCTCCGCCTGGACTCCGGGCCAGGGACCGTCCGGGCCCGCGATCGAGTCGCCGACGACCACGCCCCCCCGCCGGTCTCCACGGCCTCGCGCGAGGCACGCTGACCGGGCCGGCTCAGGCCTCGGGAAGGGCGAGCGGGACGATCTCCCGGCCGGACACCCGGAGGAAGCGCCACACCAGCGCCACCGCCACCGCCGTGAGCCCGGCGGCGAGCCCCCACCAGATCCCCACCACGCCCCAGCGCAGGTGGAAGCCGAGCAGCAGGGCCAGCGGGAGACCGACCAGGTAGTGGCCGATCACGTTGGCGGTGAAGGTGAAGCGACTGTCGCCCGCTCCCCGGAGCACGCCGGCGCCGACGCCCTGCACCCCGTCGGAGATCTGGAACACCGCCGCCACGGTGAACAGGGGGACTGCCAGCGCCGCGATGGCAGCCGAGTCGGTCATCGTGGCCACGATGGGTCCGGGGATGAGGAGGTAGGTGATGGCGGCACACCCCATGAATGCCGCGCCGGCGGCGAAGGCGAGCAGGCCGGCGCGCCGCGCGCCCGGCGTGTCGCGGGCACCGACGGCGAGCCCGACCCGGACGCTCCCCGCGTTGCCGATGCCCATGGCGAAGGTGAACGTGACCGAGGAGTAGGTGAGGGCGATCTGGTGCGCGGCGAGGCTCTCCGCCCCGAGCCGCCCGGCGAGGAAGCCCGCGAGCGCGAAGACCCCCACCTCGGCGCCGAAGTGGAGCCCGATCGGCACGCCGACCCGGAGGATGCGGCGCTCGTCCTCGGGCAGCCGCCGGTGGAGGTCCGGTGGACGGCGGGGAAGGGGAATCTGTCGGATGACCCAGGCGAGGAAGAGGACCTCGCTGATCTGGACGAGGCTGGTGGCCAGCGCCGAGCCGCCCGCGCCCATCGGGGGAATCCAGCGGAACGGGCCGGTCCACGCCGGGAGCCGCGCCCCGCCGAAGACCAAGAGGAGATCTAAGAGGAGGTTCATCACGATCGCCAGCACCGTGGCCCATAGCAGGGCCCGGGCGGCCACAACCGCCTGGACATAGCCGCGCTGGGCGTAG
>RPRB01000059.1 GCA_003818285.1 Myxococcaceae bacterium
CCTTGCGCTCGCGCCTGCTGCGCGCCTTGCGCTCGCGCCTGCTGCGCGCCTTGCGCTCGCGCCTGCCGCTCGCCGGGTGCGCGGACCGCCGCTCGAGAAGCCCGAGCAGCGCCGATACCCGTGCCCGCACGAGGTCTCAGCTCACCCGCCGGAGCACCGGCGGGACGGCCCGCACCGGCCGGTGCCGCGCCTCCCACCGCTCTCGCAGCGCCAGGAACGGCTCCTCGATCAGAACGAAGGTCACCGCCGCGACCAGCGCCGACGACACGATTGCCACGAGGTACGCGATCGCGGCGAGCACCCATCCCGAGCCCACCAGCGGAACGAGCTCGCGCGTCAACCGGGGCAGCAATCTCGGCAGTACCTCGAAGTGGTTCAGGTACATCCCGTAGGACAGGCGGGACAGGACGTGGAATCCCCTCCAGGCGGCGAGCTGCTTCACGCGCGGGCCGGCGCGCAGCCCGAGCGCGACGAGGCCGCCGTAGATCAGCGCGAGGCCGCTGAAGCTGAACAGGGCCTGATCGATCCCCCGCAGGACGAAACCACCCACGATGGCCACCAGCGGCCAGCGCCACGGGTGCGGGTGCTCGGGCGACAGCGAGGCCGGGCGCTTCACCGCGGCCCAGGCCAGGAACAGCCCGACCAGCAGACCGTCGCAGTGGGTGTGGATCGGTCCGTAGATCCGGTCGAACCCGGCCTCGCCCGCTCCGTGGAGAGTCACTGCACGGACCACCGGCATGAGCGCCAGCAGCACGATCGGCACCCACGCCAGGCCTCGCGGACCGAAGAGCCGGTGGGCACCCAGGAGGAGCAGGGGAACCACCAGGTAGAACTGTTCCTCGGTGGAGAGCGACCAGCCGCCGCTCACCCGTCCCTGAAAGTAGTTGGAGAGGAAGACCAGGTCCGGCCAGATGCCCTGCCACTTCCCCAGCGCGAGCACGAGGAACGCGACCCACGCGAAGTAGAGCGGCCAGATCCGCATCCCTCGCCGGAAGAGGAAGCGGGGCACGTTCACCGAGGCGGTGCGCTGCAGCTCGCGCAGGAGCTGCCGGCCGATGAGGAAGCCGGAGAGGACGAAGAAGAGGTCCACCCCGGTCCAGCCGTACCGGAAGAGGGTGAAGCTCCAAGCCGAGGACGGGGCCAGCTCGGCGCCGCCGGTCGCGAGGTGGTTGCCGATCACCAGGACGATCGCCGCGGTGCGGAGCGCGTCCAGGGAGGGAAAGGTTCCGGGCGGCGGCACGAAGAGTGACCGGAGTGCGCGCCCCGGCCATCGTTCCCCCGAACCTTCGCTGATGCTCTCGCCCACGCCCGCTGGCGAAGGTGGGCTCCCCGCGGCGCCGGCGCAAACGCCACGCGCATGGAGCTCGGGCCACCGTCGGATCCCGGACGGAGCAGCCGACCGGGATCCGGACCGTCCTCAGGCGAGGTCGAAGAGGAGGACCTCGGACGGCTCATCCCCGGTCAGGGTGACGGACCGTTCGTCGGAGATGGCCGCGCCGTCACCGGCGGAGAGCACCACGTCGCCGACCCGGACCTGCCCGCGGGCGACCTGCACCCAGGCGTGGCGGCTGGTGGCGAGCGCGTGGCTCACCGTCTGTCCCTTGCCGAGGAGCGTGCTGTACACCCGTGCGTCCTGGTGGATCTTCACGCTGCCGTCCGCCGCGTCGGGCGAGGCGATGAGACGAAGCTGCCCCTGCCGCTGCTCGGGCGGGAAGTGCTTCTGCTCGTAGCCGGGGGCGATGCCGCGCCGCTCGGGGACGATCCAGATCTGGAGGAAGTGGACCGGCTCGGACCGCGAGGCGTTGAACTCGCTGTGCATCACGCCCGTGCCCGCGCTCATCCGCTGCACGTCTCCGGGCTTGATGACCCCGCCGCCGCCGGTGGAGTCCCGGTGGGCCAGGCCCCCCTCGAGCACGTAGGAGAGGATCTCCATGTTCCGGTGCCCGTGGGTGCCGAACCCCTGCGCCGGCTCGACCCGGTCCTCGTTGATGACCCTCAGGGCCCGGAAGCCCATGTTCTGGGGGTCGTAGTAGTCGGCGAAGGAGAAGGTGTGGTGACTGTCGAGCCAGCCGTGGTCGGCGTGGCCCCGCTCGTTGCTCTTGCGAACCTGGATCATGGCAGGGAGTGCTTAACGCAGGCCCGGGAGATGGCTCGTCGCTCGCCAGGCAACGGTGCGTCTCACGACGAGCAACCGGGCCGGGCCCGGGTATGGTGGCCCCCCGTGCTCCGCACCCTTGCCGCCGCCCGCTATGTCACACCGCTCCGGGAGGGCGGGAGCCTGCCGGCGATCGTCGAGGGGGATGACGATGGCCTGTACGTGGTGAAGTTCCGGGGCGCGGGGCAGGGGGGACGGGCGCTGGTGGCCGAGCTGCTGGCGGGGGAGATCGGCCGGGCGCTCGGGCTGCCGGTGCCGGTCCTGGCGCTGGTGACGCTCGACCCCGACATCGGGCGGACGGAGCCGGACGGCGAGATCCGTGACCTCCTCAAGGCCAGCGTGGGGCTGAACCTCGGCGTGGACTACCTGCCCGGTGCGCTGGGGTACGATCCGGCAGCGTCCACCCCACCACCCGCGGAGCTCGCCGCGGACATCGTGTGGTTCGACGCCCTGGTGCTGAACGTGGACCGCACGCCGCGGAACCCCAACCTGCTCGAGTGGCACCGCCGGCTGTACTGCATCGACCACGGCGCGAGCCTCTACGTCCACCACGACTGGGCGGGGGCCGCGTCCCGCGCCGCCTCGCCGTTTGCCCAGGTCAAGGACCACGTTCTCCTGCCGGTGGCGGGGGATATCCGCGCCGCGGGGCAGCGGCTCCGTCCGAGGCTCTCCGGATCGCTGTTGAGGGAGCTGGCCGACGCGGTGCCCGATGCGTGGCTGCCGGAGGATCCGCACCTGGGCGGCGCGCGTGCCCAGCGACATGCTTACGTGGAGTGGCTGTCCCGCCGTCTGGGAGACGCCGAGCTGTTCGAGGAGGAGGCCGACCGTGGCCGCGCCCTGCGCATTTGACTACACGGTGGTCCGGGTGGTGCCCCGGGTCGAGCGAGGCGAGTTCCTGAACGCCGGGGTCATCGTCTGGTGCCTGACGCAGGACTATCTCGCGGCGCGCGTGGCGCTCGACGTGACGCGCCTCCGGGCCCTCGACCCTGGCGCCGACGTCGAGGCGATCTCCGCGCATCTCGCTGCCGTCCCGCGGATCTGCACCGGTGATCCCGCGGCGGGACCGGTGGCGCGGCTGCCGGCCAAGGAACGCTTCCACTGGCTCGTCGCGCCCCGGAGCACCGTGATCCAGACCTCGCCGGTCCACGCCGGCCGGGCGGAGGTGCCGGCGGCAGCGCTGGCCCGCCTGTTCAAGACGCTGGTGGAGTCCGGATCATGATGCGGCCCGCGCCAGTGCCCGTGCCCCGGCGGGTGTTCCTGCTGTCCCCGGCGCGCTGCGATGGCGTGCGGATGCTGATGCTGCGGCGGAAGGCGGCGAGCTTCCGGCTGGCGATGGAGCTGCGCTCGCCGACAGGTGCGGCCGTCGGCGATGTCTTCACCTTCACCAGCGGCCTCTACTTCCGGGGCAAGATCACCTACGCGCGGGCGTTCGGGGTCTCGTGGGTGATCACTCCCGGCGCGGGCCTGGTCGAGCCCGAGCGCCGCATCGGGCCCGCAGACCTCGACGCCTGGGCTCGGGTGCGGGTGGACCTCGAGGACCGACGCTACCGGCGCCCCCTCGAGCGAGATGCGCGAGCGCTGGCGGTGCGGCTGCCCGACGCCGAGGTGGTCCTGCTGGGGAGCATCGCGAGCAACAAGTACGCGAACCTGCTGCTGGACATCTTCGACGACCGGCTCCTCTTCCCGGTGGATTTCGTGGGCCGCGGGGACATGAGCCGGGGCGGGCTGCTGCTGCGCTCCGCACGGACCGGGACCGAGCTGCCCTACGGCCCGGTGCGTGGCGCCATCCGTCACGGCCCTCGCCCGCCGCGCCTTCCGAAGCTGCCGTCGCGACCCTCCCGGACGGCGTGAGCGTCAGCCGGGGAGCGCCACGAACGCCCGCACCAGCCCGACCGCGCCACCGGCGAGGACGACGTACGCGACGTTGACCCGCTTCCCGCCGACGGCGAGCACGACGAACGCCAGCACCCCGAGCACGAGCGTCACCCAGTCCAGCCGCCCGGCGTGGAACACCGTCGCCTGGGCCAGCGCCAGCGACACCGCCGCCATCAGCGCCAGCACGCCCGCGGTCACGCCCTGGAGGAAGGGCTGCACCCCCGGCCACGAGGTGATCCGGTCCAGGTGCGGCGCTCCGATCAGGACGAAGGCGAACGAGGGCAGGAACAGCCAGAACCCCGCGGACAGCGCCGAGGCGAGCCCCACCCCCAGCGGATGCCCGGCCAGGTATCCGATGAAGACGCCGATGCTGATCAGCGGCCCGGGCGTCGTCTCTCCAAGCGCGAGCGCGTCCACCATCTGGTGGTCGGTGATCCAGCCGAACTGCAGCACCGCGCCCTCCCGCAGGAGCGGAAGCACCGCGTACGCCCCTCCGAACGACACCAGACCTACCTTGAGGAAGAAGAGCGAGACGTCGCGGAGACGCTCCAGCGCCGGGGCCGCCGCCTCCGCCCGGCCCGCGGCGACCATGGACAGCAGCGCCACCGTGCCGAGCGGCCCCCGCAGGCGCGACCGGAGGATCGACACTGCGCCGCACCCGAGGAGCAAGGGCACGAACCCGACGTGCAGGAACACCGACGCCCCGAACGCCAGGACCGCGAGCACCTTCTGGAACGGGGTCCGGAGCGCCGCCTTGCTCAGACGGAGCATCGCCGCGCCGAGCAGCGCCAGCGCCACCGGGCGGAACCCGGACAGCACGCCGACGAGCTCCGGCCGCGAGCCGTACCGCACGTAGATCGCTGCCAGCGCGGCGAGGGTGATGATGCCCGGAGAAATGAACAGCACGCCGGCGAGCGCGCCGCCGAGCACCCCCAGCACCCGCCAGCCGATGAAGATCGCCATCTGCGAGGCCTCAGGGCCGGGCAGCACGTGGACGAAGTTCAGCGCCCGCACGAAGTCGGCGTCCTCGATCCAGCGGCGCCGCTCGACGCACTCGTCGTGCATGAGGCCGAGCTGCGCGACTGGCCCCCCGAACGCCAACCAGCCGATGCGGAAGAAGACCCTGATCAGCTCGGAGAGGGAGACGTGGGCGGCAGGCATGCTGGCGCCGGGACCATCGCTCGTTTCACGGGAAGTGCGCCAATCCCTTGCGACAGCCACCCTCCGTCCCCACCCTCCGGCGTCATGGGAGGACGCATGACTCTTCGAAAGCAGTGGTGGCTCGTGATTCCGCTGGCGGCCGCGCTCGGGTGCGCCGGCTCCCAGCAGTCACAGCAGAAGGTGACCAAGGCAGGTGGAAACTCCACCCTCATCGACGAGGGCCCGGCATCGGCCAGCCCGCAGGGCGCAGGCGCGGCCGCCGCGGGGGCGGCAGGAGCTGCCGGGCAGGCTGCGAACGCGCAGCTCGTTCCCTTTCAGGGAGCCAACGGCTTCACGGTGCTGATGCCCCCCAACCCCGAGCTTGACCAGCGCACCCAGGAAACGCCGGGGGGTCAGGTCCAGGTGCACATCGCCCAGGCCCAGGACGCCTCGGGCAAGTACATGACCACCCTGAGCGAGTTCCCGAAGGGCAGCCTGAGCAAGGTCAAGAGCAAGGACCTGCTCGACTCCCTCCAGCAGGCCACCGTCCAGTCGATGGGCGGCACCCTGGTGAAGAGCCAGGACGTCCAGGCGGGCGGGCTCGCGGGGCGTGAGTTCACCGCCACCGATCCCCAGGGCCGCGAGGTCACCGCGCGCGTGTTCCTCGGCGACTCGCGTGTCTACACGCTGGCCGGGACTTACCCGCAGGGCCAGATGCCCGGCTCGATCCAGCAGTTCCTCGGCTCCTTCGAGCCGCCCGCCGGTGTCGCGGTGGGTGGAAGCGGCATGCCCGATCCCACCGGTGGCAGCGCCGCGGCGGACGTGAACAGCTCGGGCGCCGACACCTCGACGGCGGGCAGCGTCAGCGGGACCTCGTCCGACTCGGCGAGCACCGCCCCGGCGGCGCCGCAGAAGAAGTCGAAGAAGAAGGCCAGTCGGAGCACCGGCTCCACCAGCACTGCATCGAGCCCGGCCGACACCGTCTCGGGCAGCCGCTAGGCTGACCGTCGAGATCACGACCCGGCCCGCGGAGAGCACCTCCGTGGGCCGTTGCCATCGTGGGTCAGGTGGGCGCCGACCAGTCGCCGCCGGTGGGGCGCAGCACCAGCTCGTGAGTCCAGGCGTCCGGTCCCTGCCCGTGGAGGAAGTCGCAGGCTTCGGCGATCGCCTCGGACGAGATGAGCCGCTCGGCGGCGAACCCGGCGGCCCGCGTGCGCTCGGAAGCGATGGGGCCGTCGATCGGGAGGTACGCGACGTGGACGCCGCGGCTCCGCCACTCGCGGGCCGCGACCTGGACCAGCGCCCGGAGCGCGTGCTGCGCCGTTCCGAGCGCGGCGAATCCCTCCTTGGTCCGGACGCCGGAGGACGTTCCGATCTGGAGGAAGGTGCCACTGCCCCGCCCGAGCAACCCCGGTCCAACGGCGCGGAGCAGGTTCCACGTGCCCTGCGGATAGGCGGCCAGCGACTGCGTCAGCTCGGTGAAGGGAATCTCCAGCAGCGGGAGCGCCCCGAACCGTCCTCCCATGGTCTGCGCGGCGACGACCAGGTCCGGTGGATCCTCTCCGAAGCGGACCAGCGACTCCGGGCGCTGGAGATCGCACACCACCGGGACGCCCTGGCCACCCGCGGCGGTGACGTCGCGCGCGAGCGTCTCGACGTCGGCGGCCGTCCGCGAGGCGCACAGCACCCGCCACCCCTTGCGCGCGAAGTGAAGCCCAATCGTGCGTCCGAGCTTCCGGACTCCGACGATCAGCAGGGTCTCCCCCACGGCCTGCCTCAGCGCAGCGAATCGCGCAGCGCCTTCAGGCGGTTCAGCGCGTCGTCCATCAGCTTCTTCGAGGACTCCGTCGCCTGCTCCGCGGCGCGCTCGACCTTGGACAGCTCGGGCTCGAGCTTCGCCCACTGGTCCCTGACGTCCATGCCGGCGAGGTGGAGCTTGACCTTGATCTCGTCACGCAAGGTCTTCAACAGATCCACGCCCCGCTTCATCTCGGCTTTCAGATCGAGCTCGTTGGCCATGGCCGGAGCCTCCTCGGTTGAGTCATAACCCTGGCGGCGAGGAAGTCCATGCCCAACGAGAAACAGCCGGACGGCGTCCTGCTGGTCATCGACCCCCGTCCCCGTGATATCGGCGGCTTCACAGTCCGCCGGCTGCTGCCTGCCGCTGGAAGCCGCATGGTCGGGCCGTTCATCTTCCTCGACCACATGGGTCCGGCGGTGATGGAGCGCGGGTCGGGCATGGATGTGCGCCCGCACCCGCACATCGCGCTGGCCACGGTGACCTATCTCTTCGAGGGAGAGATCATCCACCGCGACAGCCTCGGCAGCGAGCGCGCCATCCACCCCGGAGACGTGAACTGGATGCTGGCCGGGCGCGGCATCGTCCACTCCGAGCGGAGCAGCCCCGAGGAGCGCGCCCGCGGCGTCCGGCTGCACGGCATCCAGAGCTGGGTCGCGTTGCCCGGCGTGCACGAGGAGGACGCGCCGGCCTTCGCTCACCATCCGGCGCGCACCCTCCCGAAGGTGAGCCGCGACGGCGCCGAGCTCACCGTCATCGCCGGTACGGCGTACGGCGCCGAGTCACCGGTGGGCGTGCTGTCTCCGACGCTCTACGTGGACGCGCGCCTGCAGCCCGGAACCCGGCTCATGGTCGACGGGACGCATCCGCAGCGCGCGCTCCACGTCGCCGAGGGCACGGTGCGGATCGGCGAGCGCCGGCTCGGTCCGGGAGTGATGGCCATCCTCCGGTCCGGGGCGGAGGTGACGGTCGAGGCGGCGGGGGGACCGGCCCGGGTGATGCTCCTCGGGGGCGCGCCGCTCGACGGTGACCGGCACATCTGGTGGAACTTCGTCTCCAGCTCGAAGGAGCGCATCGAGCGGGCGAAGGACGACTGGCGGAGCGGCCGCTTCGGCAAGGTGCCAGGGGACGAGAAGGAGTTCATCCCGCTCCCCGAGAGCTGACCCCGGACTCGACGGACGTCGGCTGCCAGGATCGCCGGATGAGGCCGGTGATGGGCCAGCGGCGGGTCAGCCGTGGACGCCGCCTGAACGCGTCCGTCTCCCGCATGACGCTCACATTGTCGCCAGGGCGGAGCGGAAGCAGCTTCGCGGGATGCCAGTGGACTGGGCCGCACTGTGGAGAGTGGAACAGCCGCCGCTCGAGACCATCGTACGCGCGAGCCTGATCTACCTCGCCGTGCACCTTCTCCTCCGGCTCGCCGGTCGGAAGGAGCTCTCGAGGTACTCGTCCTTCGACCTGGCGGTCATCTTCCTCGTGACCGTCGCCGTTCGCCGGGCGATCACCGTCGACGACGCGAGCATCTCCACGGCGGTGCTCGCGCTCACGACCCTGATCGCGTGGAACGTCTTCTTCTCCTGGCTCACTTTTCGCAGCCAGACCGCCGCCAAGCTGCTGAAGGGCTTGCCCCGGCTCCTGGTGCAGGATGGTCGACCGCTGGAGGATGCGCTCCGCGAGGCCCGGATCGGGATGGACGAGCTCATGGCCCGGCTGCGGATCTACGGCACCCAGGACCTCGCCTTGGTGCACGAGGCGTATCTGGAGACCGACGGAAAGGTCACCTTCGTGTTCGCTCACCCACCCGGGGTTCGCCGCTCGTCCTGAGCGTCAGCGCATCCGGGGAGGGCGGAGCCGGTCGTGCAGCTCGCGCTCGAGCTGCATCAGAACCTCCGCCACCGGCCGATCTCCATCGATCACCAGATGCGCCCACTCCCCCAGCGTCACCGGCTCCCAGCGAGCCTTCTGCGCCAGGTACACCTCCCACCCGGCATCGGAGACCGCGCCGGGCTCCTGTGTCCGGGCCTCGAGCCGCGCGCGGATCACCTCGTCGGGGGCACGCACCTCGGCGAGAAGGAAGAGGGCCCCGTGCGCCCGCGCCGCCTCGGCGAGCACGGCCCGCTCCCACGCCGCCTGCGCCGTGGCGTCGACCACCACGCACCTTCCCCGTTCGAGCGCCTCGCCTGCGCGCGTGGCGAGCGCGGCGTAGGTCGAGCGCGTCGTCTCGGGAGTGTACAGCCCCTGGTCCACCGCGGCGCTCGCCCGCTCCTCCACGACGAGCCCGTGCATCGACTTCCGGACCACATCCGAGGACAGCACCTCCCAGCCGCGGCGCTCGCCCAGCTCGCGGGCCAGCGTCGACTTCCCGGTCCCCGAGAGGCCGGCGACCGCGAGCAGCACCGGCGGCAGGTCCTCGCTCGCGGCCTCGCAGGCCAGGCCGAACGCGCGCCGGGCCAGGCGCGCGGCTTCCTCGCGCTCGGGAGCAGAGATCTCCGGCTCCTCCGCGCGCAGGCTCTCCACCTTCCCTCGCACGCAGGCGCGGTAGCAGGTGTAGAAGGGAACGAGCCGCCTGAGCGCGCCATCGCCGGAGCGCCTGACGTATCGCCCGAGGAGAGCCTCGCCCAGGTCGCGACGCATCCGGAGGCGCAGGTCCATCGCCAGGAAGGCGACGTCCGAGGCGACGTCCGAGCAGCGGAGCCGTGCGCTGAAGTCCAGGCAATCGAAGATCGTGAGCGGTTCGATGAAGCACACCGACGACGTCCGGAGATCTCCGTGACCGTCGCGGATGCGCCCACCGGCCACCCGCGCCTCGAGCAGTGGCCGCTTCCGGATCGCCCAGGCCTCCACCACCGCGCGCAGGTAGCCGTTCTGGAGCCCGGAGACCGTCTTCCCCACGAAGGGTGCGACCTGGGCGAAGTGCTCGTCCCAGAGCGTCTTCACCGCCTCGGGCGTCCCGAACGCGGCGACGGCGGGACCCGCCTCCGCCGAGGTGTGAAACGGGACCAGCGCGTCCGCCACCTGCTGGACCATCTGCCGGGTCAGCCCGCGCGCCGCGAGGAGCCGATCCATCATCCGCTCCTCGGGGAGCCGGCGCATCTGGACCGCGAACTCCACCGCCTCTCCGCCGCCGCCCACCACCAGCCCCTCGGGGCCTCGGGTGATCGACACCACGCCCAGGTACAGGTGAGGGCTCAGGCGCCGGTTCAGCTCCACCTCCTGGCGGCACATCTCGCCCCGCCGCTCGAGCAGGTGCGCGTCGAGGAAGTCGAAGTGCACCGGCTTCTTCACCTTGTACGCGTACGGGCCGGCCAGGAAGACCACCGAGACGTGGGTCTGCACCACCCGCACGTCGTGCACCGGGTGCGGATACGCCGCGGGGCGGGAGAGGGAGCTCAGGATCTCACCCAGGTGGCGCGCGGTCGGGTCCACGCGGGGACCATCGCACGGCTCGCTGGAGGTCAGCGCGGGCGGCGGAGCTCCATCACCCAGTTCGTCTCCCAGCTCGCTCCATCGAGCGAGAAGGCCTGCTCCCAGTGGGCCTGCTCGCCCGGGCGGCGCTCCCAGACGAAGCGGACCCGGACCGGGCGGCCGCCCTCGATGTCCCCGCCGTAGAAGAGACCGCGCTCGCCGTCGAACCCGCCGCGCACCGGTGGATAGAGCACCGCGCGCCGGGTATCGGTCCAGTAGATGCTCCACCGCCGCTCCTGCACGTCGAACAGCCGGACGGTCATCCCGGTGAAGCCCCGGGTCGGGAAGTCGATCTCGTCGACGTTCACCAGCCCGCCGAGGTGGAGCTCGCACCGCGCGCGGCCGGGGAACTCCTCCCACACGTGGTCGCCGGTGAGCCGGCTGCGGAGGAACCGGTTCTGGACGACCCATTCGCCGGCGAGGAAGTCGAAGTCGTGTGGGCTGCCGGTCGGAACTTCCATCGACAGCCCTCTCAGAAGAGCGCCGAGCGCGGAGTGGCGCGCAGGACCAGCTGCTCCGGATCCCGGGCAATCCTCCGGCGGAGGCCGGGAACGACCTCCTCGGCCCAGGCGAGGTCCGCGGCCAGCAGCGCCAGGTGATGCCGCAGCGCTTCCTCATCGGGCAGCACCGACAGGCACACCACCACGTCCGCGTCCTCCCGCACCGGCAGCCGGGGGTAGTCGTTCCGCTCGTCGTGCGTCTCGAGCCAGGCAATGACGGGGGCGCCGGTGCCCTCGAGCGCGGGCCCCACGTGCTCCAGGCAGAAGTCGCGGAGGTCCTTCGCTCCCGGAACGCGGTGGAAGACGCGCACCAGGAGCCGGCGGTCCTCGCGCGTGCCTGGCGCCGCGCGGTCGCGCCGCGGAAATCCGCCGGCGGGTCGCAGCGGGCGGAGGAGCAGCACGTCGTCCGAGTCCACCATCGTCGCGTTCGCCCCGTCGCGGTGCTCGGCCCAGACCGGTCCGCCATAGAAGGCGGTGAGCGCCGCGTGCCGGCCGGCCATGCCGGCGAAGCCACGGAACCAGACGAATCGGTCCGGCCGGTCCAGGTCCTCGAACTGCCCGAGCACGCGGATGCCCACCGCCTCCTGCGACTCGATGAGCTCGCGCTCGAAGAGGGACACCAGCGTGTCCCGCTGGCCCGGGTGGAGTGTGTACTGGCGGAGCTCGACGACGGAGCAGGGAATCATCCAGAGTAACCTGCGCCCACCCTGGTATTCTCCTCCAGGCCAGATGCGAACCGTCGGGGCAGACCAGAAACGCGCGCTCGCCAGCTTGCTCTTGCGGGTGGACCGGAAGACGTCCGCGCCGCTGCACGCGCAGATCGACCAGGCGCTCCGGGCGCGCATCCTGGCCGGGGCGGTGAAGCCCGGGACGAGGCTGCCGTCCTCGCGCACGCTCGCCGCCGAGCTGGGCGTGGCGCGCACGACCGTGCTCCTGGCGCTCGACGCGCTGCAGGCCGAGGGGTATCTCGTCGCCGCCCCGCGCTCGGGAGTCCGGGTCGCTCCGGAGCTGCCGGAGCAGGGGTTCGCCCCGGCTCCGGTGGGGACCGCGCGCGCGCCTTCGGCCCCACCGCGGCTGTCACGGGCCGCCCGAGCGCTGGTGGGGCTCGGGACCGGAGCGCCCCGGCTCGGCGCCGCACCTCGCCCCTTCCGTCCGGGGCTCCCCGCGCTCGACCTGTTCCCCATCGCGCTGTGGTCGCGCCTGGTCGCCCGGGCGCAGTCTCGCGCCAGCGCCCGGCTCCTCGAGGGCGGAGACCCGACCGGACACCCGGGTCTGCGCCAGGCGATCTCCGAGCACGTCGTGGCTGCGCGAGGCGCGCGATGCACGCCCGAGCAGGTCTTCGTCACCGCCGGAACCCAGCAAGCGTTCGAGGAGGTGCTCCGGCTGGTGGTGGACCCGGGCGACCCGGTCTGGCTCGAGGATCCGGGCTACCTGGGAGCACGCCGGGCGGTGCTCGGCGCCGGGGCTCGTGCCGTTCCCGTCCCGGTGGATGACGAGGGGCTGGACGTCGAGGCGGGAGTCCGCCGGGCACCGCGGGCGCGGCTGGTCATCCTCGCTCCCTCGCACCAGTACCCGCTGGGCGTGACGCTCTCGCTCGGACGACGGATGGCGCTGCTCCGGTGGGCGGAGGCGGAACGGGCGATGATCCTCGAGGACGACTACGACAGCGAGTTCCGCCACCGGGGGCGTCCGCTCACCGCCCTCCAGGGGCTCGACGATGCCGGGCGTGTGCTCTACGTCGGCACCTTCAGCAAGACCATGTTTCCCGGGCTGCGGCTGGGCTACGTGGTGGTACCGCCAGCCCTGGTGGACGTGTTCGGCGCGGCGCGGGCCTCCCTTCCAGCACCGGCCTCGGCCCTGGAGCAGGCCGCGCTGGCCACCTTCATGGACGAGGGGCACTTCGCCCGGCACCTGCGGCGGATGCGCGGCGTGTACCGCGAACGGGCGGAGGCGCTCCTCGACACGCTTCGGTCGCGGTGCGGGGGCGTGCTCGAGCCGAGCCCCTGCGACACGGGCATGCAGCTCTGCGCGATGCTCCCTCGGGGCGTATCCGACCTGGTGGTGCGCGATCGTGCCGCACGAGCGGGCATCGAGGTCGCGCCGCTCTCGGACTATCGGCTCACCCGCGGCGGCCGAGGCGGCCTGGTGTTCGGGTTCGGGGCGATCCGGCCCGCGGCGATCCGGACGGGGGTGGAGAGCCTCGCCCGAGCGCTGCACAGCGCCTGAGGGCTGTCGCCTTCGGGATCAGCCCTGGACGCTGTCCCGGGCCTCGTCGCACTCGGCGCATGCCTCGTCGCGTGAGTGGAGAAACAGCAGCGGCTCCCGGGCGAGCTCCTCGATGGCGAGCCTCACCAGGTCCTGACTCCGGAACAGCCGCGCGTGGGCGTGGCCGACCTTTCCTTCCTTCTGGAGCCCGGCCGATCGCAGCCACCCGTCGGCGAGCTCGAAGCGCCGGCAGCAGTGGTCGTTCTCCCCGTACTCGATCCGGACCGGCACTCCCTCCTGCAGAACCGTGATCGCGTTCGTCACCCGGTACGGCACTCCGGCCATGAGCTCGGCGAGGTGCAGGGTGGTGTTCCCGTCGTGCCCCACGCCGAGGAGGAGCACCCGCCCGTCGAGCGCATGCACCCGGTCCACCGGGCTTCCCGGTGCGTGCGGCGGCAGTGGCAGCGGACCGACGACCACGTCCTCGGCCCTCGGGCCGCGCGCGGCGAAGGCAAACGGGTGCGTGCTGCGCCTCACCCCGGGCATTCGCCAGAACGTGTCGGCGAGCACCCCCAGGTCCGCGGCCGCCGGCGTGGTCCAGGAATCGAAGGACACGTCGTCCCGGCCCGTCCAGGAGGGCATCACCAGCGTGCCGCGAGGACCGAGCGCCTCCAGCAGCGCCTCCAGCACGCCGCGTGGACCGCCCTCCACCGGCCGCAGCGCCCGGAAAGAGCCATGCACGAGCAGGACCTGTCCCGGCGCCACGCCGAGCGTCCGCAGCTGCGCGATCAGCATGGCCCGGGGCACGTGCATCGAGGTACTCCTGCAACAACCGGGGGAACGCTCCGCATCCCGGCGAGACTTGCACCGGCCCTCCGGCGTGCACACCCCGGGTGCATGGCACACAAGCGACTCGAGGGACTCAAGGTGGCGGTCCTGGCAACGGATGGCTTCGAGCAGGTCGAGGTGACGCGGCCGCTGAAGCACCTCCTGAAGCACGGCGCGGTCGTGGACATCGTCTCCCTCCACCGCGGCCGCATCCGGGGAATCAACTTGCTCTCCCCGGGCATCAAGCTCCGGGTGAACCGGACGGTCGAGCAGGTCAGCGCCTCGGACTACGACGCGCTCCACATCCCCGGCGGCTTCATCAACCCGGACTTCCTCCGCCAGAGCGAGAAGGCGAAGATGCTGGTCACCGCCTTCGACGTTGCGGGGAAGCCCATCGCCACGCTCTGTCATGGACCGTGGGTGCTGGTCTCCGCCGGGCTGGTCCACGATCGGAAGCTCGCCGCGTGGCCCGGCATCCAGGACGACATCCGCAACGCGGGTGGAACCTGGCTCGACGAGCCGCTGGTCCGGGACGGCAACTGGGTCTCGAGCCGCTCGCCGCTGGACCTGGCCCACTTCGAACGAGGCATGGTGGAGCTGTTCGAGGAGGCGCCCCGCCGGAGAGCACTCGGGGCGAGGCCGAGGAGATTCGCGCAGTACCGACCCAGGTCGGTGCTCGGCTTCCTGCTGGGCGTGGGACTCCACACGCTGGTGCGCCGCAGACTGCTCGCTGCCTGACGGACCTCCACTCCCTGCCCAGGGTGGCACGGCCACGGGCCCCCGCTACACTGGCCCGGGCCATGCCGGAAACGACGACCCTCGACAGCACGCAGCTGGAGAAGCATCGCGCCGCGCTCACCGGGCACTGCTACCGGATGCTCGGCTCGCCCGAGGAGGCGGACGATGCGGTGCAGGAGACGTTCGTCCGCGCCTGGCGGAACCTGGACCGCTTCGAGGAGCGCTCGTCGCTGAAGACCTGGCTCTACAGCATCGCCACCCGGGTCTGCCTCGACGCCCTCGCGGACCGCGCACGCCGCGTGCGGCCGATGGAGCTGGGTCCGGTGGGGACGGTGCGCGACGAGCTGTGCACCCGGCCGGCGGCGGAGTTCATCGAGCCCGTCCCGGAGTCCGAGGTGCTGCCCGGGGATGCCAGCCCCGCCGAGCGCGCGATCCTGCGCCAGAGCATCCGGCTGGCGTTCATGGCCGCGCTCCAGCACCTTCCACCGCGGCAGCGGGCGGCGCTGCTTCTGATGGAGGTGCTCGGGTGTTCCGCCGCCGAGGTGGCGGCGACGCTCGACATGTCGGTGCCGGCGGTGAACAGCGCCATCCAGCGCGCCCGGGCGACGCTCGAGGAGCGCCGGCTCCAGGAGGAGACGGTGGCGGCCGGGGCCGAGGATCCGGAGCTGGTCCACCGCTACGTCGAGGCGTTCGAGCGCTACGACATGGACGCGCTCACCCGGCTGCTGCACCAGGACGTGGTGATGTCCATGCCGCCGTACGCGATCTGGCTGCGTGGGCCCGAGGCGGTGCGCGACTGGATGCTCGGGCGGGGCATCGGGTGCCGGGGCTCGCGGATGCTGGCGACCGCGGCGAACGGTGCGCCGGCGTTCGGCCAGTACCGGAACAGCGGTCCCGGGAAGGGCTTCCACGCCTGGGGGCTGGTGGTGCTGGAGCTTCGCGGCGAGAAGGTGACGGGGATCAACACCTTCCTCGACACCGAGCGGCTCTTCCCGCGCTTCGGCCTGCCGCTCACGCTGCCGGCGTAGCCACCGGTCCATCGGTCTCCGTGCTCGGGGCGCAAGCAGCCGCCCCCGGTCGACCGGGCGGCACCCGGTCAGGCGGACCGATGATTTTCCGGCGCCTGCGCCGTCAGTTCAGGCAAACGCGCAGAAACCGGAGACCTCCCATGCCCGTGAAGACCCCCCGCAAGCTCTTCGTGAACATCCCGGTCAAGGACCTCAAGACCTCGATGACCTTCTTCGAGGGCCTCGGGTTCGGCTTCAACCCGCAGTTCACCGACGACACAGCCGCCTGCATGGTGCTGAGCGATGACGGCTACTTCATGCTCCTCACCGAGCCGAAGTTCCGCCAGTTCAGCAAGAAGCAGATCTGCGACACCCGCACCCACAACGAGGGGCTGTTCGCCATCTCCGTGAACAGCCGCGCCGAGGTGGACCAGCTGGTGAAGAAGGCCGTGACTACCGGGGGGAAGCACGCTTCCGACCCGATGGACGAAGGCTTCATGTACGGCTGGAGCTTCCTGGATCCGGACGGGCACCACTGGGAGGTGTTCTGGATGGACCCGGCGCACGTCCAGAAGACGGGATAGCCGCTGTCCAGCGGAGGAGGCGGAATGTCGACGAGAGACCACCTGGGAAGCTGTCACTGCGGAGCGGTCCGCTTCGCCTGCGCGATCGACTGGAGCCGCGGGACGAGCCGCTGCAACTGCTCGGTGTGTGCGAAGTCGCGGTTCTGGAAGGCTGTGACGCCCTCGGCCGTCTTCCGGCTCCTGTCGGGGGAGGAGGCCCTCGCGCAGTACCGCTTCGGCCGGGGAGAGATCGTCCACCACTTCTGCCGGCACTGCGGGGTGAAGCCCTTCGGCACGGGCGCCCACCCGGCGCTGGGAGGTCCGTTCCACGCGGTGAACGTCGCCTGCCTCGACGACCTCGACCCCGAGGCCCTCGCGGCGCTTCCCGTGACGTTCGAGGATGGTCGCCACGACCGATGGGACGTGGCGCCCGGAGTGACCCGGCATCTCTGACCGGCGGGGGCCCGTGAGCGGCTCGTGCTGCCAGCACGACGAGCCGTTCAGCGGCCGGCGCGCTCGCGGTCCAGATCGGGCAGCGAGTGCTCGGCGTAGCGCGCTCCCGCCACTGCCTCGGCTGGAACGGCCCGGGCGAGCTCCTCGAGGTCCGGCGCGGTGAGGGTGATCTCCAGCGCCCCGAGCGACTCGTCGAGTCGCTCGCGGGTACGGGCACCGACCAGCGGCACGATTTCCTTCCCTTGCGCAAGGACCCAGGCGATCGCCGCCTGCGCGACGGTGATGCCCTTCCGCTCGGCGACTGCCCTCAGCGCCTCCACCAGCTTCAGATTTCTCTCCAGATTGGCGCCCTGGAACCGAGGGCTGTGGCCCCGGAAGTCGCCGGCGGTGACGGTGCGGGCCGGCGACCAGTGCCCGGAGAGCAGCCCCCGGGAGAGCACGCCATAGGTGGTGATCCCGATGCCCAGCTCGCGCGCGGCGGGAAGGATCTCCGGCTCGATGTCGCGGGAGACGAGCGAGTACTCGATCTGCAGATCGACGATGGGGTGCACCGCCGCCGCCCGCCGGAGCGTCTTCGCGCCGATCTCGGACAGGCCGATGTGCCGGATGTACCCCGCCTTGACCAGGTCGGCGAGCGTGCCGATGACCTCCTCCACGTTCGTGCCCGGAGGCATGCGCGCGGGCCGGTAGATGTCGATGTGATCGGTGTCCAGCCGCTTCAGCGAGTAGGCGAGGAAGTTCCGGATCGCCACCGGCCGCAGGTCGACGCCGGTGAAGTTGCCCTGCGGATCCCGGAGCGCCCCGAACTTCACCGAGATCACCACGTCGTCCCGGCGCCGCCCCCGGAGCGCCTCGGCGACCAGCAGCTCGTTGTGTCCCGAGCCGTAGAAGTCGCCGGTGTCGACGAGGGTGATGTCCTCGTCGAGCGCGGCCTTCAATGTGGCGATGCTCTCCGAGCGGTCCGCCGGGCCGTAGAAATCGGACATCCCCATCGCGCCCAGGCCGAGCGCCGAGGCGGTCGGGCCGGTCCTGCCGAGGGTTCGAGTCTTCAGGGGGGTACGCATCGTGGGTGCTCCTCGAGGAGGGGGTTGCGGACTGGCGCAGATGCATTGTTCTTCGGATCGCGGAGAATCTCGCCGGGCCGAAACACACTTGTCCGGATTACGGAACAATGGACCGGCCTGCACGGTCCCGAGCCGTCCGTTGGCCATCGGCGGCTTCGGGGGAGACTGGAGTCCGGGAGCCCCCCGAACCGGGAGTTCAACCGTGCGTGGTCGCCTCCTCTGCCTGGACACCCGACCAGCATCGGGGGGCTTGCAGATGATTGCCGATAGAGTTAATCATTGCGCGCACAGACAACCTCGGCAAGAGGAGGAAACGATGAAGAAGCCACCTGACGGCTGGGCGCAAGTCTGCCCGGCGGTGTTCTACGATGACGCGAGCACGGCCATCGACTGGCTGTGCCGGGCCTTCGGCTTCGAGGTGCAGCTGAAGATCGAGGGCGAGGGCGGGCGGATCGAGCACTCCGAGCTGCGGTTCGGAGAAGGTCTGGTGTGTGTGAGCCAGTCCGGTGGGAGTTCCGAACGGAAGACGCCGGTCCCCGGCCGGAGCCCGCGGTCGGTGGGCGGAACCAACACCCAGATGCTGGCCATCTTCGTGGACGACGCGGACGCCCACTGTGCGCGGGCCCGGGCCGCCGGGGGAAAGATTCACGAGGAGCCGACCACCAGCGACTACGGCGACGACTACTGGTCCGATCGGACCTACCGCGTGGAGGATCCTGAAGGCCACCACTGGTGGTTCATGCAGCGGATCCGGTCCGGCGCGCCTCGTGGCCGCTGACCTCGACCGGACGCTCGCCGCGCTGGCCGACCCCACACGGCGGGCCATCGTCGAGCGCCTCCGGAAGAAGCCCCAGCGACCCAGCGAGGTGGCCGAGGCGCTCTCGATGAGCCGCCCGGCGATGAGCCGGCACCTGCGGGTGCTTCGCCGCGCCGGGCTCATCGCCCAGGAGACGCTGGAGGACGACGCCCGTGCGCGGCTCATCCAGCTGCGTACCGAGCCGCTGGCCCGGCTCCGGGCGTGGGTGGAGGATGTCGAGGCGATGTGGGGTGACCAGCTCGAATCGTTCAAGGCGCACGCCGAGCGCGTGCACCGGAGCCGGCGATGATGACCGCCGTCCTTCCCGGAGATCAGGCGAGAGCGACGGTCGCGGTGGCCGTCCCGCCGGATGTGGCCTTCCGCGTCTTCACCGAGGAGATCGACCAGTGGTGGCGGCGCGGGCTCAGGTACCGCGTGGCCGGCGGCAACCGCGGCTTCATCCATCTCGAGCCCGGTCTCGGAGGCCGCCTCTACGAGTCGTTCGAGACCGGGGGAACCACCCGGGTATTCGAGACCGGGACGGTGAAGGTGTGGCAGCCGCCTTCACGGCTGGTCTTCGAGTGGAGGGGGGTCGCCTTCGCGCCGGGCGAGCGCACCGAGGTCGAGGTGGTGTTCGTACCGAGCTCGGGCGGGACCACCGTGACCGTGACCCACCGAGGGTGGGCGAGCCTCCGTCCGGACCATCCGGTCCGTCACGGGTACGACGTGCCGGCATTCATCCGGATGACCGGGCTGTGGTGGGGCGACCTCCTCACCTCGCTCCGGGAGCACGCGGCGCAGCGGAGCGGCACCCGGCCCTGAGAGGCGGCAGACGGCAGCGGGGGCGGATCACCCGAGCCGCCGGAGCGCCGGCTAGAACGCTCGCCCGTCGACCAGCTCGATCTCCAGGGCCAGCGGATCGATCCCGTCGATGCAGCCGAGGTTGAAGCGGAGGAAGCCTCCCCGAGGCTCGCCCGGCTTCCGGATGATCTCGCCGAAGGGATGGATGCCGCAGGTCCGGCAAAAGTAGTGATTCATGGTCAGGTCGCCGAACCGGTACACCTCGAGTGCGTCCTTGCCCTCGAGGAGCTCGATGTCCGAGGGCGGAACGTACGCCGGGGACATCACCGCGCCGCGGCGGATGCAGATCGAGCAGTTGCACCGGAGCCCGCCCGCGATCTCCTCGCTGCGGAACCGGAAGCGAACCGCGCCGCAGTGACAGCGTCCCTCGTAGATCCGGACCATGGGAGCGACCCCCGAGCGTGTGCTAGTGCCCGGGCGCATGATTGATCACACCGGACTGAAGGTCAGCGACCCCGTGAAAAGTCGCCGATTCTACGAGACGGCGCTGGCGCCGCTCGGTTACCGGGTGCTGATGGAGATCCCCACCGAGCACACGGGCGGCTTGGTGGTCCTTGGATATGGCGTGCCTCCGAAGCCGGACCTGTGGGTGGCGCAGGGGACGCCGGAGACTCCCCGGGTCCACATCGCGTTCCGCGCCGCGTCGCGCGGAGAGGTGGACGCGTTCTACCGGGCCGCGCTGAGTGCCGGGGGGCGGGACAACGGCCCGCCGGGACCTCGGCCGCACTACCACGCTGGCTACTACGGCGCGTTCGTGCTCGATCCGGACGGGCACAACGTCGAGGCGGTGTTCCACGGAGGGTAGAGGATCATGCGGCGCTACGCGGCGTTCCTCCGGGGCGTGGGCCCGATGAACGCGAAGATGCCGGAGCTGAAGCGCGCCTTCGAGGAAGCCGGCTTCGGCGAGGTCCGGACGGTGCTCGGGAGCGGCAACGTGGTGTTCAGCGCCCGGGAGGCGTCCGACTCGGCACTGGAACGGAAGGCCGAGGCCGCGATGCAGAAGCACCTCGGGCGGACGTTCCTCACCATCATCCGGTCGGTCGACGAGCTCCAGGCCCTGCTGGCGTCGGACCCCTTCGCGAAGTATCGCCTCCCGCCGGCCGCGAAGCGCATCGTCACCTTCCTCCGCCAGGCCCCGGCCCGGGTGCCGGCAGCGCTCCCCGCGCAGGATGGCGTCCGGATTCTCCACCTGCGCGGGCGAGAAGCCTTCACCACCTACGTTTCGACCCCGAAAGGACCGGTGTTCATGTCCTTGATCGAGAAGACCTTCGGACAGGACGTGACGACCCGAACCTGGGACACGGTGAAGAAGGTGGCGCGATGAGCGGAACGATCATGACCAGGCACCCGCAGGGGAAGAGCGGGAGGAGCATCAGCCGCGAGAAGTACGACCAGGTTCGCACCGCGATCCTCGAGGTGCTCGAGCGCGGCGAGATCACTCACTCGGAGCTGATGGCCCGGCTGGCCGCGCGCCTCCGGAACCGGTTCGAGGGAAACCCCCACTGGTACGGCGAGACGGTGAAGCTCGACCTGGAGGCCCGGCGGGTCATCGAGCGGACGGACTCGAGGCCGCAGAGGTATCGCGCAGCTCCGCCGCGGGCACGGGGTGGGCGAAGCCCTCGAGCGCCTGGGGGTAGTGCTCGAAGAGCTCGGGCGGGGCAGGGACGTCCTCGCCGGTGAGCATGGACTCGAGCATCAGCGCGTTGGCCGGCGCCTTGCCGAAGTTGTGGTTGTTGTTCACCGCGTAGACCTCGCGGACGTCGGGCTGGCGGGCGATCTCCCGCGCCGTCCGCGCGATGTCCTCGAGCTCGTGCCGCGTGTAGAGGTAGTCGAAGCGGGCGTTCTTCTGGTCTTCCTCGGCGCGCCGCTGCTCGGGGGTCTTCTTCTGACGCTTCTCCACGTTCTCCGCGGTCTTCTTCGAGCCGCGGCCGAAGAAGCGCATCCAGGTCTGGTAGTTGCGGCCGTGCATCCGGATGTAGCCGGTGGAGGTGGTCGCGTACGGCCGCAGCCGGAGCGAGTCCTTGGGGAGATGCGGCTGGTCCACGTTGACCCAGCCGATCTTCCGCTCCCGGAGCTCGGCCAGGACCTCGGGAGCGTCCCAGCTGTCGTGCCGGAACTCCACGAAGACCGGTAGCCCCTGGAAGGCCGCCGCTGCCTTGAGGAGCCACTTCAGCGCGTCCTCGTCGATGGTGTGGTCCTTCCGGATGCGCTTGAAGCTGTAGGCGAACTGGAGCACCGCGGCGCCGAGCCGCCCGGACTCGTTCAGCACGTCGAGGCCCTCGCGGGCGCTCGCCACGTCCTCGCGGGTCCAGCTCTTTCCCGGCGCGACGAACTGCTCGGGGATCTTCGCGGCGAACATCACCTCCGGGCGGTGGGCGACGCGCTCGACCCAGGCGCGGGCCTCGGCGGCGCTCGCGGCGCGGTAGTAGGTCCGGTTGATCTCGAAGAGCGGCAGGTACAGCGAGAGGTACTCGAGCTTGTCGAACGCGCGGCCCGGGCGCTCCGGGTACACGGTGCCGTTCCAGTTCTTGTAGTCCCACCCGGCGACGCCGGCCTTGAACATGGCGATCCGGAACCTAGGCTCCGGACGGCCGGTTCGACAGTGTCAGTCGGCGGCGGCGGCGCCCACGGGTCCACCTTCCGTCAGGCGCGGACCCCCCAGGGCTTCGAGCTGGGCGGCGACCGCGACCGATGCCCCGACGACCAGCACCCCCGGGAGGCTCGGGTGGAGATCCGGGAGCTCGCAGCAGCCGAGCACAGCCAGCGTGCCCCGCCAGGTCCGGGCGTCAGATGTGCCGGCGGCGAGGAGGACTGCCGCCGGCGTCCCCGGCGCCCAGCCGCGAGAGAGCAACCGGCCGGCGACGAGAGCGCGGGTCTGGAGCCCCATGAGCACCACCACGGTGGCCGTGCCTGGCTCGAGCGAGCCGAGCACGGGCGCGAAGGCCGCCTCGGAGTGCCCGGAGACGACCAGGAACGCCGCGGAGAGACCTCGATGGGTGACCGGGATTCCGGAGAGCGCGGGAGCCGCGACCGCCGTGGAGACCCCGGGGACGACCTCGCAGGGAATCCCCGCCGCCGCGAGGGCGAGCGCCTCCTCACCGCCGCGGCCGAAGACGAACGGGTCGCCGCTCTTGAGCCGCACCACGCGCTCGCCGCGGAGCGCACGTCGAATCATCAGCGCCTGGATGGTGTCCTGCGAGATGGAGGGCCGGAACGCCCGCTTCCCGACGTAGGCCCACCGCGCCCTCGGCGCGTACCGCAGGGCCGCGCGATCGACCAGCGCGTCGTAGAAGACCACGTCCGCCTCGCCGAGCCGCGCGACGGCGCGCAGGGTCAGGAGCTCGGGATCGCCCGGCCCCGCGCCCACCAGGGAAACGAGTCCCGAACCGCTCATCCCGTTTCCCCGTACCGCTGGTCCAGTGCGCGCAGCAGGAGGGGCCGCCGTTGCTCCATCGGGACGCCTTCGGCACGCCAGCGCTCGCGCAGGCGCTCGGCGAAGGTGACCCAATCGCTCAGCGTGTCCGGGAGCAATCGTTCCAGCGCCTCGCGGAGCAAGCCGGCCAGCGCCGGGGCCCGGCCGCCGGTGGAGATCGCCACGGTGGCTCCTCCTCGGCGCACGACGCCTCCGAGGTAAGCGCTTGCCGCGTCGGTGTCGTCGGCCGCGTTGACGAAGATCCGGCGCAGGCGGGCGGCCTCCGCCACCTGGCGATTGACCTCCGGTGGCGCGGCCGAGACCACGAACCAGCAACCGTCCAGATCCTTCGGCTCGAATTGGCGGCGCAGCAGGCGCACGAAGGGACGGTAGAGCTCCGGGGAGATGGCGGGCGCGACCACGGTCACCACCGCTCCGGCCTCGAGGAGCCCGCGGAGCTTGCTCGCCGCGACCTTGCCGCCGCCCACCAGGAGAACCGGGCGACCCCACAGCTTGAGGAATGCAGGGTAGAGGCTCACGCGGCGCTCCTCTCCGCGAGCCGGCCGGCGAGGGCCTCGAGCATCGAGCCCATCTTCGGCGGGTCAGGCACGACGTGCGGCGGGACGCCGAGCTCGTCGAGCACCCGGGCGCAGGTCGGTCCAACGGCGGCCACCAGCACCCGCGAGCGCAGGGCGGCGACCAGCTGGTTCCTCCGGCCGATCCGGCTGGCGATGCTCATGAGGTGGCGGGCCTGGACCTGGGTGGTGAACGCGGCGGCGTCGAAGTCGCCGCGGATGAGCGACTCCACGGCACGTGCCAGCGGTGCGGTGTCCTCTGGCATTCCCCACTCGTAGACCAGGAGCTCGAGGAGCACCGCCCCTTGCGCGGCGAGCGCCTCCACCAGCGCCTCGTTCCGCTCGCCGTAGTGGACCAGCACCACCGGATGTCCGGTGAGCTCGAGTCCCGCGACCGCCTCGATCAGCTCGACGGTGGTGTATGGGGACCGCGCCTTCACCGTCGCGGCGAGCCCTTCCCGGTGAAGCGCGGCGACGGCCTTCGGCCCGCGGCAGATGGATCCTCCGCGCCGGATTGCCTCGACCAGCTCCGGGGCGCGGCCCAGCGCCCGCGCTTCGTCGAACAGCGCGCGAGCGCCCACCCCGGTGGAGAAGATGAACACCGGCGCCCCGTCCCCGCTCCGGAGCATGTCCAGCAGCGCCGCGACCTCGTGACCGCTCTCCCGCCGCAGCTCGACCACCGCCGGAACGCACACCGGGACCCCGCCGCCCCGCCGCACCAGCTCCGCGAGCTCGTCCTGGAGCCGGGCCTCGAAGAGGACGATGCGCTGTCCGTCCAGGGACGCTCTCATCGGACCGCCGCGACCGGCAGCGGCTC
>RPRB01000060.1 GCA_003818285.1 Myxococcaceae bacterium
GAGCCCGAGACAATCGGGCTCGGGTCCGCCTCCAGGAGCCGGTTCACGTACTGCATGAAGGGCCGGGCCACGATGACCACGTGAACAGCCTGCAGCGACTGCATGTCGGCGAGGCTCACCTTGCCGCCGCTGGCCAGCTTCTCGTCCAGCACCTCCTGGATGCGGGCGATGCGGTACCCCTGGTCACCCCACTCCATGCTCAGGTACGGCACGCCGCCGGTGTTGGAGTAGGGATTGTTGTCCTGCGAGACGCCGAGCGGGTCCGCATTGGCGGTGGCCAGGTAGCCCTTGGCGGAGCCGGTGCCACCGTCGATGGGATACGCGCGGGGGAGCTTGTCGTTGGGGACGCAGAGCAGCCCGCCATCCGGACCGCTCGCCCACTCGAACATGCCGCGCCCGTCCACCGGCACCACCGGGTACGGGTACACGACGTTGCTCGCCGCGAATGGCCGCTGGGGCACGCAGGCGTGCGGGACGTAGCCGATCTTCCCCTGGTCGTCGGCGAGGACGAAGTTCTGCGCGCCGGTGTAGTAGCCGGTGTACGAGCCGCCGTCCGGCTTCGGGTCGCCCTCGAGCGCCAGCCGCGCGTCCTCCACGCTGGCGGCATTGTTCAGCCGGAGGAAGGCGCGCAGGTCGTCGGTCAGTGTCTCCTGGCCCGTCCACCGCGCGCTGATGGCGGTGGTGGCGGTGGGGCCGGCCGCGATGATCGGCCCGTGCGGAGGCGACACGGTCACCGGGGGCGGGTCGCTCAGGGAGGACAGGCCGGCGGCGGTCCGGAATTTGTACGTCTGCGGCACCTGGATCAGCGCGACCGGCTGGCCACCGAAGCTGACCGCCGGCGCGCCAGCGCCGGTGACGGTGAGCGTCTCGAGGTAGAGGTCGGTCACGTCGTACCCCACCACCGTCACGCCCCAGCCGACGTGGGCGCCGCGCCCGATGAGCGTCGGGGGCACGCCGGGGAAGATCGCGCCCTGGACGTTGAGCTGATCCTCGCTGCCGATCAGGTGCGAGAGATGGAAGTTGGAGGGGTAGTTCAGGCTCAGGTGCGGATCGTTCACGACGAAGGCCTGGCCGACGTCGGTGTGCTCTCCATCCACGACCCAGTTGTTGGACCCCGCCGGCGAGCCGATGAGCCCGCGGAGCTGGCGGAGGGCGTCCAGCTTCCTGCTCGCTGCTCCCAGCGTGGCGCCTGCTGCGCGCAGCGACTCGAGTGTGGAGGGCGAGGCGACGAGGCTGGGCGGCGCGTTCGCGGCCCCGCTCCCCGCCAGGGTGAAGGACTCGATGGGTGACTTCGCCTGGATCCACAGCCCGATGGTCAGATCCCGATCCGTCGGGGTACCGGCCAGCAGCGCGCTCCAGGTCGACACCCACCTGCCGTAGTCGCCGTCCTGCTCCGGGGTCGCGGAGAGATTGAATTGGAACAGGCGCGCCACGGCGACCGTATCCACGTCGGTCCAGTCCGGGAGGTCATCCGTGCTGGCGGGATCGATGGTGTAGACGAGCTGTCCGTAGGCCGCGGGAAGTTTGGACGGCTCGTTGCGGACCTGACCGATGAAGGCGTTGATGCCGTTGGTGTACGCGGCGAGCCGCGGGGCGACGAGCGGATCCTCCTGTGAGTGGGCGTAGAGTGCCTCCGGCACGGGCTGCCCGGTCCGGGTGGTGAAGAAGGTCCGGATCGCCTCGTCCTGCTCGAGCGCAGCGTCGCCCAGCAGCTCGGCCAGCCGGCCCCGCGCCGCGCGCCGGAAGAAGTCCATCTGGAACAGCCGGTCGCGGGCGTGGATGAAGCCCAGCACCGCGTAGCAGTCCACCGACTTGGTGCAGCTGATCGTCGGGATGTCGCGCTCGTCGTAGGTGACGGTCACCGACGAGACCAGACCGGTCACGCCCCCGACCGACGCGGTGGGCTTGGTGATGGTGATCTCCACCACCTGCTTCGCGTCCTTGTCGTCGCTGGCCGACGCGGTGAGCGTGGCCTTGTTGGCGCTCGGGTCGTAAGTCGAGGGCGCGGTGTAGACGGTGCTGGCGCCGGAGGTGTTGGAGAGGGACCCCGGCCCGTCCAGCGTCCACTGGATGGTCCCGCTCGAATCCTGGACGATGCCGGAGAACACCAGGCTTCCGCCCACCGGAACCGAGACCGCGCTGTTCTGGTCCAGCGCGACGTGCGGACTGCTGCAACCGGCCAGCAGCGCCGCGGAGACGGCGGCTGCGGCCCAGACGACGCTCTTCATGTACGACCCCTCCCTCACCCCTGTGAGACTGCGCATCTCGTCACGGCCGATTCGGAAGTCAAGACGGAACCCGGGCTCGGCCCACCGTGCTGACGCGCGGCATCATGCTCCCGCACCTGGACGGCGTCAGTTGCTGCCGGACTTCACTGCCCGCGCCGCCTTGATCGCCTCGCCGGTCGCGTCGCGCAGGGCGATGCCCCCGAGACCGAGCGCCTCGAGCCGTGGCCGCAGCTCGGCCAGCGGGCCCACCACCACGATGGCCAGGGTGCGGGTATCGAAGCGGGCGCGGGCGGCCCGGGCCACGTCCTCGCGGGACACCGCCTCCAGCTTCTGCACGTAGCTGGCGAAGTAGTCCGGCGGGCGGCCCAGCGCGACCAGCTTGCCGAAGGCGAGCGCGGTGCTGGTGGTGGATCCGAATTCCGCCGGCAGGCTCTGGATGAGCCCCGACTTCGCGTCGGCCAGCTCCGCGGCGTCGATGCCGCCTTCGCGGAGCCGTTCGATCTCGCCGAGGAGCTCGCGGAGGGCCTCGGGCGTCTTGTCCGCCACCACCGGAGCGATGGCGGCGAACAGTCCCGGCTCGCGCCGCACGTCGAAAGCGCTGAACGCGCCGTAGGTGTAGCCCTTGCCCGAACGGAGATTCGCGTTGAGGCGCGACTTGAAACCTCCGCCCAGGACCTGCGACGCGACCTGCGCGGAATAGAGGTCCGCGCTCCCCGCACCAAGCCCCAGCTCTCCCACCCAGAGCTGGCTCTGCGCCGCACCCGGGCGGTCGACCACGGTGACCACCCGCGGGCCCTTGCGGGCCACCGGTGCGAGCGAGCGACGCTTGGGGAGAGCCGCCGGCTTCCAACCGCCGAACCGGCGCTCGAGCTCGGGGAGGAGCGTCGACGGGTTCACGTCACCCACCACCACCAGCACCGCGTTGTTGGGGCGGACCCAGCTCCGGTGCCAGGCGGCGAGCTGCTTGCCCCGGGCCGCCTTGGTGGAGGCGACCGTTCCGGTGGTGGGGAAGGCCCAGGGGTGGCCCTCGCCGAAGACCGTCCGGTTCAGCACCGTCCTGCCGATCTGTGCCGGATCCGCCTCGAGCTGGGCGATGTCACCGAGGCGCAGCGCCCGCACTCGCTCCAGGTCCGGCTTCTTGAACGCGGGCCGGAGAACGGAGTCACTGAAGACGTCGAGGACCGGAGCCAGCGACGCCGAGGGGAAGGAGACGGCGGCGATCAAGGAGTCCTTGTCCGCCTTGGCCCGGAAGAGCGCTGCCTGATCCTCGAAAGCGGCGGCGATGGCCGTCGCGTCCCGCAGCGAGGTGCCCTCGTCGAGCATGTCTGCCACGAAGCTCGCGGTGCCTGGCTTGCCCGCGGGGTCGGTGTCCTCGCCGGCGCGGACCACCAGCTCCACCGTGGCCAGCGGGAGCTCGTGCTGCTCGACGATCCACACCGTGAGCCCGTTCTTGAGCGTGCGCACCGCAGGGACCGGCGCCTGGAACGTCACCGGTTGCCCGGGCTCGGGCAGCGTCTGGCGGAAGGGAGCGTCGGGGGTGCCGGTCTCCGACACGGGGGCAGTGGCATGGGCGGGTGCCGGCGCGGTGGCCGGAGCGGGAGTGCTGGAGGTCGCGCAGGCGACCAGGATTGCGGGGGCGAGCAGCGCGAGGCGGGCGAGGCGTTCCATGGCAGTCGTCCTCCTCACTGGGCCGAGGCCGTGCGGGCGGCGGGGTTGACGATGAGGACGACGCGCGCGTCGCGAGCGAGGACGCGACGGGCGGTCTCCCGGACCTGGGCCGGGGTCACGGCGCGGTAGCGGGCGACCAGCTGGTTCACGAAGCCCGGGTCCCCCCGCCACATCTGCATCGCATTGAGCAGGTCGGCGCGGCTGCCATTCCCGTTCAGCCGCTCCAGCCCCCGGTACAGCCGCGCCTCCAGGTTGCGCTGGGCGCGCCGCAGCTCGGCGTCGCTGGGCGGCGTGCTGGCGAGGCGGTCCAGCTCGGCGTCGACCACGGCCTCCACCTCCGCCGGCAGGTGTCCGGGCTTCACCGTCACCCGGATCTCCGATGCGCTGCCGAAGGTGGACTTGTCGGTGGCGATGTCCACGTCCTGGGCCAGCTCCCGGTCGAACACCAGCGCCCGGTAGAGGCGTCCGGTCTTTCCGCCGGCGAGGATCTCCTGGACCACGTCGTAGGCGAATCCCTCGTCGCTCCAGGCGGGCGGAGCGATCACCCCGACGAAGAGTCGCGACAGCTGCACGTCGTCGGTGAGGGTCTCGCGGATCTGCCGGGCGACGGGCAGCGTGCGCACCGCGGGGGCGGGAGGCTTCGGCGCGCGGGGGATGGGGCCGAAGTACTTCTCCACCAGCGCTCGGGCCTTCGCCGGGTCGAAATCGCCGGCGATGACCAGCGTGGCGTTGGCGGGGGCGTAGAAGGTGCGGAAGAAGGACTTCACGTCCTCGAGCGTCGCGGCCTGGAGGTCCTCGTGCGAGCCGATGACCGCGCCGAAGTAGGGGTGGGGCTTCGGGAACAGCAGCTCGACGAGGCGGATCTCCGCCTTCCCGTAGGGGGTGTTCTCCACGCTCTGCCTCCGCTCGTTGCGGACCACGTCCCGCTGCGTGTCGAGCTTGGTCTTGTCGAGCCCGTCGAGGAGGAAGGCCATCCGCTCGCTCTCCAGCCACAGCGCGAGCTCGAGCCGGTTGGCGGGAAGCGTCTCGAAGTAGTTGGTCCGGTCGTTCCAGGTGCTGGCGTTGAGATCCGAGCTGCCGGCGGCCTCGAGGAGCCCGGCGAAGTCTTGCTCGTTCCCCGGCCGGTGCTTCGAGCCCTGGAACATCAGGTGCTCGAACAGGTGGGCGAAGCCGCTCCGCCCCGGCATCTCGTTGGCCCCGCCCACGTGGTACCAGAGGTTCACGCCCACGGTCGGAAGTCGCCGGTCCTGGGTGAGGATGACGGTGAGCCCGTTGGGCAGGGTGTAGGTCTCGAGCTGGACCAGGGGCGGCGCGGCGGCGAGCAGCAGGCTCGCGAGGAGGGCGGTCATGGGTGTCCCGGCAACAATAGGAGGCCGCCACCATTGCACCATTCGCCGCCGGCGTTCGACCACCCGCTGCGCGGGCGCGGGGACCTGGAAGCCGCAGGCGCGGCCGTGGCAGCGTTCCGCCCGATGACGCTGACCACGGCAGTCCTCACTCCCGCAGCCTGGAAGGACGTGGAGAGGCTGTTCGGGCCGCGCGGGGCCTGCGCCGGGTGCTGGTGCATGTTCTGGCGCCTCGAGAAGGGCGAGCGCTTCGACGCGCTCAAGGGCGAGCCCCTCCGGGAAAGGTTCCGGGCCGGGATTCTCGAGGGGCGCATCCAGGGCGTGCTGGCGTACGAGGCCGGTGTGCCCGTGGGCTGGGCCACCTTCGGGCCGCGGACCTCGTTCGCGCGGCTGCAGCGTTCGCCCTCGCTGGCCTGCGACGACGCCGAGCGGGTGTGGGGCATTCCCTGCTTCTTCGTGCGCCGCGAGCACCGAGGCCGGGGCGTGGCGCAGGCGCTGCTCGACGCGGCGGTGTCCGAGATGCAGCGCCGGGGCGTCTCGCTGGTGGAAGGCTACCCGGTGAAGCCCAGCGCGTCCGGCGCGCCCATCCCGGCGGCGTTCGCCTACACGGGAACGCGCTCGTTGTTCGAGGCGGCGGGCTTCCGGCCCGAACCGGCCACCGAGGGCTACAGCCGGCAGCGTGTCCGGCGCGCGCTCCGTCCGTCCGGCCCGGGAGCGCCGACGCCGAGCGCCTCGTCTCGCGGCTCTGTGCGGCGTCCCCGTGGGTCGCGCGCGACGACCCGACGGCGCTGACGGACGAGGTCAGCGGGTGCAATGCCGGACCGCTCACGCGGGCGCGGGTCAGGTATTCCCCGGGGCAGGACTCGGCGCCTCAGGCTCCCGGTGTCAGCCGCCCGAACAGGAGATTCAGCACCAGCGCCAGCACCGCGGTGTTGAAGGCGAAGGAGAGCAGCGCGTGCCCGAGCGTCGCCCGCCGCATCCCGGACTGGGTGACGGTGACGTCCGACACCTGGAAGCACATCCCCACCGTGAGGGCGTAGTAGGCGAAGTCGAGGTAGCAGGGCATCTCCGTTCCCGGGAAGCCAAGGCCACCGAGGTCGCCGTCGTCGCGGTAGTAGAGGTGCGCGTAGCGCATCGCATAGTTGGTGTGACAGACGAACCAGGCGGTCGCCACTGCGAGGAGGCAGAGGACGACCAGCGGGCGCTCCGCCTGCGGCGCCATCGCGCTGGCGTTCCTCACCGCGACGGTCGCGGCGAAGATGCTGACGGTGCTCCCCAGCACCACCACCACCCAGACGAGGCTCCGGCCCACGTCCTCCGCCGCGGCCCGACGCGCGGTCTCCTCCTGGCCGGCGCCGAGGATGATTCGCCAGAGCAGGCCGAGGAGCACCAGGGCTGCCACGTCCCAGCCGGCAACCGCCCGGAGCGGGCCCGCGATCCGACCCGGGAGCACGGCGGCCGTGATGCCGCCGGCGACGATGGCGAGAAGCAGACGCCCGACGGCGCGTCGCGGGCTCCAGAAGGCGGCGGGCCTGTGGACCCACGCGGTCCCTGTCTGCACGGTCACCCTTGCACTCCGGGCAGCGGCATGGGTCGCAGACTAACCGGGGTGCGCCAGAACGAGCCCGGGGCGGCGCATCGTTTCGGACCGCGAGGTCGGCCCCAGAGGCCTCCTGGCTCGGCGAGGGAGCGGTGCCCCGGGGAGGGGCGCCGCCCGCCCCGTCTCAGGCGCTCTTCTGCAGCCGCGGCGCGGACTCGGCGAGCCGGTGCGCGATCTGACCCAGCGTCCGGACCGCCGCCTCGACCTGCTCGAGATCGGGGTTGCCGGTGTTCAGCCGGATGCAGCTCCGGTAACGCCCGGTCGAGGAGAAGATGGGGCCGGGCGCGACGCTGATCCCTCGCCGGAGCGCCTCCTCGTGCAGCTTGAGGGCGTCCACGCTCGCCGGCATCTGCACCCAGAGGATGGCGCCGCCCTCGGGCCGGGTCATGCGCGTTCCCTCGGGGAAGCTGGAGCACACCACGTTGCGGACGTGCTCCATCTGCTTCGCCAGCTCGCGCCGCAGCGAGCGGAGGAACCGATCGTATCCGCCCTGCTGGAGGAACTCGGCGATGGCCATCTGGGGCAGCGTCGGGGTGGCCACGGTCTGCGCGAACTTGAGCAGCTCGAACCGCTCCCGGAAACGTCCCGGAGCGGCCCAGCCCACCCGGAACCCGGCGGCGAGCGTCTTGGAGAAGCTGGAGCAGTACAGGACGTTGCCGGTGCGGTCGAAGCTCTTCGCCGCCCGCGGACGGGCGGGGCCGAAGCAGAGGTCCCCGTAGATGTCGTCCTCGATGAGGGGCACCCCGGCGCGCTCGCAGATCCGGACCAGCGCTTCCTTCTTCTCGTCCGGCATGCAGCCGCCGAGCGGGTTGGAGAAGTTGGTCACCACCAGCACCGCCTTGATCGGCTGCTTCTTCAGCGCCACCTCGAGGGCATCGAGCTGCATGCCTTCCCGCGGATGGGTGGGCATCTCCAGCGCGCGGAGCTCCAGCATCTCCAGCGCCTGCAGCGTGCCGTAGTACGCCGGGGACTCCACCGCGACGATGTCCCCGCGGCAGCAGGTGGCGAGCAGGGACAGGTGCACCGCCTCGGCCGCGCCGATGGTGGTGACGAAGTCGTCGGGCCCGAGCTGGCAGCCCCAGGCCAGCGACCGTCGGGCCAGCTGCTGGCGAAGCGCGGGCCAGCCGGGCGGCATGTCGTACTCGATGCCCACCCCGCCGGCCTCCCGGGCCAGCGCGGCGATGAGCCGGGACAGCTTCCGGGTGGGAAGGAGCTTCGAGCTCGGGCGCGCCGAGCCGAGGTTGACGATCCGCTCGTTCCCCGCGGCCATGTACATACGCCGCACCAGCTCCACCACGCTCGGCTCTCGGGCCGACGGGGGCGGGCGGCTCACCGGCGGCTCCTGGGGCGGGGGACGCCGAAGCAGCCGCACGTAGTGGCCGGACTGAGGGCGTGCCTCCACCAAGTCCCACGCCTCGAGCTGCTGGTAGGCCTGGAGCACCGTGGAGATGCTCACCCGCTCCTGCTGGCTCAGCTCCCGGACCGACGGGAGTCGATCGCCGGCGGCGAGGATCCCGGCGTGGATGGCATCACGCATGCGCGCGGCCACCTGCTCGAAGAGGAGCGGTTTGTGAGCGCGGGCGACGGCCATGAGCGACTCCTGGGGTGTCGGAGGAGAAGCGCTACCTATCCGGAGCCTTCCCGGCAGACCAGTACAGTTACATCGCCGGAGTGCTGAACAGCACCTGTGCTGTGCTGCGTCGCCCACACGGCTGCGGCGAACGGTGGCTGGCGTGCGGTCAGCGGCAGGGGAGGCGCCGCTGGAGGATCGCGGCGAGGTCAGCGAGGTCGAAGGGCTTGCGGAGCACGTCGACCAGCTCCGGCCAGGACTCCTCGGTGCCGGGGCGCAGGCGCGCGGTCATCAGGACCACGGGTGGAATCGTCCGATGCTGCGAGCGAAGCGCATCCAGCAGTTCCGGCGCGGACATGTCCGGCAGCTCGTGGTCCAGGAGAATGAGGCCCACCGGCTCGCTGGCGAGGAGGTCGATGGCCTCGGCTGCGGTGCGCGCGAGCACCGCCCGGTGTTCCCACTCCTCGAGCGTCTCCTGGAGCAGCGGCCCGAGGTCCGGCGAGTCCTCCACCAGCAGGACGGTGTGCGTCGGGGAGCTCATGACTCGAGCGAGGTGTTCTCCAGCGCCGCGGCGTCCGCCGTCTCGAGCGTCGTCCCGTGGAGCAGCACGTCCTGGATGAGCCAGGCGTGCTGCCGGAGCGCGGCGGCCTTGTCCCGGAACCGCGGGGCCAGGCGCTGGTCACTGGATTTCGCCAGCCGGTCCGCGAGCTGCGCGCTCTCCTCCAGGCATCGGACCGACGCCCACAGCGCCGCCTCCAGCGACTCGCTCTGCTCCGTGAGCAGGCTGTCCACGCTGAAGGCGTGCCCCACGTGACAGCGAAAGCGAAGGAGGCCACCCTCGACGGTCTCCACCATCGAGCCGTTGCAGGACGGACACACGATCAGCGAGGTCCGTGGAACGACCGTCTGCGCGGCGTCCGCCTCGGCCTGCTCGGGCATCGGTTCGGTGACGAGCCGGCGGATGAGGTCGGCCATCTCCACCAAGGGGACGACGTGGTCCACGTTGACGTGCGCCAGCGCACTCTGCGCCATCCCCGGAAATTGCGGATCTGCCTGGACCACCGCGAGCCCGCCGCTGGCCTTGATGGCCATGAGGCCTTCCGTCCCGCAGCTGAGATTCCCCGTGAGCACGACTCCGACCACCCGGGAGCCGTACCTCCGGGCAGCCGTCCGGAACAGGGGGTCCACCGCCGGGGCCCCCACCTGGAGAGGAACTCGGCGAGCTCGCTCCCGCACTCCGCTGTCGAGTGCATGACGACGAAGATCGCCGCCGGCAGGTCCGCGGGCAGGGCGGAGACGATCTCCCGCAGCGCGCCGAGCCCGCCCGCCGAGGTCCCGATCAGCACGATGTCGCGATGGGGGCCGAGGTCCCCGCCGTTTTCGGGAGACATCACCAGAAGCTAAGCCTCGACAGGCAATCAGCCAGGATTGCACGATGGTTGACTTCGTTCGGTGGACCCGCGATCTCTGGGTCCGTCGAGGACTTTCCATGAGCGATTCGGCCAAGCCACCCTCCGCCCCGGTCGACGGCGAGGAGCGGTCATCGGCCGGCGCTCCGGAACTCGAGCTCGCTGCGCAGTTCCACGAGCCCGCGCATCGCGGCGGGCCCACGTCGTCCGTGGACGGACACGACGGACAGCTTTCGACGGAGAACACTGCACCGGTGATGGAGTCCTCGACCGGGTTCCCGGTGGTGGGTGTGGGCGCGTCCGCCGGGGGGCTCGAGGCCCTGGAGACGCTTCTCGGTCGCCTGCCGCGCACCGGGATGGCGTTCGTCATCATCCAGCACCTGGCGCCAGCGAAGGAGAGTCACCTCTCCGACATCCTCTCCCGCTCCACGCGGCTTCCCGTCACCCAGGCGACCGACGGCGTCACCGTCGAGCCGGATCACGTCTACGTCATTCCCCCCGGCGTCAACCTGGCCATGTTCCAGGGCAAGCTGCACCTGATGGAGATCTCCGCCGCGCCAGCCGGTGAGCCGCTGCTGCCGGTGGACTTCTTCTTCCAGTCCATGGCCAGGGACAGCGGCGCACGCTGCATGGGCGTGGTGCTCTCCGGGACCGGCTTCGACGGGATGCGCGGGCTCCAGGAAATCCGCGAGGTGGGCGGGCTCACCTTCGCGCAGGATCCGGCGACCGCGCGCTTCCAGGGGATGCCGTTGGCGGCCGCCGCGGGAGCGGACCTGGTGCTCGCCCCCGAGTCCATCGCCGACGAGCTGGTGCGCATCAGCCGCCACCCGTACGTACGTGGCGCGCTCCCGCCGCAAGCGGAGGAGGGGCTGAAGAAGCTGTTCCTCATCATCCGCTCGGCCTTCGGCACGGACCTCTCCTTCTACAAATTCGGCACCGTCTCGCGTCGGATCGAGCGCCGGATGGCGCTGAACAAGATCGAGCGCCTGGAGGACTATGTCCGGCTCGTCCAGGGGCACCCCGGGGAGCTGAAGACGCTCTACCGGGATCTCCTGATCAACGTCACCAGCTTCTTCCGGGACGGCGAGCCGTTCGACATCCTCCGCGAGGTGGTCTTCCCCCGCATCGTCGAGCGGAAGAAGCCGGGGGACACCATCCGGGTCTGGGTCCCGGGCTGCTCCACCGGGGAGGAGGCGTACTCCCTGGGGATCTGCCTCCTCGAGGCGCTGGGCGAGCGGGCGCAGGAGTTCCGGCTGCAGATCTTCGCCACCGATCTCGACGAGGAGGCGATCACCCGGGCGCGCACCGGACACTATCCGGCGAGCATCGTCACCGACGTCTCGGGGGACCGGCTGCGGCGTTATTTCCAGCGGCGCGAGAACGGTTACGAGGTGGGCCGGCGTCTGCGCGAGCTGGTGGTCTTCGCCACCCACGACCTCACCCGCGATGCGCCCTTTTCCCGGCTGGACCTTTGCAGCTGCCGCAACGTCCTCATCTACCTGCAGGCGCCGCTCCAGAGGCGGGTGATGCGTGTCCTGCACTACGCGCTCGCACCCGAGGGGTTCCTGGTCCTCGGGACGAGCGAGACGGTGGGTGACAGCGCCGAGCTGTTCACGACCTTCGACAAGAAGAACCGGATCTACTCGAAGAAGAACGTGGCCGGCGCGGGCTTGTTCGAGCTCGACGGGGTGATGCTCCGGGGCCTGCGGAGCGCCCGCGGCGCGCAGCCGGATTCTCTCCGGCCCGTGGCCAACCTCCAGCAGCTCGCGGACCGCAAGGTGCTCGAGCGGTTCGGCCCTGCCGGGGTGCTGGTCAACGAGGCGCTGGACATCCTTCAGTTCAGGGGCCGCACCGGCCCGTACCTCGAGCCGCAGCCGGGAGCGGCGACCCTGAACCTCCTCCGCCTGGCCCGTCCCGAGCTCCACGTCGAGCTGCGGACCGCGATCCACCGCTCGCTGGCGGAGAACGTGCCCACCTCGGCACGCCACGTTGGCCTGAACGTCGGCGAGGAGAGCCAGACGGTCACCATCGAGGTGCATCCGCTCCGCGACGCGGAGACGGGGACGCGAAGCCTCCTGGTCCTCTTCCGGGACGAGAAGGGCAGCCCTTCTCCGGACGAGCCTCCGCCGGAGCCTCGCGCACCCGCGCCCGAGAGCCGCACCGAGGAGCTGGAACGGGAGCTGGCCAGCACCAAGGAGTACCTCCAGTCCACGATCGAGGAGCTGGAGACCTCGAACGAGGAGCTGAAGACCGCCAACGAGGAGCTGCAGTCTTCCAACGAGGAGCTGCAGAGCACCAACGAGGAGCTGGAGACCTCCAAGGAGGAGCTGCAGAGCACCAACGAGGAGCTGTCCACGGTCAACGACGAGCTCCAGAACCGGATGGAAGAGCTGTCGGTCAGCAACGACGACCTGGTCAACCTGCTGGCCGCGGTGGATACGCCGGTGGTGATGATGGGGATGGATCTCCGGCTGCGGCGATTCACCGAGGCGGCCGAGAAGCTGTTCGGGCTCTCCAGCGAGGATCTGAACCGACCGGTGTCCATCCTCCGGCCGTTCCTGCCGCAGGTGGAGCTGGAACGGGTCTGCCGCAACGTCATCGACCGGCTGGTGGCGGTGCAGCAGGAGGTGCACGCCGCGGACGGTCGCATCTTCGAGCTCCAGGTCCGACCCTATCGGACGGTGGACCACGTCATCGGAGGGGGGGTGCTCAGCCTGGTGCCCCAGGACACGGGAGAGGCCCGCGGCCAGACTGCGGCTCTCTCCACCCTGCCCAACCCGGCCCTGGTGCTCGATGCCGACTACCGGGTGCTCGCGGCGAACGACGCGGCGCTGCTCGTGCTGGGTTCCGGAAAGGTGACGCTGCTGGGCCTGCCGGTCGAACGGCTCGGCGACGGCGCGCTCGCCGACCCACGACTGCGCAACGCGCTGGCGCGAACCTTGCGCGACGGGGAGCCCTTCCGGGCGCTCGAGCTTGGCCCCGACCGGTACGCGCACGGATCGCGGCTGCTGGCCAGGGACGGTGTGGGGGGGCCGCAGCTGCTGGTCCTGCTCGACGGTTTCGAGAAGGCGGCCCGGTGAGCGGGGAGGCCAGCGACCCGAAGAAGCTCGAGGCCCAGCTTCGGGAGCTCAGCTCGCTCCGAACCTCTCTCACCGAGACCGACCGGCTGGTTCATGAGCTGCGCGTGCACCAGATCGAGCTGGAGATCCAGAACCGTGCGCTCCGCGAGGCGCAGGAGCAGCTGGAGACGTCACGCGAGCGCTACATCGAGCTGTTCGATTTCGCCCCTCTGGCCTATCTCACCCTCGAGGCGGACGGTCGCATCTTCGAGGCGAACCTCACGGCGGCGCGGATGCTCGGCCTCGACCGGTCAGCGCTGGTCGGCCGACGGCTGCAGACGGTGGTCGGAATGTCCGAACCGCTCGCCTTCCGGGCGGTGCTCCGGATGTGCGTCGAGCAGAAGCGAGAGAGCCGCAGCGAGCTGACCTTCCGGACGGTCGGCCAGCAGAGCTACACCGTGGACATGGTGCTGGTGCCCGTCCCGAAGGAAGGCCACTCGGGACGGGTGCGGGTCGCACTGCACGACGTCACCGGGCGCGCCGAGGCCGAGCAAAATCTCCGCTTTCTCAGCCAGGCCGGCGCGCGGCTCAATCGCATCCCCCTGGGAACGACGCATCTTCTCGAGGAGATTGCCGCCGCCGGAGCGTTCGGGTCGGTCGATGGATGCTGGGCCGAGCTCGATGGCGAGGAGACGGCAGCCTGGCGGACTGACCCGCTGCGCCGGAAGATGAACGGAGAGGCTCTCCAGCTCCTCCGGGTGCAGATTGCCCCGAGCATCCGCGAGTCGCGCGCCACGCACGCCGCGGTGACCGGCCGATGGGTGGACGAGGCGTCCGTCCGCTCGGTCTGGCCGGTGTTGCGAAGCTGGGTGACGGCCCCACTCGTGCTGGAGCGAAAGCTGAGCGGGACGGTGACGCTCTTCCAGGCACTCCCGCCCGAGTCGGAGGAATCGGGCCGGGCGCTGACCGAGGAGTTCGCGCGGCGGGCGTCGATGATCCTGGAGAACGCGGCCCTGTTCCGGCGGGCGGAGCAGGCCACCCTCGCCCGGGACGAGCTCCTGGCCATCCTCGCTCACGACCTGTCCAACGCGCTCTTCTCGTTCCGCCTGCACGCGCAGCGCGGCCTGGCCCGCGGAGGCGAGCAAGCCCACCGCGCGCTCGGAGTGGTGGCCCGAGGCTCGCAGTGGCTCCTCGGGCTGGTGAAGACCGTTCTCGACGTTGCCGGGATGGAGAGCGGCAGCCTGAGGGTGCAGCGCCAGCGCGGGAACCTGTCTCAGGCTCTCGAGTCGGCGTGCCTCCTCCAGCAGATGGACGCCGACGAGCGGCGGCTCCGGATCGAGCACGCCTGGCCCGAGGAGCTTTCCCTGGAGTTCGACCAGGAGCGGATCCTCCAGGTGCTCTTCAATCTTGTGAACAACGCGGTGAAGTTCACTCCGCCCGGAGGGCACATCACGGTCGGGGCGTCCCGGGAAGTGGGACAGGTCCGGATCTGGGTGCGTGACTCCGGAAAGGGACTGCCTCCGGGCCAGCTCGACCGCGTCTTCGAGCGCGGCTGGCAGGCGGACCCCAAGGCCGGCGGGAAGGGGCTGGGCCTCTACATCTCCCGGCGCATCGTCGAGGCGCACGGGGGCACGATGTGGGTGGAGAGCACGCCGGGTCGGGGGGCGACGTTCCACCTGGTGCTCCCGGCCGAGGCGGCGACGAGCGCCTCCAAGCAGGACGAGGCGTCCGTCTCGCCCTGAAAACCCGGCGTCCCCGGGTGAGTGCCGGCACCTGCGAGGCACGGTCTTCAGCGGACGGCCGTTGCGACGGCCCCGGTCGTGCGCTAGGACCGCGACCCTCCTCGCCCGGTGATGCGCGAACGACGCACAAGCCCTCCGTGGCTCTCGCTCTGCGCGGCCGCGCTCGCGCTCCTGCAGCTCGGCGGCTTCCTCCACCTGGCCACGGCTCCTCACGGCGTCTGCTGGGAGCATGGAGTGGTGGTGGACCTCGAGGCTGCCACGTCCGGCGGCGAGTCCGCTGCCGTTCCCGAGGGGCTCGCGCGCGCTGTGGTGCCGCTCGTCCGGCCCGGCGAGCATCCGCATTGCCCGGCGCTTTGGGTCCAGCGGCCGGCGCGGCTCGAGGTGGCGACCACCTCCGTGGTCGTCGGGTCCCCGCAGCACAGGGCCGTGGTCGCGGCCCCGGAGCAGCTGCCGCCGCCCGCCGGGTGGGCGCTGCGGCACGCCCCGAAACAGTCGCCCCCGGTCTGACGTCGGTTCCCGGAGTGAGTCGTCGCGCCGTGGCAGGCAGCATCGGCCCGGTGGGGCCGAGCCGTCCCGCGCCGTCGTCATTGACCTGTCGAGACCCGAATGTCCGCACCTCCTCACCTTCCAACCCCTTCCGCAACACGACGCGTCGTCCTGACCGCGCTGATCGCGCTCGGGTGGAGCGCGCCCGCCCTCGCCGCGAACCTCGGAATCGTCCATGGCTCGGTTCACGACGAGACGGGAAAGCCCATTCCCGGCGCGCAGGTGACCCTGCTCCGCGGGACCCAGCGGATCGACGTGCACCCGACCGACCCGACCGGTCATTTCGAATTCGAGCAGGTGCCGTTCGGGAAGTACCGGATCACCTTCTCCGCGCCCGACGGACGGATGGACGACCGCGAGGTGCTCATCGCCTCGGGCGACGTGCTGGAGCTCGACGTCACCCTCCCCACGCTCGAGGAGACGGTGACCGTGGTCGCCCCGAAGCGCGAAGCTCCTCGCCCCACCACCACGACCGGCTCGGCGACCCAGGTGCAGCGCGAGGACATCGAGTCGCGCCCGCGTGGGGACAGCGCCTCGGTCAACGAGATCCTCGCCAGCCAGCCGGGGTTCGTCTACGACGCCCTGGGGCAGATCTACGTCCGCGGCAACCACGCCAACATCCAGTATCAGCTCGACGGGGTGCCCCTGCCGGACACGGTGTCCGGGCTCTTCGGGCAGTTCCTCTCCGCGCGATTACTGGAAAATATGGAGGTCATCACCGGTGGGCTCCCTGCCGAGTATGGCCAGCGGCTCTCGGCGGTGGTGAACCTCAACTCGCGGCGGCCCGCGCCGGAGGGCGAGGGTCGGTTCGACCTGCTCTACGGCAGCTTCGACACGGTCAGCCCCGGCGGCTACTGGGGGCAGAAGCTCGGGTCGGTCACCTACCTCGTCGGAGGCAGTCTGAACTGGACGGACCGCGGCCTCGACCCGCCGAACCCCACCACCTACCTCAACGACAAGGCGCAGCAGGGACGGGTCTTCGCGAAGGTGGACGTGGACCTGAACGACCGCGACCACCTCTCCACGCTGATCAGCTACTCGCACGACCGCTTTCAGATTCCGGTCGACCCCACGCTGATCCCGGGCAATACCCAGGAGGACGAGTTCGGCAACCCGCCGCCGCCGTACTTCCCGCCCGACACGCAGCAGACCGAGACCGAGAACGACCTGTTCGGCATCCTCTCCTACCGGCACGACTTCGACGCCAGCCGCTCGCTGCGGATCGCCGGGTACGTCCGGCACTCGGCGGCGAAGTTCTTCGGCGACCCCCAGCACGCGCTCGGCTCCACCCAGGTCTGCCTCGGGGAAACCCAGGACGACTGCCCGGGAGTGAGCAACGTGAACCGCCGCGCGGACCACGTCGGGCTGGTGACCGACTACCTCCAGCGACTGGGGGACCAGCACACCCTCAAGTTCGGGCTGAGCGTGGACCAGCTCTGGGGCAACACCGCCTACGACGCGTACGAGCGCGTGCTCATCCCACCGCCCGACTTCCAGCGGACCGGCCAGGGCGCGGACCAGCCCACCGCCACCACCGGCGGTGCCTACGCGCAGGATCGCTTCACCGTCGGGAAGCTGACCCTCACCGGTGGCCTGCGGGTCGATTTCCAGAGCGCCTCTCCCGGCGCCGGCGCGCCCCGGGGGTCGGACGCCGGTGTCAGCCCCCGGATAGGGGCGGCCTGGGCCTTCACGCCGGACGTGGTGGCGCACGCGTTCTTCGGTCTTCTGTGGATCCCTCCCTCGGTCACCGACGCCGCGGCAGGAGCACGGCTCACGCCCGGAGCGGTCCAGCCTGGGCAACCCATCCCCTACGACCTACGGCCGGAGAAGGACCGCTACGCCGAGATGGGGTTGAAGGCCCGGGTCATCCGCCCGCTGACGCTGGGGGTCACCCTCTGGGGTCGGCTCTCCACCGATCAGCTGGACGAGACGGAGATCGGCAACACCGGCATCACGACGCCGTACAACTTCGCCGAGGGCCGCGCGGGAGGCATCGAGGTTACGGCCGACTGGATCATCACCCAACGGCTCACGGCGTTCGGCAACGTCAGCTTCGGCACCGCCCAGGGGAAAGGGATCGCCACTGCGAAGTATCTGTTCGACGCCGCGGACCTGGCCAACACCGACTGGCAGACGCTGGACCACTCCCAGACCTGGACCGCCAACGCGGGCGCGAACTACCGGGACGGACCGACGCTGGTCACCGTCCAGCTCGCGTACGGCAGCGGCCTCCGCACCGGCGGGGACAACGAAAGCCACGTCCCCGGATGGGTCCGGGTCGACCTGACGCTGGCACACGACTTCCTCGATCTTCCGCTCCGTCCCACCCTGGCGATCGATGTCGTGAACCTCTTCGATGCCCAGTACGCCTACCGGATCAACAACGGATTCAACGGGAGCCACTGGGCGCCGGGACGGAGCGTGTACGTGCGCGGGTCGATCAACTTCTGACCCGGACGCCGGGTCAGGTACGCGCAGGTGGGCATTCAAGGGCGGACGTCCGTTCACGCGGACTCCGGCCAATTTGCGCATAACCTTGGGAACTCAACCGGATGCGGGCCCTCGAGATCTTCGACACCGACGAGCACGGAAAACTGGCCGGCAGCCTCGAGGACATTCTCCGGCTCGCCGATCCGCCGGCGTCGCGCCTGACGTGGACGCTCCGGTACATCGAGGCCCGCGACGAGGTGACAGCCGCCTGGCCCGCGGGTCTCAAGGATCTGGAGGCTCAAGCCTCGGCGCGAAAGTTCGGTCTCGAGCTCTCCTGGGAGCAGCTGAAAGCGCTGGCAGCGGTGCTCCGCGCTCCGGTGGACGTGCGACTCGATGGATGGGCGCGGGCACCGAAGCTGGGCGGCGCTCCCGGAGAGCTGGTGCTACGCATCGAGGTGCTCGACTCCACGCTCTTCCGGGTGGCAGCCCGGGAGCGGCCGGTGCTCACCCGCCTCGAGCGCCGGTTCAAGGACACCCGGTCGGTCGAGGTGAGCGAGATGTACTGAAGGCTAGCGCGTGGGCCCACCCGCGGGTTTCAGGTCCACCGAGTCGATGGTGGCGCCGACCCGGGCGAGCAGCTCCCATGCCCAGCCCACCGCCTCCTCGACCTGGTCGCCGACGGGGAGCGCTCCCCAGACGAGGGTGAGCGTGGTCGTCGTCTCGTCGGAGGTCTTGCTCCGGGTCGAGTCCTTCACCGCGTTGGCGCACGGGCCCTCGGCATCGAAGAGGCACAGCAGCCCCTCCAGAGCGATCTCCTGGCCCGAGGCGTTGAAGACGTAGCGGGCGCCAGCGGGCGCGAGGTCCACCCGCACCGGAGCACGGAGCCGCTCCACGTCGATCACGCTGATCGGGAGGCCCGAGTGGAGCGAGACCAGGTTTCCCACGTCGACCGCCGCGTTGATTGGCGCGAGCTTCCCCTCCGCCGCTGCGCGGACCAGGTACTCGGAGGCGGGCTTCCCGCGGCCCGTGGGCTTGTAGCCGCCGTGCCGGAGGAGCTCGCGGATGGCGGTGCGGACCTCCTCGCTTGGCTGAACCGGCGCCCGGGCGCCAGGGGCGAGCAGGTCGCGGTACGCGTCGCGCGGTAGCTTGCCGAGCGGTGCCGGGAACTCGGTCACGAACGCGCGCAGCGCGAGCAGGGGGTGGGGGGCGACGGCGAGCTCCACGGCAGGCCCGAGCGTACGCCTTCCGGCGCGCGAGCGCCTCGACCATCAGGGGCTCGTGGTAGCCAGGCGAACGTGTCCGGGCGCCCGATCCACGCCGAGCTGCTCAGCGGAAGCGACCTCTACCGAACGGTGGTCCAGGAGAAGATGGCCGGAGCCCGCGAGTCGGTGTGGATCGCCACCGCCAACGTGAAGGCGATGATGATGGAGCAGCGGCCGGAGCCAGGAAGCGACGCCGGAGCGGCTCGCGGGCGCTTCGCCCCCGTGCTCACCCTGTTCCGGACCCTGGCCCGGCGCGGCGTGGAGCTTCGCCTGCTGCACGCCGAGCTGCCGAGCCGGCCGTTCCGGGCGGCGTTCGACCGATCGAGGACGCTGGTCCGGGGCGGGCTCCAGCTGAAGATCTGCCCGCGCGTCCACTTCAAGTGCGTGCGGGTGGACGGCGCCTGGGTGTACCTGGGGAGCGCCAACCTGACCGGGGCCGGGCTTGGTGCGAAGCATCCGGACGCCCGGAACTTCGAGCTGGGGCTGGTCACCGAGGACTTCGACACCGTGGACCGGGTGACCGCGCTCTTCGAGTCGGTCTGGTCCGGCGCCGAATGCGGGAGGTGCCGGCTGCGGTCGGTGTGCCCGGATCCCATCGGGCCCGCGCTCCCCCGGCCGAGAAAGCCCGAGGGGATCCGGCTGGGGCGCGCGCGGCGGCTCCGGAGACGTTGAGGGGCGCCCCGGCAGCAGGGTGGGCCCCGTCGTTCACCCGCTCGCGGGCCGACGCCACGTCCACGCCACCACTGCTGCAAGCAGAGCCACCAGCAGCGCGTGAATGACCGGATCGAAGCGCCCTCCGTGTCCCACGACCGGCGAAGCAAGGCCGAGACAGCCCGGGCTCCGGCGCGCCGCCAGGCGAAGATCGCCGCGGCCGTCACTGGACACACCACCGCGAGCGCGCTGACCGGCAGCCCGGGAAGGATCGGGCGACGGACCCAGAGCCCTGCCGCCCAGAACGGGACCGAGAGCACGAAGACCCAGGCGAAGAAGGGGACCGCGCCGTCGGAGGGGTCCGTGCGCTGAGGGCGGGTCAGGGCGGCGATGTTGCCCGACGCTCGACCCTCGGGGGAGCGGGTCCGCAGGCGCGGAACACCACGTTATGCTCATCGCATGCGCTGCTCGGGACGGCGGAGTCGGTGGTGAGCCGGGCGAGTCGACCCACGGCGCTGGGCGCCCTGGCCGGTCTGCTCTCCGCCGTGCTCTTCGGTGCGAGCGTCCCCATCACCAAGCGGCTTCTTCCTGACGTCGCGCCGGTGCTGCTCGCGGGGCTGCTGTACCTCGGGGGCGGGCTGGCCGTGGGCACCGTGAGGTTGCTCGCGGGCCGGCGCATCGTGGAGGCGAGCCTCGGCCGTTCCGACCTGCCCCGGGTGCTCGCCATCGTCCTCCTCGGGGGAGTGGTCGGGCCCCTTGCGCTGGTGCACGGGCTCCGGAGCGTCTCCGGGGTGAGCGGCGCGCTCCTCCTCAACCTCGAGGGCCCGCTCACGGTGCTCGTCGCCCTCACGGCGTTCGGCGAGCACCTCGGCGCGCGTGCCGCCGCCGGCGCCGGGCTGGTCTTCGCCGGAGCGTGCCTGCTCGCCGTGCCCGGTGCGGGACCCGCGGACGGGACACAGCTCGGAGGCGTCCTGCTGCTGGTCCTGGCCTGTGCCGCCTGGGCGCTGGACAACAATCTCACCCAGGGGCTGGCGGGAAAGGACCCCTGGCAGGTGGTCCTCGCCAAGACGCTGGGCGCGGGCACGGGTCTGGTGTCGCTCGGGCTGATCCTGGGCGACGCGCTCCCCACCGGGCGAGTCCTCGCGGCCGCGCTCATCCTCGGAGCGCTCGCCTATGGCGCCAGCGTCCTGCTCGATGCCTTCGCGCTGCGGCTCCTGGGCGCCGCGCGAGAGGCAGCCTTCTTCGCCACCGCTCCGTTCGCCGGCGCGCTCCTCTCCGTGCCGGTGCTGGGCGAGCGGCTCGGGGCGCTGCAGCTCGCCGCCGGAGCGGTGATGGTCCTCGGCGTGGCGCTCCTCGTCCGGGAGCGGCACGGCCACGAGCACACCCACGATCCGCTGGAGCACAGCCATCGCCACGTGCACGACGCTCACCACCAGCACCCGCATCCCGACGGCATGGACTCCGCCGGGCCGCATGCGCATCCGCACCGCCACGCGCCGCTGACCCACGCGCATGCCCACGTGTCCGACGCGCATCACCGGCACGCGCACTGACCACTCCGGCGGCGCGCAGGCCAGGGCGACCGAGCCGAGCGGGGCGGAAGCGAGCACGGAAAGGTCGGGATGCGAGCTCGAGGGCTCCGTCCGCCGTGTGGGGGCGCAGCCTGGCGCGGATGCGGTCTGAACGGGACCGGTCATGTTCCCTCGCGGAACAGTGGCGCGGCGGGCGCGGGACCGGCAGATTCGGCCTCCGAGGCGAGGACAGGACGTGAGCGACCGGTTCGAGGCGGACGTACGGCGGATGCAGCGGGCCCTGGCGGCGGAGAAGGATCGGCGCGCTCGGCGGCTGTCACGACGGGACGAGCGCCGTGAGCGTCGCGCCGCCCGGAGAGGGGATCGCCAGCGCAAGCCTCGAAGCGGCGTGGGCCTGCTCATCGGTGCGGCCGTGCTCACCGTCGTGGTGGTCGACGGCGCGCCGTTCTGGCTCCTGTTCATCGCCCTGTGGATGTTCTTCGAGGGGACGCGCCGCCTGATCGGCCGCCGCGGGCCGGAGGTCGAGGCAGAGGCGGTCCGGGAGGAGACGGGAGTCGACGCGCGGCTGGCGCGGGTGGACGAGCTCTGCGACCAGCTCCTCGCGGACATCCAGAGCGCCCCGCCGGTTCTGCGGACGATCGTCCAGCGTCCCGAGGAAGCGGTGCAGGCCCTGCGCGAGGGCGTGCACGCGCTCGAGCGCCGGGAACGGGAGATCCGCGCCCTCGCCCGGCCCGAGGACGACGCGCGGCTCCAGTCCGAGCGGGAGTCCCTGCAGCGCCGCCTCGCCTCGGAGCAGGACGCGGTCACCAGGCAGCGGCTCGGTCAGGCCCTGGAGGCCCTCGACCAGCAGCGCAGCCAGCGAGCGTCGCTCCTGACCGCCGCGTCGCGCCTCGAGGCCGAGCGCACGCGCCTCCTCTACACGCTCGAAGGCCTGCACACCCAGGTGCTCGCGGTCCGCTCCACTGCCGAGGCCGGCCAGGAGCAGGCTGCGGCGGATCGTCTTCGCGAGAGCCTGGACACGCTCTCCAGCGAGGTCTCCGCCGTGGCGGGAGCCCTCGAGTCGGTTCAGGCGGTGGACGCCGGCACGGTGTCCACGCCCGAGTCCCGCGTGTCCGACGCCCGCATCCCGGAGCGGGGATGACGTCGCCGGGGTCGCCGTGGCTGCGGGGCGAGGGCCCCGATCGGAGCGACGCGTCCGCCGAGGAGCGCGTCTCGGACGAGGCCAGCGCGTCGGGCGGCGCACCGGAAGACTCGCCGGAAAAACGCGAGCCGAGGAGCTCCGTCCCTCCCGCCTTCACGCCCACCGAACCCTTCCGGCCGGCCTGGGGCGCCGCCGGCCCCCAGCGCCAGACGCTCCTGGCGCACCTGGTTCGCCGCCCGCGCCCCCCGCCGCTCCGCCGTGAGCGGGTCGACACGCACGACGGGGACTTCCTCGACCTGGACTGGCTCGACGCGCCGAGGGAGGTCCCCCATGTCCTGGTGCTGCACGGCCTCGAGGGAAGCCCCCACTCCGGCTACGTGCGCGCCACGCTCAACGAGATCGCCCGCCGCGGATGGGGTGCGGTGGCCATGGCCTGGCGGAGCTGCAGCGGCGAGCCGAACCGCACCCTCCGCTCCTACTGCTCGGGGGAAACGGAGGACCCCCGGTTCGTGTGTGCGCGTATCCGGGGGGCCGGAGTCCGCGGCCCGCTCTTCGCGATCGGGTATTCGCTGGGCGCCAACGCGTTGCTGAAGCTCCTCGCCGAGACCGGGGAGGACGCCCCGGTTGACGCGGCGGCCGCGGTGAGCACGCCCTTCGACCTCGCCGCCTGTGCGCGAGCGCTCGATGCTCCGTGGGGAGGTGGGGCGCTCTATCGGAGGGTGTTCCTCCGCACGCTCAGGCAGAAGGCGCTGGGGAAGCTGCGCGAGCATCCGGCCTGCGGACTGTCTCCCGAAGTCGTGCGCCGGGCCCGGACGCTCCACGCCTTCGACGACGCGTTCACCGCGCCGAGCAACGACTACCGCGACGCAGACGACTACTACGCCCGGGCCTCGTCCGGGCCGCTCCTGCCGCGCATCCGGCGCCCGGTGCTCTGCATCAGCGCCGAGGACGACCCGATGATCCCCGTCGAGACCCTGCCCACGCCCATTCCCAACCCGTCGGTCCAGCTGCTCCGGACACGGCGAGGAGGCCACGTGGGATTCCTCGCGGGCAGCCTCGTCCGTCCTCGGTTCTGGGCGGAGGCCCAGGCTGTGGAGTTCCTCGCCCAGGTCGCGAGGACCTGACCCCGCCTTCCCTCGAGCCATCGGCCCCCCCCCGGGTGGCCTGTTCGTCGGCCGGTCCTGCGTCGGGCCGCCGGACGAGGCCCTGCGGTCGGTGGAGCGCCTGCCGCACGCGCGCGCTCGACCTACCTTGCCTCCATGGCCGAACACACCCGAGGTCGCCGATGAGGAGCGAGGAATGAGAGTCCAGATCGTGACCGCCTGCGCCTTGCTGCTGGCCGCGGGCTGCGCCCACAGCAGCGGCACGGGAAAGAGCGCGGACGGGAAGGACGCGACCCAACCCCCGTCGAGTGACGCCGCGAGGCGCTCGGGGAAGGCGACGCCAAAGACGCCGCCGGGACACCCGCCGCTGGCGGCCTCGCCCTCGGAGATGATGAACCCCGACTCTCAGCGGAAGATCTCGCAGGCTCTCGAGAGCAAGGGATTCGCTGAGCGCGACGACCTGAAGGGAGAGCAGCTCTCCGCCGCGCTCCGGAAGTTCCAGGAGAGCCAGGGGCTGGCGGCCACGGGATTCCCCGATCACGAAACTCTCCTGCGCCTGGGAATCGACCCCAAGGAAGTCGATCAGTCCCTGGAGAGCTTCTCCGGGACCAAGCCCTCGGACGACGCGGGGAAGGGCGGCTCGGGCACGCCCCCAAAGGACGACCCGGGGAAGGCCAACGGCGAGAAGGGTGGGCGCTGACCGGGCCCGACACAAAGGGCCTGTCAAGTCCACTTGACATCGAGGTGTCAAACACCTCGTTACGCCCCGTGACGGGTCAAATACGTCGTTACGCGAGCCACCTCGTTCCGGCGCCCGCCTCAGCGCCGCCTTGCCAGGAAGCAGCCCTGGACGTGGTCGTCCACCAGCCCGCAGGCCTGCATCAACGCGTAGCAGATGGTGGAACCCACGAACCGGAAGCCGCGCGCCTTGAGCGCCTTGCTGA
>RPRB01000061.1 GCA_003818285.1 Myxococcaceae bacterium
CGCGGTACCTGCGCGGCGAGTTCTGGCCGGTGAACCCGGTGACGGTGCGCCAGCGCGATGCGCTCTTCTGCCTCAACGAGCGGCTGGTGACGGTGCTGGACAGCCCCATCTTCGGCCGGGTCGCGGTGGTGAAGGTGGGCGCGACCTGCGTGGGCCGGATCCGCGCCGCGTACGACGATCGGCTCACCCATGCCGGGCACGTCGCGGGACTCCGGACCTACCTCCCACCGCGTCCGGTGGAGAGGGGCGACGAGCTGGGCCGCTTCGAGATGGGCTCCACCGTCATCCTCCTCTTCGAGCCCGGCCGGGTCGTCTGGGATGACTGGCTGGTGCCGGACGCGGTGGTGCGGATGGGGCGACGCATCGGAGGCGCGACGTGAGCCAGCGAATCTCCGGGGTGAAGGGGATGATCGATCTCCTCCCGCCCGACATCGCCGTCTGGCAGGCGCTGGAGGCCGCCGCCCGCGAGACCTTTCGCCGCTTCGGGTACGAGGAGGCCCGGACGCCGGTGGCGGAGGACACGGCGCTGTTCGTCCGGAGCGTCGGCGAGGCGACCGACATCGTGGGGAAGGAGATGTACACCTTCCAGGACAAGGCGGGCCGGAGCCTCTCGCTGCGTCCGGAGGGGACGGCGCCCCTGGTGCGCGCCTACGTCGAGCACGCGGTGGCCCAGCGCGAGCCGGTGACCCGGTGGTGGTACCTCGGCCCGATGTTCCGGTACGAGCGGATGAAGACCGGCCGTTACCGGCAGTTCTGGCAGGCGGGCGCCGAGGCCTACGGAGTCTCCGCGCCGGCGCAGGAGACGGAGCTCATCGACCTGGCGATGCAGCTCTTCCGCGCGCTGGGGCTGGACGGCATCCGCGTGGAGCTGAACTCGCTCGGGGATCCGGAGACCCGCGGCGTCTACCTCGAGTCGCTGCGAAGCTTCCTGCGCGCCCACCGGAGCGAGCTGTGCGCCGAGTGCCAGGAGCGCACGGAGAAGAACCCGCTGCGGGTCTTCGACTGCAAGAATCCCGGTTGCCAGGCGGTCGTCGCCGGTGCCCCGGCCATCACCGAGGCGCTCTCCGACGAGGCCCGCGCACACTTCGAGGTGGTCCAGCGGCAGCTCTCGCTCCTGGGCATCCCTTTCCGGGTGAACCCGCGGATGGTGCGGGGCATCGACTACTACACGCGGACGGCATTCGAGTTCCTCTCCGACGACCCGGTGCTGGGCACCGCCTCCGCGGTGGGCGGGGGCGGCCGGTACGACCGGCTGGTGAAGGAGCTGGGCGGGCCGGACACTCCGGCCGTGGGCTGGGCGCTGGGGATGGACCGGCTCTTCCTGCTCCTCCAGGCGAAGGGCGTGGTACAGCCCGCCCGGCCCGTGCTCTTCGTGGCGGTGGCCGAGGAGGGCGCGGCGGACGCGGCGCTGGCCCTGGTGAGCCGGCTCCGGCGCGCGGGCCACCGGGTGGAGTTCGACGCCCGCGGCGGCAGCCTCAAGAGTCAGATGAAGCGGGCCGACAAGTCGGGGGCGGCGTACGCGCTGGTCCTCGGCTCGCGCGAGCTGACCTCCGGCGAGGCGCAGCTCAAGCCGCTCGCTGGTGGTGAGCCGGTGCCGCTGCGGCTCGACGCGCTCGAGTCGGCGCTCGCCGCCCGCCGCTGACCGGCCCGCAGTCGCCCGCCCGGTCGTGGGACGCCCGCCGTCCGGCCTTTGAACTAGAGTCGGAGGATCTTGCGCCTGATCCCCGGTAGCAGGCTCGGCCCGTACGAGGTGCTCTCCGTCGTCGGTGCCGGAGGCATGGCGGAGGTCTACCGCGCGCGTGACAGCCGCCTCGGCCGCGAGATCGCCCTCAAGGTGGTCAACGAGTTGCTGGCGAGCAGCCCGGACCTGGTCCGGCGCTTCGAGCAGGAGGCCCGGATCGCCGGCTCGCTGAACCACCCCAACATCGTCGCGGTCTACGACGTCGGAGTTCACGACGGCGCGCCCTACTTCGTCACCGAGCTCCTGGAGGGAGAGTCGATGCGGCAGCGGCTGTCGCGCGGCCGGGTGCCTCTGGGCACCGCGCTGGACTGGGGGATCCAGCTCGCCCACGGGCTGGCGGCGGCCCATCGGCGCGGGGTCGTTCACCGGGACGTGAAGCCGGACAACGTGTTCATCGCCGCCGGTGGGCAGGTGAAGCTGCTCGACTTCGGGATCGCCAAGCTCGCCGAGGAGGCGCGGGCCGGCTCCCACGGGATGATGGACGCCACTGTGACCCCTGCCGGCGCGGCCACCCGGACCGGCTCGGTGCTCGGGACGCCGGGATACATGTCCCCGGAACAGGTCCGCGGAGAGCAGGTCGACTCGCGCACCGACACCTTCAGCCTGGGTACGGTGCTCCACGAGCTGCTCTCGGGAGAGCGCGCCTTCCCCGGGGCCTCGCTGGTCGAGAGCGGTTACGCCATCCTCAACCAGGAGCCTTCGCCCCTCCCTTCGACCGTCCCGCCCGCCGTCGGGCAGGTGGTGCTCCGCTGCCTCCAGAAGGAGCCGGAGAGCCGGTTCCAGTCCGCCACGGATCTGGCCTTCGCGCTCGAGGTCGTCCGCAGCCCCACGGCGCCGGCTCCGCCGCTGGTCGCCCGGCGAAGGAGCCTCGTCGGCCCGGTGCTCCTGGGCGTGGCGGCCCTCGCGGCGCTGGTGGCCGCGCTGGCCTGGCGCGCCCGGTCCTTCTCGGGTGACACCCCTCGGCCCGAGGTGCAGCAGGTGATGCACCGGCTCGGGGCGGTGCGCGCCGCGCGGTTCGCGCCGGACGGCCGGATCGTCTTCAGCGCGAGCTTCGGGGGTGGGCCCGAGGAACTCTTCGGCAAGACGTCCGCGAGCTTCGAGCCTCAGTCGCTCGGGGTGACCAACGCGCTGCTCCTGGGGGTCTCGAGCTCCGGTGACCTCGCGCTGTTGCTCGAGCCGAGGTTCAACCGCGCGTTCTCGATGCAAGGGACCCTGGCGCGTGTGGGAGGGGTCGGCGGAGCACCCCGGGAGCTGGTGGAGCAGGTCGAGTTCGCCGACTGGTCCCCCACCGGTGAGCTGGCTGTCGTCCGCAACGTCGGCGCGGCGAGCAGGCTCGAGTTTCCGGTGGGCAAGGTGCTCTTCCAGACGACGGGCTGGATCTCGAACCCGCGATTCTCGCCCGGCGGCGACCGGATCGCATTCCTCCATCACCCCTTCTTCAACGACGACATGGGCGAGGCGAGGGTGGTCGACCTCCAGGGCCTGTCGAAGGCGCTTGCGCCCCGGTGGCCGCGGGTGCTCGGCCTCGCCTGGTCACCCGACGGGTCCGAGGTGCTTTTCACCGCAGGGCGGCTCGCCCGCAACACGCTGCTCGCCGTCTCCGAGGAGGGGAGGACGCGCGAGCTGTACGTGAGCCCTGCGGATCTCCGGCTGGAGGACGTCGCTCCGGATGGAACCGTGCTCGCCACGGAGCAGCTCGAGCGCTCCGAGCTCGGTCTCAGCAGCGTGGGCCGACCGGAGCAGTCCACCCTCACCTGGGGAAACTGGGCAAACTTCGTGGCCCGGATCTCGGACGAGGGCAACGTCCTCTTCTCCGAGAGCGTTCCCGTGGCCCCGGAGAAGGGCGAGATGCCGACCCAGCCCGTCTGGACGCTGCTCCGGCGGTCGGACCGAAACGCTGCGCAGATCCTCGGCCCGGGCTCGCCCCTCGACCTCTCCCCGGATGGCCGATCGGCACTGGTGGCCGCGCAGGACCGCCGGACGTTGACCGCGCTTCCCATTGGACCGGGGCAGAGCAGACCGCTGCAGCCGCACGGGATGGCGGTCGGTGCTGCCCGGTGGTTCCGGGACGGCAAGCGCCTGCTCGCGACCTGCCAGTCTCCATCGGATGAGGACTACCACCTCTTCGTCCTTCCTCAGGATGGCTCCTCCCCGACCCGTCTGTCGGACGTCCCGCTCACGCCGCGGCGAATCCTCCAGCTCTCGCCGGACGACCGCTGGGCCGCGACCCTGGACAAGAACTCCGTCCTGGTGCTGCTCTCGACGCGGGACGGCAGCGTGTCACGCCTTCCGGAAGCCGGGGCCGATGCGGTCCCGCGCGGCTGGAGCTCCGAGGGGCACCTCTGGGTGACCCGGGGCGGAGATCGAACCCCGGCCCGGGCGCGCCTGCTGCGGTTCGACGTCGAGCACCGCCGGCTCCTGGAGGAGCGGACAGTGACCCCCACCGAGACCAGCGGGGCGCTCTTCATTCGCGACGTGGCGATCTCCCCGGACGGGCGCTCGGTTGCCTTCGTCTACACCCGGAACCTCGGCTACCTCTACACCCTGCGCGGGCTGCTCCGGCCGGGCCAGTGAACGATCAGGCCGCGCGTGGATCGGCACCGGCGGGCTCGCCCTGGCTCAGCTCCTATCCGGCGCCGCGCGGAGTCAGCCTTCCATCCGGACGAAGTCCTCGGTCCGGGCCAGGCCCAGCCAGAGCTGGCCGAGCTCGGGCGGAGGAACGATCGTCCGGCGCGCCTCCAGGTCGAACCAGAGGATGATGCTCTCCACCGTCGCGCACGCCGCCGCGTCCGAGCTACGGAAGAAGCGGTTCCGCACCTTCATCTTCCGCGCATCGGGCGTGATGGCCGCCACCGCCATGTCCACCCGGAACGGCTCCAGCAGCCGGAGCTCCTTCCGGTAGGTGAGGAGGTCCTCGACCACCACCGGGCCCAGGCGACGCCTGTACAGCTCGGCCATCGTCCAGCCACCGGACTCGAGGAACCGCAGCCGGGTTTCCTCGGCCACGCCGAGGTAAGCTGCGTTCCGCATGTGCTGGTTGAAGTCCATGTCCGCCCAGCGCGCGCGGTACTCCTGGACGTAGGGTTCGGCCATGGCTCGCGTCCTACCCCAGCCGGCGCTCACCGTCATCGCCGGTTCCACCGGAGCGGGGAAGACCGAGCTCGCGGTGGAGCTGGCCGAGCGGCTGGGGGCGGAGATCGTCAGCGCGGACTCCCAGGCGGTGTACCGGCACTTCGACCTCGGCACGGCGAAGCCCGAGCCGCGGCAGCTCACGCGGATTCCGCACCATCTCGTCTCGGTGGTCGAGCCGACCGAGGCCTTCTCTGCCGCCCGCTGGGCCTCGCTCGCCGACGCGGCGATCGCCGACATCGCGGCCCGAGGGCGGCGCGTCCTCGTGGTCGGCGGAACCGGGCTGTACATCCGGGCTCTCCTGCACGGACTCACCGACACCCCGCCGGATCAGAGGGTGAGACGCATCCTGGAGAACGAGGCGCGGCGGCTCGGGCCGGAGGCGATGCACCGCCGCCTGGCCGAGGTCGATCCCCGGACCGCGGCCCGCCTGCCGCCGGCCGACGTCGTGCGGGTGGTGCGGGCGCTGGAGATCCACGCCACCACCGGCACCCCACCTTCCGAGCTGCGGGCCGCTCATGCCTTCGGCGCGGCACGCTACCCGGCGCACATCCATTTCCTCGACCCGCCCGGCGAGGAGCTGGAGCAGCGGCTCGCCGCGCGCACCCGGCGGATGTTCGAGCAGGGGCTGCTCGGGGAGACCAGGCGCCTCGTCGACCAGGGCTTCAGGGACACCGCGCCCATGCGCAGCGTGGGTTACCGCCAGGCGCTTGCGGTGGTGGCCGGCGAGCTGACCGAGGAACAGGCGGAGCGAGAGACCTTGCTCGAGACGCGCCGCTACGCGAAGCGCCAGCGCACCTGGTTCCGGCGCGAGCCGGGGACGCGCTTCGTGCCCCCACCCTACGCCGCGGTGTGGGAGGAGGCCGGGCTGTCCGTTCCCGGCCACGGGCGCTCGCGCTGAGCGAGCCGGTGCCGCTCGAGGATCCGGGCGAGCATCGCCCGGTCGAGGGGCTTCACCAGGAACTCGGCGGCGCCGGCCTCCAGCGCCTGACGGCGCAGCTGTGATCCGCCCAGGCCGCTCATCACGTACACCGGGGTGCCTCGCGTCGCGGGGTGTCCGACAAGCTGGCGACAGAGGCGGATGCCATCGACGCGCTCCAGCACGACGTCGAGGAGCACCGCGGCCGGAGGCCGATGCGCCACCGCGGCGAGGAGCTCCAGCTCGCCGGGGAAGGTCACCACCTCCGCCCCTCCGAGGCTGAGCTGCTCGCGCAGTCCCTCGCGGGTGTCGGGATCGTCGTCCACCACGTAGATGAGCCGGGGGTCGCGCGGCGGCTGGAGCAACGGCGCGGCCTGCTCGGGTGGGCGGAGGGGAGCCGTCAGCAGCGTCCGCACCACCTGCCAGCGCATGCGCCACAGCACCGGGGTGGCACGGGGCCGGTCGAGCCCGGCGAGCGTCAGGTCCGCGGGCACTGGCCTCGGCTGCTGGCCACCCCGGAAAGCGCGTGCCGCTTCCGGTCCGGCATGCCGGGCGACGCGCCACACCGCGGCCGCCGCATCGTTCTCCCTCCGCAGGCGTCCCACGCCGGCGCGGAGCATCGCGTGGGCGAGGGCGGAGGGCGGCTCGCTCGCCTCCACCAGGGCGTGCGCCACCTGCCCGGCGAGGGCGAGCGCCGGGCCCACGGCGAGGTCCAGCGGATGCCCCAGCGCGTCCGGTCCGGTGGCCACCCAGCCGGGCCCGGTGAGCACCGGCGCGCTACCCGCGGGAACCGGCCGCCGCCCGAGCGAGAGCAGGTCGAAGCCTGGCTCGAGCAGCCCGTCCCGCGCGGCCTCGACCAGCAGGAGGGAGAGGTCGACCGGCTCGACCCCCGGCCCGAACGCGCAGGCCCAGGCTCCCACCGGGACTGGCAGGAGCAGGAGCCCGTCCACGCCCGGCGCCGGCGCGAGCAGGAGCTGCGCGAAGGGAAGCGGCCGGCCAGTGGCGACCCACGCCTCGGCGCCGGGGAGGAGCGGCGCGCGCCCGTGGGGCTCCGCCGCGGCCGCGCTCGCGTCCTGCGGCTCGAGGGCGAAGGCCACCGTGTCCGCCCGGGCGACCAGCCCGTGGGAGCGCACCACCCGTCCCGGCGCCCGGGTTTGCGACATCAGCTCGGTGCGCTCCACCGCCCACGCGCGTACCCGCGCCCCCGCCATCCCGGCGCGCGCGGTGAGCAGCGCGCCCAGCGGGTCCTTCCCCGGGTGGCCCAGGCTCACCACGCCTGGAGGGTAGGGAAGCCAGGCCCGCGCCCCGCGGGAGAGGACTCTCAGCCCCACCAGCGGGGTGGTCGGCTCGGTGTTCGGGAGCGTGCAGCCGAGGAGCGCGAGGCGCGAGCGGCACTGGGGCGTGAGAATTCGCGCCATTCCACGCGCCGGTCCATTGCCGGCATAGAGGAGCGTCTCCACCTGCCGGCCGCGGCCAAGGTGACAGAGCGCCAGCGCGAGCGCCGCGCCTGCGAGTCCCTCGCCCACCACCGCCATCTGCGAGGTCCCGCCCATCGCGCTCCACTCTTCAGTGGGTGTCCGCGGTGAGTCCGTCCGCGGGACTCGCCACCTCCACCCGATTCCGCCCCTTGTGCTTGCTCCGGTAGAGCGCGGCGTCTGCAGCCGCGAGGAGGCTCGCGGGATCCTGCACGTGCATCGCGCCCTCCATCGCCGCGATGCCGATGCTCAGCGTCAGCGGCTGAGGCCACGGCCAGGGGCGCGAGGCCAGTCGCAGTCGCAGCCGCTCGGCCACGACCATCGCCTCGGCCCCGGTCTGGTGAGGCAGCAGGGCGACGAACTCGTCTCCACCGAACCGCGCGGCGAAGTCCACCTCGCGCAGCTCCTCCCGGAACACCTCGCCCGTCTCCCGCAGCGCGGCGTTTCCGGCCTCGTGTCCATAGCGGTCGTTGAGCGCCTTGAGGTTGTCCAGATCGACGAGCAGCAGCGCGAGCGGCTGGGCGTACCGGGCGGCGCGGGCGAACTCCTCGTCCAGCTTGAGCTGCAGCGCCCGGAAGTTGTGGAGTCCGGTGAGAGCGTCGGTCCGGGCCAGCGATTCGAGTCGCGCCACCCGGCGGGCCTGCTTCCAGGCGTGGAGCAGGCGGATCCGCAGCTCCTCCGGCCGTCCCGGCTTGGCGATGAAGTCGGCCGCTCCGTGGCTGAAGCAGTCCACGACGGTGCGGGGGTCAGTCTGCCCGGAGAGGAACACCACCGGAACCTCCCGGGTGCGGGGATCGGTCTGGATCACCTCGAGCAGCCCCATGCCGCCGAGCCGGGGCATCGCCAGATCGGCCAGGACGAGGTCCGGCATGTGCGCCTGGATCAGGGCCACTGCCTCCGTGCCGTCCTCGGCGGTGAGCACGTCCCAGTCGCGGCCCAGGAACTCGGCCAGTCCCCCGCGCGTCGGCGGGTCGTCCTCGACGATGAGGAGCACGGGGCGGGCAGGACGTCGGTCCATCTCGGGCCGCCCGGTGTCCGACCAGGGAGACTGGAGTCCGCTGCTGGCCAGGGTGGCACTCCTCTTCGCAGCACAGGCTCCCGCAACACGCGGGAGACGCTCCGCCGACGAGCAAGCAACGTGCCCCGGTGGCACGAGTCACATCAGCGATTTGCGGAGTGTGCTGGAAAACGACAGGAAGAAACTCCAGCCATCCTGCTCACCGACGCTGGAACTGTACCCGCCTCCCGCCGCCGAAGTCCTGGGGCGGGGCCTCCAGGTTGAACTGCCACCACATCGGCTCCCAGGGCTTCATCTTCAGCCGCTTGTCGTTCTGCAGAGCAGTGAGGGCGGCCTTGAGCTTCTCGTCGCTCGGATTGGCGGCCACGGCGCGGCCGAGGACAGCGATGGCTTTCTCGCGCTCCTTGGACTGCTGTAAACACCAGGCGTAGACGGCCCAGACCAGACCTTCCTTCTTTCCGGCCTTCACCGCCTTCTCGAAGGACTCGGTCATCGGGCCGTACTGCTTCCGCTGGTAGCGCAGCGCCCCGAGCATGGCCTGGGACATGGGGTCGCGGCGGCTCGCCTGGTTGAGGTGGGGCTCGGCCGCGGCGTAGTCCTTCATCATGTAGTGGAGGATGCCGATCTGTCCGTGCACCTGAGACGCGACCATGATCTGCCAGCGATCGTACTGGAGCCCCTGCTCGAGGGTCTTCACCGCCTTGGCCACCTTGGCGTCCTTGTCGCGCGGGGAGGAGATGCTCTGGAGCTCCTTCTGCGCGCTCGTCACCAGGCCCTTGAGCTTGTCGGCGATCCGCTTGGCGAGGAGGACGTACGCGCCGATGAACACCAGGACGCCGGGCACGATGCAGGCGAGCCAGGAGAGCCCGGCCAGCCGCACGGCGACGGTGACCACGACGCCGGCAGCGAAGGCGCTGAGAAGGTTGTACATGTCGGGGACGTGCTAGACCCGCCCCCGCGGCGTCGCAAGGCCCTCTGTCGAAATTGGTAGACGAGGCGGACTCAAAATCCGCTGCGGCTGACCCCGCGTCCCGGTTCGAGTCCGGGGAGGGCCATGAGTTAGCTCCGAGGGCGATTCTGCGGGACGCGCGCCGGAGGCGGTGATAACGGGCGGCGCGGGCCAGCGCCTCTCGAGGGCCGGACGGGCGCTGCGGCGGGCAAAGACACTCGACTCGCCGAAGTGCGTGCGAGGCCTCGGCGCGAGGCCTGGTCCCGATGCGCGGAGGCGAGTCATGACGACTGCTCCCATCCTGATGACCGTGGTGGCTCTCGCCGCCGCGGAGCCCCGGACGCGGCCGTGGCGGGACGATCCGCTCTTTCGCCGGCTAGCGGAGCGGCTCGATCGCGTCCGGGCGATCGACAACCACACCCATTTGATCGAGGAGGGGACGTTCAACCCGGCGAGTGACGCGAGGATGCCGCTTGGGCTGCGCAGCACGGACCCGCGCTACGCGGAGGCGCTGCGCGACCGCTTCGGCTCGCCCGTCAAGGGCGGCGACGTGTCCGCGGCTGCCGCTCGCGCAGCCAAGGTGCGCGCGGAGAGGATGTCCCGCCTCGGCCCGGGAGGATACTGGGCGGATCACCTCGACTACACTCGGACCGAGATCGCCCTCGTCAACCAAGACTTCCGCGAGGGCATCGATGGGCGGCGGCTGCGGTGGGTTCCCCAGGCGACCAACCTGCTCTACCCACTGCCCGCCGAGGCGCTGATGAAGCGCAGCCCCAAGCACCGGACGGGCATTCAGGAGATCCAGGTCGCGCTCAAACGATTCGTGGCGGAGTCGGGACTCGACGCCGTCCCGGCGGACCTCACCACCTATGTCGCCTTCGTCGAGGCGACGCTCACGCGCTGGAAGCAGCAGGGCGCGGTCGCCGTCAAGTTCTGGGACGCGTACCTGCGCACCCTCGTCTTCGAGGACGTCTCGGAGGAGCGGGCGGCGACCCTGTACGCGAGGGGCCGGACCGCGCCGCTCACGCGCGAGGAGTACCTGGCGCTGCAGGACTACCTGGCCCGGCGCATCTTCAGCGCCGCCGGGGAGCGGAAGCTCCCGGTTCACATCCACTCCTCCAACGGCGTGCCGCCCTTCCTTCGCACGATGGAGGCGGACGTGCGCAACCTGGATTCGGTCCTCACCGACGTACGCTACTTCGACACGCAGTTCGTTCTCATCCACGGGGGCAATCCGCTCGTCGAGTACGGGGCCTACCTCGCCCTGAAGCCGCACGTCTGGTACGACATGTCTGCGATGACCTTTCTCTATCCGGTCCCCGATCTCGCCGGAGTGCTGCGGAAGGTGCTCATCTACGCGCCCGAGAAGCTGCTCTTCTCGACCGACGCGGCCGCTTATCCGGGCATACCGGTCGGCAGCGAGGTCCAGCACTCGTCGCTGTGCCGCTCGTCGCGCGAGGCGCTTGCCCTCGCCCTGGCGGGCCTGGTGCGCGACGGCGTGGTCGACATGGACGCAGCGGTCCGCATGGGCGAGAAGGTCCTGCGGGGAAATGCCGAGCGGCTCTACGGATGGTCCTCCGCACGCGGGCGCTGACCTCTTCGCGCTCGCCGCCGTGCACCCGGTGACGCGGGAGGCAGCGGAACTGGCGGCGGCGTCGGACCATCCAGCATTTGCGGGAACGATGGAAGCGGTATACCCGTAGGAATCCGCCGGAAGCCCGGGCTCAAAATCCGCTGCGGCTGACCCCGCGTCCCGGTTCGAGTCCGGGGAGGGTCACTTTCCTGGCGTCAGGGAGGCTTCACGCATGGCGGAGAACAAGCGGGTGTGGTTCATCACCGGGGCTTCTTCGGGCTTCGGACTGGAGCTGGCCAGGGCGGCGCTGAGCGCTGGCGAATCGGTGGTCGCGGCAGCACGAAGAGCTGCCGGTCTGCGGCCGCCGGTTCCGGGCAGCGAGGAGCGCTTCTTCCCTCTCACGCTCGACGTGAGCAAGACCGACGAGGCGGGCCCGGCGATCCGCAAGGCGCTGGAGCGCTTCGGCCGGATCGACGTCCTGGTCAACAACGCCGGACACACCCAGGTGGGTGCCGTGGAGGAGACCACGGAAGAGGAGCTGCGCGCGCTCTTCGATCTCCACGTCTTCGGCCCCTTCGCGCTCACCCGCGCAGTGCTGCCTCACATGCGCGAGCGCCGCTCGGGCTGGATCGTCCAGATGTCCTCCATGGGCGGTCAGATCACCTGGGCCGGCTTCGGCCCCTACTGCGCGACCAAGTTTGCCCTTGAAGGGCTGTCGGAGACGCTGGCCTCGGAGGTCGCTCCCTTCGGTATCCGGGTGCTCATCGTCGAGCCAGGGGTATTCAGGACGTCGATCTTCGACACGAAAGTGGCCTTCGAATCGAAGACCATGCCCGAGTACGCGGAGACGGTCGGGAAGTCCCGAGAGTACGTCCATGACAACGCCGGGCAGCAGCCCGGAGACCCGGCCAAGGCCGCCGCCGCGATCCGCACGGCCATCGATTCTCCCCGGCCTCCGCTTCGACTCCCGCTCGGAGCGGACGCCCTGGAGGCGATCCGGGGTCATCTCAAGACCGTCGGGGAGGAGTTGCAGCAGTGGGAACGCGTGATCACCGACACGCAGTTCTGAAGCTCAGGGGATGACCCAGGAAAGCTTGAGGATCGTCCGCCGACGGTCTTCAGCCACCCGGGCGCGAGGCGGTCCCCTCGTGCGTCGAGGTCAGCGCCCCGGGTGTGGATTCGCCCACGCGCTCCAGCCCGCGACGGCGGGACAGGTGCCCTGCAGCGAGGCGGAGCAGCACCACCAGGGCCAGCAGCAGCGTGGTGGTCGGTTCGCCGCCTCGGGTCGAGGCGCATCCAAAGGTCGGGTCCTCGAGTCCCGTCGTGGGTGCGGAGCTGCCGTTCGGATCGAGTTCCTGCTTCAGCGCGTCGACGTCGAGAATGCCGTCTCCGTCGGTGTCGTGCCGCTCACCGCCCGCAGCCGCGAGGGCACCGGCCAGCGAGCCCTCGTCGAAGGGCGCGAGCCCGCGGGAGAGGAGATACTTGCCGAACGGCTTGACCACCGTGCCCGTTCCGCCGGCGTTCGTGGCATGGCAGACGGTGCAGGCCGGCGGGGCGGAGAGCTGGAGGTCGCGGGCCATCGCCGCCGGGAAGTTCGGGGTCGCCCGGGCGGCGACGGGAGCGGCAACGACGGCAATTGCGAGGACGAGGTCGTGGAGACGCATCACAGGTATCCGTTCAGCTGAACGAGGAAGGTCGTGGTCGACGGGCCCTGGCCCCAGCGCTGGACCACGTCCGCCCGGAGGTCCACGTGAGGGACGACGAACCACCACAGGCCTCCCCACGCGCCGCGCTGCAGCTCGGGCGAGCTTCCGGTCTTCATCGCTTCCACCGCTCCGAAGAGGTGCACGCCCCGGAGCGGTTCGAGGTCCACCTGGAGCCACTCGGCGTGGCCCACATCCTGGGTACCGCCGCCGAGCCGGTTCTCGAAAAGCAGATCCGCCTCGAACTGGAGCACCAGCGGCTGCCAGGGTGAGACGCGGGCGAACCCTCCGTACGACTGCCGGAGGGTGGGGTGCTTCGTGGTCAGCGAGGCATCGGTCCGGGCCGCGAGCGCGCTGAGCCCGAGGGCGGCAGTCGGGGAGAGCGAGACCTCGACGTAGCCTGCCGCGCCGCGCTCCCGGTACGTATCGGGATGGACGGAGAGGTTGCCGAGCAGTGCCATCACCTCCGCCCGCCACGTCGGACGGGAGATGGCGAGGGCCACCCCGTAGGTCTGGTCCTCGTTGAAGTCGGTGTGGGTCGCGCTCCGGACGAAGGACGTGTGCTCGAGGTTGCGCAGCCCGAACGGCACGTTGATCCGTCCGGCCCGGAGGAGGCCCTCACCGCCGAAGGTCTCCACCCCGAGCCAGAACTCGCGGCCCACGAGGTTGGGGCCGGTCGTCGAGTGGGTGATCTGCGCGAGCCGCGGCGTGCCGGTGGCGCTCCCGTAGCCCAGCTCGGCCGCGGCGCGGAACGCTCCGATCTTGAGGTCAGCACCAAGGTCGGCGCGCATCTGCAGCACCCGCCGGTCCACGATGCTGCCCTCCACCGCGTTCCAGATGTAGCCCATGCGCACCCAGCCGCCGGGCCGGAACCAGGTGGGGAGCGGGACGAAGCCGAGGAGCCGTCCAGCGGTCGGCTCTTCCTCTGCGTCCCCGGAGACCTCGTCACCACCTCCGTAGCTCGAGCTGAGCAGCAGCTCGCTCTGCGCCCGGCCGTACTCGTTGAGGAAGGTTCCGCCGGAGGGATCGGTGTGGCAGGACGAGCACTGCGCGTAGCCGTGCCGGATCATGAAGGGGTACGCGTCGGCGGTTCCGGCCAGGGACAGGACGAGCAGCAACAGCCAGCGAGCCGGTCTCATGGTTCGCGGACCGAGAAGTCGACCTGGATGGCGACCGCCGGATCGACGCGGACACCGAGGTACGCGGGGACCTCGATCCCGAAATCGCGCATGTCGATGCGAGTCGTGCCCCGGACGCGGGCCTCGCCCCCTGCACCCCCCTCCGCCCGGTAATGCACGGAGGAGGGTCTGGAGACGCCGTGGAGCGTCAGCGTGCCCTGGACGTCGGACTCGATGGCCTTCCCCGGAGTGGGGAAGACCACCGCCTTCCGCGGGATGCGCAGCTCGGCGTGGGGATGGTGCGCCACGTCGAGGTAGCCGCGCATGTGCCGGTTCCGGAGGCCGATGCCGGTGTCCACGCCGGAGAGCGGCACCTGGAAAACGAGCTCGTCGTCGCGCTCGGAGATGGCCAGCTCGCGGGTGGTGCCCTCGATGCTGAGCCCGGCCGGACCGTGCACCGAGACGAGCACCGCGGCGCCGGAGGGGCTGGTGATGGCTGCGTGGACGAGTCCTCCGACCAGCAGCACGGCAGTCACGATGCGTCGCATGGCGGTCTCCCGGGCTGGTGGTGGGCTAGAGGGTGGTGGGGTCGAGGACGTCGAACGCGCCCTGGAGCCCGCCGCGGCCGAGGAGGTCGCCCGGCGCCGCGTCACGCGCGAAGTAGTAGAGCGGGTGCCCGTCGAACGCCGACTGGGTCAGCCCATCCGGGCGAGTGATGGTGGTCAGCTTGGCGGGGTCAATGCCGGTCGGCAGCGGCCCGTTCCCGGCGGTGAACGGAGGCCAGTTGTTCAGGCACGCGCCGACGCAGGTGGGGCCGGAGCCGTCATTGTCCCGGGCGTCGATGTACAGCGTGCGCCCGGCCGGATCCGCCAGGTAGATCGCGGGTCCGCCGGACTTGGTCATCGCCAGCGCCGAGTAGAACGGGTCCTTGATGACGTACCAGACGTCGAGGTTGTCGCCGTTGGTGTCGCCCGCCTTCGAATCACCGGCGAAGAAGTAGAGCGGCCAGCCCTTGTAGGTGGTCTGCTTCACGCCGTCCTCGCGGACGAACTCGGCGAAGTCCGCGGCGTTCAGGCCCGCGCCGAGCACCGGCGAATCGACATGGAAGATGGGCCAGAGCGGCAGGCAATCGCTCGCGGCACAGTTGGAGACGGCCTTGTGTGTCGCATCTGCCGGGAGGTCGAGCCCGAAGTAGTAGAGCGTCCGGCCGCTGTCCGAGACGAGGTAGTTGCCGAGGCTCGCGCTGGACCGGAGCCCGACGTCGACCCTGTTGTTGTCGTCGTTGTTGTTGTTGTTGTTGTTGTTTCCGCCACCGCCGGAGGTGCCGCCACCACATCCTGCGGCGACGATCGACATCACCGCGGCGAGGGACAGCAGAAACCGACGACCGTTCACACCGACTGCCACTTCTCGAAGCATTGTCTTCCTGGATCGTGCACGACGCTTGATTGCGTCCGTGTTCGTTTGGAAGACACGACGTCGATCTCGAGTTGCGAACAGTTCACGCGCTCGGCGACCGATCGCGTGCAGCACTCTCGGGTGGGAGGTGTGAGTCGATCGCTGGCAATCGAAGGACGAATCGAGATTCGCGATCTCGCTTCGGCGGAAAAGATGTCCGGGGCAGAGTGCGGCGCATCCTCAGATCCAGAAGACGCGCTCTGCAGGCCGTACTAGGGCATCACGGGTCGTCGCGCGGTCCGCGGCTGCTCGCGTCGTCCGAAAGCGGTGCTACTCGGTCGGAGAACATCGCGAGACCAGACGCGTGATTCTCGCCGCGACGCGAGCTCACCGACTTGGCACGCAACGATCCGTCGCTGGTGCGTCCTCAGGGGACGACCTCCTATCTTCGCCAGCTTCATCAGCCTTCGGTTCGGTGATGGCGCGACCCTGTTCCTCGGGTTCGACAACATCCCCGGAATCGCTCCAGGCACGAGTGACCTCGTCCTCGCTCTTCCCGAGGGAGCGCCCCTCGTGTTGACGGCGCGGACGCGGTCGACGGCGTGAGGTCGCGCTCGCGCGCCGCGGGAAAGGCGGGGGGAGGAGGCCTGTCCATCAGATCGGGGAGGTCGGCCCTGCGCTGCGACCCCAGGCAGATCGTGCTGCCAGCTGCAACCAGAAAATGTGCCCGGTCGCTTACCGGCCGGTTCCAGCCGGCGCCCGCCTGTGATGACGCTGTTTACAGTTGTCCCGGAAGCAATCCTCCCTGGACGCAAGGTTGTGCCACCACCGTCCCCGGCAGCTCCACTTCGGCCGCCCCGACCGCAAGCGTGTTCACTGGGTCTGACATCACCCGCCCAACATGTGTCCGGGTTGACGGCGACTGTTTCACGGTGAGCGTGAACGCCCCGGGGGCGGCGGTGCCGCTCCCGGGCGCCCCTCGACTTCTCCGGGCCGCTCAGGGAGGCGAGAGCGGCCGACTGTTCCCGCCGTCGAGGATGTACTTCCACCGTCCATTGGGTTGCCGCGCCCAGAGGGTGAGGTACTTGCTCGGGTTCTGGAAGACGATCCCACCGCTGTCGTCGCGGAGCGTGTAGAGCGCGTTGCCCACGCTCCAGCCGAGGTCCCCGCTGACGGTGGAGCGCGCGAGCACCGGGCTCCAGGCGAGCGTCTCCACCGGGGTCCACCCGGCGAACGCTGCGGCCACCGCGTCGCCGCCCCAGGCGATGGGGCTCGCCATCTGCGCGCCCTGGGGCGCGACGTACTCGGCGAAGGCGATGCTGTACCCGTCGGTGAGCGAGCGCTGCGCGAAGGCGGTGTCGGCGGCGAGCACCTCCTCGGCGCTCCGCCGGGCCGACCCGAAGCGCGGCGCTCCGCTCACGCCTGGCTCGATCAGCGGGAAGCCGGGAGGAGGCGTGCCGGGATCCGAGAGCTGCAGGTTCCAGAGGTACGCCTCGAGCCGCCAGCCGTGCGCGTGGGGCCGCCAGACGGCGATGTAGAGAGCGAAGAGCTGGTTCCGGGAGCCATCGGCGGCGGTCGTCGTGTGAGTCCCGTGACCGAAGGTGTAGCCGAACCGGCCGTCCGCGGAGACGGCGCCGCTGAACTGCTGCCACTCCTGCGTGGTCTGCGCGGCGGGAGGGAACGCCGCCGCGAGCACGGCCTCGACCTGGTCCTCGCCGATGGCGAGGGGCTGCCTCGGTGCGAGGTACGTCGGGTGCCGGCCGAGGAAGGGCCGGAGACCGTCCGCCGGGCCGTGGCTCCGGATGGAGTCGAGGAGTCGCAGGTCGGTCGCGAGGAGGCTCTGACGACGCGAGCCGTGGTGGAAGTCCTGGTCCTCGGCCTCCCTCGCGTCGTCGTCGCTGCCGCCCCGGAGGGCGCTGCCGGACGACGAGAGGTCGGAGGCGGGAGGAGCCGCGCCGCCGCACCCGACGAGGGTGGCGAGGGCGAGGAGAAGGAGGGTCCGGTGCATGCGTGCTCCGTGGCGTGGCGGGTCCCGCGCCGATCGCGGGCCGGCGTGCGGAGGGTGCCAGGACGGCCGCCACGGTCGGGCCACTCTCCCGTCGACCGGATCGCCGCTGCGGTGGAGCGGTCCGTGGGGCCGGCGAGCCGGATGCGGCGCGCGGTCAGCGCATGCCCAGGAGGAGCTGCAGCTGGTCGCGGTGGGTCCGGCTCAGCTTCAGCTCGGTCCCGTCCTCGAGGAGCAAGGCGTACTCCCCATGACTCCTCCGCCGGAGCTGCTTCACGCAGCCGACGTTGACGATGGCCGAGCGGTGGACCCGGGCGAACCGGCGCGGATCCAGCCGGGTCTCGAGGTTGCGGAGCGACTCGCGGAGGAGGTGCTCCTTTCCCCCGGTGTGGATCTGCACGTAGTAGTCCTGCGCCTCGATCCACTGGACGCTGTCCACCGGGATGATGGAGATTCGGCCCGCGCACTCCACCGCGAAGCGCTCGAGCCAGCGCGGTGGTCCCTGCTCCGGAGACTCCCGGCGCGCTGCCTCGACGCGGGCGCGGGCGCGTTCGAGCGCCCGACCGAAGCGATCGTCGTCGAACGGCTTGACCAGGTAGTCCGTCGCCTCCTCGTCGAAGGCGCGGACCGCGTGCTCGCCGAAGGCGGTGACGAACACCACCGCCGGCACGCCCACGTCGCGGACGGCCTCGAGCACGCCGAATCCGTCCAGCTCCGGCATCTGCACGTCGAGGAACAACAGGTCCGGTCGCCGGCTGCGGACCGCCTCCGTGGCGCTAAGCCCGTCTGCGCACTCGCCCAGGAGCTCCACGTCGCGCTCGCGTTCCAGCAGCGCGCACAGCGTTCGCCGGGCCAGCGGCTCGTCATCCACCACCAGGGCGCGCAGGCGGGAGCCGGTCACGACCGCACCGCCGGACGGAAGGGGATGCGCAGCTGGGCGACCGCGCCGCCCTCGTCGGAGGGACGGAGCTCGAGGAGGTGGTCGCTCCCGTAGAGGCGCTCGAGCCGCGCCCGGGTGTTCCCGAGCCCGATGCCCTGGCGCCCGGAAGGGGAGGGGCCGGCGCCGCTGTCGCGCACCTCGATGCACAGCATCGGGGCGTCCACGTGCACGCTGACGTCGATGCGCCCCGGTCGGTTGGCGCTGGCCAGCCCGTGGTGCACGGCGTTCTCCACCAGCGGCTGGAGGATGAGCGTCGGGACCAGGGCCTCCAGCGCGCGGGGCTCGACGTCCACCTGGGTGATGAGCCGGTCGTGGAAGCGGATCTGCTCGATGCGCAGGTAGCGGTCGAGCAGGTCCAGCTCGCGGCGGAGCGGCACCAGCTGCGCGTCGTCCTGCTCCAGCACCCAGCGGAGGAACTCGCCCAGCTCCGACAGCGTGCGCACCGCCGCGCGCGACTCGCCTCCGCGGACCAGCGCCGCCACGGTGTGGAGGGCATTGAAGAGGAAGTGCGGCCGCAGTTGCATCTGCAGCGCCCGGAGATGCGCTCGGGCCAGCTCGGTCTCCAGCTCGGAGGCACGGAGTCGGCGCTCCGCCGCTAGCCGGTAGGCGCTCATCGCCTGGCGAATGGCGACGAGGAGCCCGTAGCTGAAGGTGCAGACGAACAGCTCGCTCGCGAGGTAGGTGAGATAGCTCCGCTCGGGCCAGCCGAGGAGCGGGCGAAGAAGACCGTTGCTCACCGCCGTGTCCGCGACGGCGGTGCTCATCCCCAGCAGGAAATGCAGCGGGACCCGCCGCCCCCAGTTGGAGCGGCTGATGGGCAGGGCGTCCGCCAGGGCGAAGATCGGCGGGGTGAAGGCGGCCCAGAGCCACATGCTCGCCATGATCGGGCCGAGATCCTCCAGGCCAGTCCGCTCGTGGACCGAGTACCGGAACAGGGCCCGCTGCGCGAAGACGAAGACGCCCGCCGCCGTCCATCCGACGAACGACCAGATCCAGAGCTTTGGGTCCCGGAGGACGCGCAGGGGGCGCTCGGGCGAGGGCGACGGGCTCGCGGGGGGCATGATCCGGTCGAGGAGAGCACCCGGCGACACCGCCGCGGCGGCCGATGCAGCATGGCGGCCCGGGGATGCGGTGACCGGCACGCTCATCGCTGGACGTCGGTGGAGTCCCCCGTCCGGTGGTCCGCGATCTGGAATCGCAGGAAGTCGTGGACCGCGGCGAGCGCCTCGGGGTTGCCGGTCCGGATGACGACGCGTGCCCCCCGGGCCGTGGGCTCCGAACGGTAGGAGATCGTCTTCCCGAGCCGCTTCATGGTCTCCGCGCCAGGGGGCATCCGGTCGTGGATGAACATCGGGAGGTCGAACTCTCCGGCGGAGAACGCGTGGGCGATGTGGGCGAAGTGCCCGCGAATGCTATCGCGGGTGTGGCTGTCCGCCGGGTCCAGCGCGTCGGCCGAGATGACTCCGTCGTCCGCGGTGAGCGTGAAGTGGTGCGCGGTGGTCTGATGGGAAAACCCCATCCCCTGGTCGCCGCGCTGGTCCACGCCAGCAGCGTGGTCGTGCGGAGCCGCTGACCCGGCGTCCGGTGCGCCGAGCAGAGCCGCGAAGAGGAGGAGAGGAGGCACCATGGCTGGCTCCGGCGCTGGCCTTGCGCCCCGGAAAGACGGTCCAGCTGCCGGCCGATTGCCGGGGCGGGCGAGGCTCGGCGGCCGGGGGCAGGGGACTGGCGCCGGCGCCGGGGCTACGCTATGAGCCTGCCTCCGTTCGGCAGCCCTCCCAGGGGCGGCCGCTGAAGGGCCTGGGGCTATAGCTCAGCTGGGAGAGCGCTTGAATGGCATTCAAGAGGTCGCCGGTTCGATCCCGGCTAGCTCCACAAGAACTACGGCAGGTGAGGGCGCCAAACGGCGCCCTTCGCGTTTCTGGCTGCGCTCAGCGGGCTCTTCCTGGGGCTGCGTCCGGTCCCAGATGTAGAAGCCGCCATGGCCCCAGAGGTTCCATCAGCACCGGCGGCACAGCCGCGAGCAGCATCGGTCGAGAGGCCGAAGAAGCCGACTTCCGTTTCGCGACGTGAGCGTCAAGAGTCAGACGAGGCGTTGCGCGCGCATCGCGCCGCACAGCGCCGGGAGCTCAGCGACGCCGAGCGCGACATTCTCCTGCCAGGGACCCTCGAGCAGCTCGAGTTCATCCGTCAGCAGTGGATCGACGTGCGCGAAATCGCCCAGCGGCCAAACGTGCACGCCGAGCTCGCGTTCGCGCTGGCGCCGCTGCTGCCGCCCATGCCGGGTGCTGATCCTGATGCGTCCGCTCGGGCGTACTTCACGGAGATGGCCCATCAGGCCCAGCAGATGATCGACAACGTCGATGAGGTACTTCGCGCGAGGCCGGCGAACCCCGATGTGCTCTCCGCGTGGGCATGGCTCTCCCGGGCGTGGAGCGCGGCGTCGGTCGTCCTCCGAAATCGACGACTGCTCTTCTGGAAAAAGCTCCGCAGCTTCGTAACCCTCCGGAACTCGCAGACCGGCGAGATCATCGCGAAGCCGCTTCCGCAGGTGGAGTGGATCGTCTTCCCCTTCGACACCATCGTCGACGAGGCGTGCCGGGTCGCCGAAGCGATTCAGCACAACGTGGCGATTGGAAAGCCGAGCTGCGCAGGTCGAGAGAGGCGCTGCTCGAGCATGCGACCGCCCGCCGCTCTGAGGCGGCAGCACGATGGACGCTATGGTCGCAGATCGTGCTGACTGTGCTGTCGATCATCCTGGTCGTGGTCGGCATCCAGGCATCAGACTGGTTCACCAAGCGCCAGGAGCTCGAGGCCACCAAGGTCAAGCTCGAGGCCACGGCCGCCGAGCTCGAGCACCAGCGGGCGGAGAACAAGGCTGCCCGCGGGCGGATAGGCAAGCTCGAGAGCAACGTGCGCGCGTTGACCGCTACCCAGCCGAGCCCGCCACCGACGATGCGACCATCTCGTTCACCCTGACCGCGACATGCCGCGACGGGGGAAGCGTCAGCAGAAGAAACGCACCGTCGCGGGCTGCCGTCTCCCGCACTTCGCGAAGGGCATGTGCCACGCGCATTTACCGAAGGAAGCGGCGGTTGGACGGGCCTCGCTGCTCCGTTGTCGGCTGCAACCGCCGTGCGTCGGCGCGCGGCCTCTCCGATGGACATCGGGAGGACCCGACGCGCACGATCCGGACGCTCCGATCGAAGGGCGACCGCCAGCTCGCGTGGGGGCGGCTCGTCGTGGACCGCTCGTCCATCCCGGTGTTGGCTGCGGAGGCGAAGCGGCGCGGGCTCGGCCCGAGCGCGCTCATGGCCGACATCATCGACAGATGGTGCATGGCGGTCGCGACCGGCGGCTGGCCGCGGAATAGCCTCGCCCCCTGCGCGTACCCAGGATGCGACCGACCGCTGTACCAGCGGGCGCTGTGCCGAACGCACTACGAGCAGCGGCGCCGGGGGAAGGAGCTGGCCACCATCCGCCCGTACGGGCCGGGCAACGAGGTCGGCGACGCCTTCGGACACCTGCGGCTGACGCCCGAGCTGGCACAGCGGCTGCGCCGCACGGCAACGTCGCGGCGGATCGCCGTCGCCGAGCTGGTGCGCCACTCGCCTTGAGCTGCTGAGCCTGGAACTTCCGGTAGCCGAAGACCGCGAGGACTGCCGTGGAGACGATTCCAGCCATCGTCAGGAAGTCTCGCAGGACTCCGATGACGGCCTGGTGCTCGTAGAGGTAGACGCCCAAGCGATGCCACATGAAGCGACGCTAGATCCTGACCCCGACCCCGACGCCGGCCCTGCCTGCGCCCACTGGGACTGCTGGGGCGCGTGCGGGATGCGCCACATCGACCGGCCCGAGCCGAACAGCACCCCGGAGCAGGCGGAGCTCTGCTGCTGGTGGCCGGCGCCTCGGGGTGATGGGGAGCGGCCGGACACCTACGATGGAATCCAGAGCGTCCAAAGGATACCCAGCGCAAGGGTCTCGGTGGTGCTGCCCGTGTTCGTGCACGAAATCCCGATGTCGACGGTGTGCGCGGCGCCGGTGGTGTCCACGACGTAGTCGGTCCCTTCGGTCCGCATCTGCACCGTCGTGAGCGTATTGTGATTCGCCATGGGCAGCGACGTGCTGGGCTGGGATGCCTGGCGATTCGACCGGCGACGGCTCGCGTCGACTCGGAGTGGCGTCGACTCGGAGTGGTGGCGCTGAGGCGTCGGTCAACCGCGCCCGGACAGCTCGCGGTCGAGATAGTACGCTGCGCTGATCAGCCCGATATGGGTGAACGCCTGGGGGAAGTTGCCCAGATGCTCCCCCGCGGGGCCGAGTTCCTCGGGGAAGAGCCCGAGGTGGTTGGCGTACCCCAGCATCTTCTCGAAGTAGTAGCGGGCCTTCTGCAGGTCTCCCCCGCGGGCCAGGCACTCGGCGTACCAGAAGGAGCAGATGCAAAACGTCCCTTCGCCGCCGAGCAGACCGTCGTGCGCCGCCACCCCGGGGCGGTAGCGGTAGACCAGCGAATCGTCGACGAGATCGTTCTCGATCGCCGCCAGGGTGGACAGCCAGAGCGGGTCCTGGGGGCTGATGAACTTGATGAGGGGCATGAGCAGCAGGGCGGCGTCGGTGGTGGTCGCGCCCTTGTGCTGCACGAAGGTCCGGCGCCGCGGGTCCCAGAAGCCGGTCATGATGTCCTCGAGGATGGCGTCGCGCGTCCGGCGCCACTCGTCGATCGGCCCAGGGAAGGCGCGCTTGCGCGCCAGCCGGATGGCGCGGTCGATGGCGGCCCAGCACATCACGCGCGAGAACAGGAACTCCTGGTTCCCGCCGCGCACCTCCCAGATCCCCTCGTCCCGCTCGTGCCAGTGGCGGCATACCCAGTCGATGAGGCGGCGCAGATCGGCCCACAGGCCATACGAGATGGGCTGCCCGTACTTGTCGTAGAGGTAAACCGAGTCCATCAGCTCGCCGTAGATGTCGAGCTGGAGATGGCGACTGGCTGCGTTGCCGATGCGCACCGGGCGCGACCCCATGTAGCCGGCCAAGTGGTCGAGGGACGATTCGGGGAGCTCGTGGCGCCCGTCGATCCCGTACATGATCTGGAGCGAGCCGTCAGGGTTGAGCTCGGCGCAGCGCGCCTCGATCCACTTCATGAACGCGCCGGCTTCCTCGGTGTAGCCGAGGCGCATGAGGCCGTAGAGGGTAAACGACCCGTCGCGGATCCACGTGTAGCGATAGTCCCAGTTGCGCGCCCCGCCGATCTGCTCGGGCAGACCAAAGGTGGGGGCTGCGACCAGCGACCCGTACCGACGGGAGGTGAGCAGCTTGAGCACCAGCGCCGACCGGTTGACCATTTCGCGCCAGCGCCCCCGGTAGGTCGAGCGCGCGAGCCAGTTACGCCAGAAGTCATGGGTCGCCTTGAACGCCCGCACCGCGTAGTAGGGATCGGCGCTGACGCCAGCGTCGCTTGCGGCATCCTCGAGGACGAAGGTGACAGTGTTCCCGCTGCGCAGAACGAATTCCGCCATCGCCGCCCCGTCCTGCAGGTCGAGTGGGACGAAAGTGCGCAAGCGCAGTGCGCACCGGTCCTGCCCTTCGCTGACGAACAGGGCGCCGTCGGAGGTGCGGGTCACGCGGTGGGACGCGCGGGCGTAGTCGAAGCGCGGCGCGCAGATCATCCGGAACGGGATCTCGCCCCGCACCGTCTTCACCCGCCGCACCAGGCGGTGCGCTCCCTCGCTGATGTCCATGAAGTCGGAGATTTCCGCCACGCCATCGCTGGCCAGGAAGCGGGTAAACAAAATGTTGGTATCGGGGAGGTAGAGCTGCTTCTGGCGCGCCCCGGTCAGGCTGGGGTGGAGCTGGAAGCTGCCTCCCTTCTCCTCGTCGAGCAGCCGGGCGAAGATCGACGGAGAATCGAAATACGGGAAGCACATGAAGTCGATGGAGCCATCGGTGCCGACCAGCGCGACGGTGTCGCAGTCGCCGATGACGCCGTAGCGATCGATCGGGGCGTGGGGCATGCGTCCTGAGCGTAGCCTACGCCCGGGGGGAGGAGGAGCTAGGGCTCAGGCGCGGCGGCAACGGGGCCAGGCCGGTGCCGGAGTCGACGCCCCCTCGGCTCTCGAGCCTTCTCGCTCAGGCGGCGGATCTCGGCGGCTGCCGCGCTTGGTCGGGTGGGACGTCACCCGCTACCTCGCCTCCGGCCTC
>RPRB01000062.1 GCA_003818285.1 Myxococcaceae bacterium
CCGAGGTGGCCATCATGTACGCCGGGCGGATCGTCGAGCGTGCGCCGGTGGAGCGCCTGCTCCGGTCGCCCCGACACCCCTACACGCGAGCGCTGCTCGAGGCCGTGCCGCGGATCGGCGGTGAGGGTGGCGGCGCGCTCCTCGCGATCCCCGGCGCGATGCCGAGGCCCGGCGAGCTTCCGTCCGGATGCGCGTTCCACCCTCGCTGCCCGCGGGCGTCGGAGCGGTGCCGGGGCGAGCGGCCGCCGCTCGAGCAGAGGGCCGACTCGGAGCTGGCCTGCTGGCATCCGCTGGAGGGCGATGTTCCGGAGCCCTCGTCGGGGGGCCGCGGTGCCTGAGGCGACGTTCCTGGAGCTGCGGGGCCTGACCAAGCACTTCGCGGTGCCGCGGCCGCTGCTCGCCCGGGTCGTGTCGCGCGCGCCGCCCGCCGTGGTGCGCGCGGTCGAGAGCGTGACCCTGACGCTCCGTGCCGGGGAGACGCTCGGGGTGGTCGGGGAGTCGGGCTGCGGGAAGACGACGCTGGGGCGGCTCCTGGTCGGGCTGGAGGTGCCGAGCAAGGGCGAGATCCGCCTCCGCGGACAGCTGCTCGAGGGAGGCGCACACCAGCGGCCGCGGGCCCTCCAGCGGCGCATCCAGATGGTGTTCCAGGACCCCTATGCGTCGCTCGACCCGCGGTGGCGCGTGCGGGACATCATCACCGAGCCCGTGGTGGGCGAGCTCTCGGCAGCAGCCCGGCGCGAGCGCGCGGTCCAGCTCCTGCGGCAGGTGGGCCTGTCCGAGGCAGATCTCGAGAAGCACCCCCATCAGTTCTCGGGAGGGCAGCGGCAGCGGCTGGCCATCGCCCGGACCCTGTGCGCCGAGCCGGAGCTGGTGGTCTGCGACGAGCCGACGTCGGCGCTGGACGTCTCGGTGCAGGCCCAGGTGCTGAATCTCCTGAAAGAGACGCAGGCGCGGCTCGGGCTGTCGCTGGTGTTCATCAGCCACGACCTGGCGGTGGTGTCGCACGTGTCGACGAGCGTGGCGGTGATGTACCTGGGGCGGGTGGTGGAGTCGGCGCCGCGGGCGGTGCTCTTCTCCGCGCCCGCGCACCCGTACACCCGGGCGCTTCTGGAGACGATTCCGGACGTGCGCCGGCCGGGGCGCCGGAGGGCGGCGATCCCGGGCGAGGTGCCGAGCGCGCTCGCGCCGCCGCCGGGATGCGCCTTCCATCCGCGCTGCCCGCTGGCCGAGCCCCGGTGCCGCGTGGAGCGGCCGGAGCTGCGGCCGCTCGGGGACGGGACGCTGGTGGCCTGCCACGTCGTCGGCGAGCGCGCGCCGGCGGAGCCTGGTCACGGCCCAGACGAGGTCTCTGAGACCTGACCGGGGGCTGCGGCCCCGCGCCTGAGGTCTCCCCCCGCAGGTTGGCGGGGCGCGCTGGCGCCGACGAGTTCTCTGAGACCTGGACCGGGCGGGAACCCGAGCACGAGCGAGAGCGTTCTCTCCGCCGACGGGAGCCGGCGTGACGCGTCCGCGCGCATGGCCGGTCAGTCCGCGGTCCGGCACGCCGGCCGGACCGCGTCGAGGGGGAGCACCGAGCACGGGCCTTGCTGAGACCTCCCCGAACGCCGGGACCACGCCGGTCGCGGCGACGGGGGGAGCCTCACATGAGCCGCGTGCAGTCCGCGGGCGCCGCGACGCCCATCCACATCTCCGGGCCGGACCAGGAGCCGTCCGCGGCCGCCCCGGCGCACAGCCGCCGCTTCGAGCCGGTCGACCCGGATCGCATCGAGTTCGACGATCTGCAGCCCGCCGGTGCCCCCGGGCGCGCAGGCATCACGGACGTCGAGACCGGCCACCTCACCTTCCACGGGGGGAAGGTGCTCCGCTCGCCGGACGTCGTGCCGGTCTATGTCGGCGCGTACTGGGAGACGCTCGATGGCCAGCGCGACCGGGCGCGAAACGACGCGGCGATGGCGGCGCTGGTGAAGGACCCGGGCCAGACCGGAATCTGGAAGGAGTACGGAGGTGGGCCGGGGACCACCACGCCCTCCAGGGTCATTGCCACGGTCACGCACCGCGACTTCTCGAAGGAGGACGTGGAGAGGCTGGTGGAGGCGCACGTTCGCGCCGGCACGTTCGACGTGTCGGATCCGGAGCGCGTCTTCACCATCGTCCTTCCGCCCGGCGCGACGTTGCGGGACGGGGAGGCGAGCTCGACCGCGGGGCTCGGCGGATTCCACGGCAACGTGACCGCGCGCGACGGGCATCCGGTCTACTACGCGGTGGTCGTCTACTCGCAGCGGACCGGCGGAAAGTTGAACGGCATCGACTTCACCGGTAACCCGGTCGACAACATCACCATCACCGAGAGCCACGAGATCACCGAGGCGGTGACCGACCCCGACGTCGGCCTCGCCATCCGGACGGGAGACCCGCGCTACCTTGGCTGGTACGACGACACCACGCCGGTCCGGCGGCGCGACGGCACGGCGGTGCTCGATGGCCTCGGTCGTCCGGTGCGGGGCAAAGGGGAGATCGGAGACATCCCGGTGCTCAACGCGGAGCTGGAAGGCGACTCGGCTCTCGAGAGCGTGTGGGGCCGCCGCGGAGGATTCGCCTTCCAGACCGAGTGGAGCAACGAGGACGGGAAGGCGGAGCTCGGGCCCGGTGAACGCTGATCCGGCGCGTGATCGAAGTCAGATCGGACCCGCTCGACTGCCGCGAACTCGACGCGGCGCGCCCCTGCAATTGAGTTGTTTGGTCTCGAGGAGTTCTGTTCGCGGCGCTTCACGCCTCGCTTCAGGGGAAAGGGGAGACGCGCATGCATCGCTGCCTGACGCAGTCCCGGGTTGGAGTGCTCGCAGTTCTGACGTTGCTCTGGGTGGGTCGAGCGTCGGGGGCCGCCCCCGCGGAACCACAGGTGATCAGCGACGACGCGCTCAAGGCGAAGTCGACGACCATCGGTGGGGCCACGGTGCTGCCAACGACCCGGACTGTCCCGCACTGGTTCGGACAAACCCTCGATCCGAACAACGGAATCACCTACGGCTACAACATGGTCGGCGCGGATCCGTACCACTGCTCCGGAGCAGCCTGCGACGTCACCGTCGAGGTCGACATCACGCCGATCATCGTCAACGTGCAGGGCCGCACCTTCAGCGGATCGGACGTGCTCGCGGCCACGCTCGCCTCACCTCAGTTCGCGACCAACGACTATGGCAGCACGCCCGCCGCCACCGCGCCTGGCGCCTTCCCGTTCGCCCCGGCGCTCATCCGCGGACCGGGCGGGACACTGTCACAGGGCGACGTCGGAGTTCCGCTCCAGCTGCAGGACGCAACGATGCGCGCCCAGTTCAACCGCACCGGCAGCAGCACCTACCACCTGAGGCTGCATCCGAACGTGAAGCCCGCCGTCACCATTAACGTCCCGAGCAACCAGGGCACTCTCTTGCAGTCCGGCCGCGGCGTGGTGTTCGCGGACGTCGATATCGGATGGTGGTCCGCGCAGATCCAGAACCTGGAGACCAGCGCCGACCCCACCCACTTGCCGCTCTACCTCACCAGCGACGTCCTCCTCTTCATTGGCAAGGACATCTTCAACTGCTGCGTGATCGGCTACCACGGGACCAGGGCCGCCGGAGGCGGTGGCGGCAGCAGCGAATCCGACGGCAACGCCAAGGTGCAGACCTTCGCCTGGGCCTCGTACATCTCGCCAGGAATCTACGCCCGCCCGAACGGCGGCACTGACTGGGCGCTCCAGGACATTCACGCGATCAGCCACGAGATCGCGGAGTGGGCGGACGATCCATTCGTCAACAACCTCGTCGAGCCGTGGCTCACCCCCACCGCTCCGCAGTACGGGTGCACGGGGATCCTCGAGACCGGCGACCCGGTGGTCGCCATCGGATTCGCGATGGGGACCAACACCTACCAGCAGGGCCCGAACCCCAACGGAACCCAGAGCGCCGACGGCTACTACCATCCCGAGGACGAGGTATTCCTGCCGTGGTTCATGCGCACCGCGCCGAACACGGTCTCCGAGCCCACGCAGTCGCCGTCGACCAACATCGGGCGATACACCCTCATGGGTGACCTGAATCCGTTCCCGGGCTTCCGCCAGCCAGCGACGGGCTGCCAGTAGCGGTCATTTCGGGGGGACGAATGCGCGAACTTCGGGCCCGGACGGATCCGCGTCCGGCGACGGGCACCGGTCTACCACGCAGGTGGTCGTCCACTCGCGGCGCACCGGTGCTCAGCGCCGAGCTCGAGGGCGATCCGGCACTGAAGAGCGTCTGGGGCCGCCGGGGCGGCTTCGCCTTCCAGACCGAGACGGGAAGGCCGAGCTCGCGCCGAAGGACGGCTGAAACGACCACCCGACCCTACCCGCCTGTGAACTTCGCCGAATTGCGATCCCCACTCCTAAGACGACGGCGGCGTCCGCCGGTCGCGTCTTCGCGCCCCAGATCAACAGCCAGAAGATGATCGGCACTTCCGCGATTTCGAGCGGCCCCGCGACTTCGACACGAAGGGTTCGTACCGTGGCAGAACCAGGACCACGACCTGCCTGGCAAGAGCCTCATCGACCCTCTTGAACAAGCGGTAGAGCGCCAGGACCAGAAACACGGCGATGAGCTGATGGATCAGTTCGCTCGCAATCCCGCCGCGGAGAAGCCCCTCGGAGGCCCTGATGTTGGCGGCCGTCGCGTGAGCAGCTTCGAGTGTCTAGCGCGTCACTCCTCCGGTTCATCCCCGATGGGAGGAGCGATCATGCTGACTTGGAGGAATTCCGGGCGCCTGGCCGCGCTCGCCGCCGCTCTGACGCTTGCGGCTTGCGGGAGCTCGTCGGGGGGCGGGGCCGAAGACCCGTGTGACCTCGACGTCCTCCAGAAGGGCTGCGTGGGTTTCCGCAACTTCACCACCAACCCACAGGAGATCGCCGGGGTCACCGTTCCCCCGAAGACCACGGCCAACAACCTGACGTCGCCCGGAAAACGGGCCGTGATGGTGACCAACACCTCGGTGAGTGCCACGCACTCATTCCAGGCCCAGGTGAACGGACAATCCCAGAGCGTGACCTGTACGGTCACCCCCGTCGCCTGGGTCAGCGTCAATCCGTCGGTCGTCGTCCAGCAGTCGGGCGACGTCGACTGCGACGGCACCTGGTAGCGGTCGGGGGCTTCAGCTCCGCAGGCGCGTCATTCCGTCCGGGCTCCACTCCTCGCTCCCCACTCCGTGGTGAACGAAGAAGAGCCCGGTCGGGTCGTACTTCTTCTTGATGCGGAGCAACCGGGCGTAGTTGTCGCCCCAGAACACGCGCTGCCAGCCCTTCTCGAAGTAGTTGCTCTCCGAGACGTACGAACCCGGGTCAGGTACGAGCTTCCGGATCTCGCGCATCGCGAGACCGATCCGCCGGGCCTCCTCCCGCGCCTCCGTCTCGCTCGGTTCGTGCCCCGGGACGCCGGGGTACACCGGGGATGCACCGCCGGCGATGATCGCCAGGGCAAACGCGCGCCGCACCGCCGGGTTCGTCGCGGTGTCCCGCGCGGCGGCGATGGCCTCCGGAGGTGAACCCGCGAGTCCCTTGTTGAAATGGAGCGACACCGTCCAGTGCCGGGACGCGGCGAAGAGGGCGGCGGCGAGATCCTTCCGCCGATTCTCGTTCAGAAGCGATTCCGGCATCCACGTCGACTCGTAGCCATGCCAGAAGATCCCGAGCTCGTCCTGGTTGCTCGCCCACCACACGTTGTTCGCCGGCGCGCCCGGACTCGGGTCGCTGCGGACGTGGTCCTTCATCTTCGACTTCAGGAACTCGGGGTTCCAGAAGTCACGCGCGGGGAAGCTCACCACTGCCCGGTCCGCCGCGATGCGTACACCGCTCCCCGCACGCTCGGCCTCGGCCAGAAATGGCCGCCAGATCTCCTCGGCCTCCGCGCGGTCGAGGCCCTCGAAGAGCATCCGCACCCCGAGGCGGTTTCGCGAACCGAAGCTGACCTGCTCGCCCCAGTGCGGGTTGAAGAGCGCGCTCCGGTAGAACGCCACGAATCGCTCGATCAGCGCACGGTACGCATCGTCCGAATCGGCCTCGAGCGTGAGGAGCACCGCCCCGAACGTCTCGGGGAGCGGATGGGTGCGGAGCGTCAGCCGGGTCACCACGCCGAACGTCCCGCCGCCTCCTCCTTTCAGCGCCCAGAAGAGGTCCGCGTCGGTGCACGCGTTCACGGTGCGGATCTTCCCGTCCGCGGTCACCACGTCCGCCTCGAGCAGGCTCGCCGCCGCCATCCCGTAGCGCTTGGAGAAGCTGCCGAACCCGCCGCTCTGGACGAGACCGGCCACTCCGACCGTGGCGCACCCGCCGCCCTGCACGTACCGGCCGCCGCGGCTGGTGACCGCGTCGTAGGTGTGCAGCCACAACGCGCCCGCGCCCACGCTCACCGCCGGGACTGGCTGGACCTTCCCTTCGCATCCCCGCGGCAGGAAGGCATCGTGGAGCACCGTGCGGTCCATCGGTCGCGTCCAGACCAGCAGCGAGCCGGGCGCGTTCGACGTCCCCTGATAGCTGTGGCCGCCGCCCTTCACCACCAGCCGGAGGCGGTGCTCGCGGGCGAAGCTCACCGCGGCCGCGGCGTCCTCGGCGGTCCGCGCGGTGACCACGTATGCGCTCGGGCTCGACGTCCACGCGCCCGCCCAGCCGGCGCTCTGCGTGGCCCAGGGCTTATCACCGACGAAGTACGGGTTCTCGAGCTGCTTCAGGAGCTCCGGAGTGACACCTCCCGCGCCGAACGGCGACTCGACGCGGGCGAGCCTCCGATGGACCTGCTGGCCGAGCGCGCTCCACGCGTCCTCGTCCGGCCACGCCGGATCCCCGGGACGGACGCGGCGGGTCGGGGTCGCCCCGGCTGCCGATGGAAGCAACGGCCGAAACAGGCCCGCCGCCGCGCTTCCGGCCAGCACCTCGAGGAACCGGCGGCGCCGCATCGGCCTCACCAGCGGTGGTACGCCGGATGCCCCGGCTTCACCGCCACGAACGTTCCGCGGCACGTCGCGGTCACCTTGCCCTCCGCGGTGAGGGTCGCCTCCACCGTCGCCCGGTCTCCCTGGATGTCCACCGCCTTCGCCCAGAGGGCGAGCTCCGGTCCCATGGGCGTGGGCCGCTTGAGCGTCACCGCGAAATCGGACGTCACCGTGCACGGCGGTGACTCCAGCCCCTGCGCCTTCATCAGCGCCACCGTCGCAGCCCAGTTGGAGTGGCAGTCCAGCAGCGCGCCGACGATGCCCCCGTTGAGCACGCCGGGGAACGCCTGGTGATGCTCCTCGGGCCGCCAGCGAGCGACGAGGTGGTCGCCTTCCTCGAAGCTCCGGATGCGCAACCCCTTCGGATTGCTCGGGCCGCAGCCGAAGCAGGCGTTGTGAGGGGCGAACCGCTCCTGGACGCTCGGACCTTCCATGGGGTCGCACCCTACTCCGAGGCATGCGGGCCAGCTTCCGCCGAGTTGGGCTGCTCAGCGCGGTAAGTGCGCCAACTTCTTCAAGGTTGTCCGTTGACGCGCCCCCCGGCGGTCAGTAGAACCCGCGGCGCCGCTCGGCACCCTTCCCTCTGTCCCGGAAAGGCCGTCCCGATCCCCGTGAGCCTCCGCGCCCTGTCCCTCGTCCAGGAGAAGTACCCCGACGCCTTCGTCGAGCAGTACACCGACCGGACCGGTGGCGCGTGGGGCGTGCTCAAGGCCGAGTCACTCCGGCCGGTGCTCGCCCACGTCAAGGACGACCCGCAGCTCGACTTCAAGCTCTTCCTCTCCATCGACGCGGTCGATCGGCTGCAGCTCCCGGACAACGACCCTCGGTTCGAGGTCGTGTACTTCCTGTACTCGGTCACCCACCACGAGCACCTGCGACTGAAGGTCCGCGTGGGCGAGGCGACGCCCGAGGTGCCGAGCGTCACCTCGATCTTCCAGGGCGCGAACTGGTGGGAGCGGTTCGTCTGGGACTTCTACGGCATCCGCTTCTCCGGGCACCCGGATCTCCGGCGCATCCTCATGTACGAGGAGTTCGAGGGGCACCCGCTGCGCAAGGACTACCCGCTCCGCGAGCGGCAGCCGCTCATCCCCGAGCGCCCCATCCGGGACATCTTCCGCGGCCCCGGGACCTCGGGCACCGCCTGACCCACCGACATGGCCCACGCCGACGAACGAGAGATCGAGGAGCCGCCGCCGGATGAGGACTCCGAGCTCGAGGCACACCTCCAGACCAAGCGGATGATGATCAACCTCGGGCCGTCGCATCCGGCGATGCACGGCACCGTCCGGATGAAGGTCGAGCTCGAGGGCGAGACCATCGTCCACGCCGATCTGGAGATCGGCTTCCTGCACCGCGGTTTCCAGAAGAGCTGCGAGAACGTCACCTGGAACCAGTGCCTGCCCTACACCGATCGCCTGAACTACGTGTCGGCGATCATGAACAACCTGGGGTTTCTCAAGGCGGTGGAGAAGCTCGTCGGCCTGGAGATTCCCGAGCGGGCCCAGTACATCCGCGTCGCCGCCTCCGAGCTTCACCGGATGCATGACCACCTCACCTGCGTCGGCGCCATCGGCCTCGAGCTGGGCGGCTTCTCCGCCTTCCTCTATGCCATCGAGGGCCGTGAGCTGATCATGGACCGGGTGAGCGAGCTGACCGGGGCGCGGCTCACCACCACCTTCGGCCGCGTCGGCGGGCTGAATCGCGACCTCCCCGACGGCTGGGTCGACCGGGTCTACAGGACGCTGGACAAGATCCACGAGCTGCTCGGTGAGGTGGACGGCCTCCTCACCAACAACCGCATCTTCGTGGACCGGATGCGCGGCACGGGCGTCATCACCGCGCAGGACGCGCTGGACTTCGGCTTCACCGGCCCCTGCCTTCGCGCCAACGGCATCAACTACGACGTCCGCAAGGCGAGCCCCTACTGGGTCTACGACCGGATGAACTTCGATGTGCCCATCGGCGAGAACGGCGACAACTACGACCGGTACCTCATGCGGATGGAGGAGCTGAAGCAGTCCGAAGCCATCGTCCGACAGTCACTCAAGGAAGCCCCGCCAGGGCCGATCATCGTCGACGACTGGCGCATCGCGCTCCCGCCGAAGGCCGAGGTGTACGGGACCATCGAGGGCGTCATCGCTCACTTCAAGCTGGTCATGGAGGGCGTGCCGGTGCCGCCGGGCGAGGTCTACGACTGCACCGAGGCCGCAAACGGCGAGCTGGGCTGGTACCTGGTGAGCGACGGCTCGGGCCGTCCGTACAAGGTGCACGTCCGCGCGCCGGGGTTCGCCATCCTCTCCGGCGTCCCCCGGATGATCGAGGGGAAGATGCTGGCCGACCTGATTCCGACGTTCGACACCATCAACATGATCGGCGGCGAGGTGGAGCAGTGAGCGAGAGCGACCGCAAGAAGCCTAGCGGGGACGCGCAGCCGTCTCCGCCCGGCGCGCCGACGGTCCATCCCGCCGCCGGCACCGGTCCGACTCCGACCAACCCTCCGCCCTCGCCCACTGCGAGCGGCCCCCGGGCCGGCATCGAGCACCAGCCTCCCGCGGCCAAGCCGCCGATCCCCCCGCCCACTCCCGGCGGGAAGCCCACGCCCAAGCACCCCGGCTTCGTCACGGTGACGGTGGACGGCAAGGAACTCGTCGCCAAGCCCGGCGAGAACATGATCGACGCGGTGAAGAAGGTCGGCTCGGACATCCCCTACTACTGCTACCACCACCGCCTCTCCATCGCCGCCAACTGCCGGATGTGCCTGGTGGAGGTGAGCAACTCGCCGAAGCTGGTGCCCGCCTGCCAGACCCCGATGGCCGAGGGGATGGTCATCCACACCAACAGCCCGCGCGTCCAGGAGATGCAGCGGGCGGTGATGGAGTTCCTCCTCCTCAATCACCCGGTGGACTGCGCCATCTGCGACCAGGCCGGCGAGTGCAAGCTCGAGGACTACTACCAGCGCCACGACTACCGCTCGTCCCGGCTCGAAGGCGAGAAGTTGATGAGGGCCAAGCGGAAGGTGCTCGGGCCCACGGTGGTGCTCGACCAGGAGCGCTGCGTCCAGTGCACCCGGTGCGTGCGGTTCATGGCCGAGGTGGCCCGGGAGCCGCAGCTCGGGATGTTCGGCCGGGGCAGCGCCGAGTACATCGACACCTTCCCCGGCAAGCAGCTGGACAGCAATTACTCGGGGAACACGGTCGACATCTGCCCGGTGGGCGCGCTGCTCAACCGCGACTTCCGCTTCCGGGCCCGGAGCTGGTTCCTCTCCGCGGCGCCGAGCGTCTGCACCGGCTGCTCGCGCGGCTGCAGCACCTTCGTGGACTTCATGGGGCAGGACATGTACCGGTACCGCCCCCGGGAGAACGAGCAGATCAACAAGAGCTGGATGTGCGACCAGGGTCGGCTCTCGTACAAGTACGTGAACCAGCACCGGGTGGCGGCGGTGATGCTCGGCCGGGGCGAGGACCGGCGCGAGGCCACCGTCCCCGAGGCGCTCAGGTCCGTGGCGGAGCAGTTCAAGGCCCTGGCGGGAACCGAGGGGCTGGCGGTGCTCGCCTCGCCGGTGGCCTCGAACGAGGACCTGCTCGCGACGCTGAGCTTCGCGCGGGACGCGCTCGGCGTCCGCTCGGTCTTCGTGAGCGGCCGTCCCGGGGGAGCAGGCGACCACTACCTGATGACCCCGGACAAGAATCCCAATCGCCGCGGGCTGGAGTGGATCGCGCGGGGTCTGGATCTCGCCCTGAAGCCCTTCTCCGAGCTGGCCCAGGCGATCAACAGCGGCAAGGTCAAGGCGCTCTACGCCATCGGCGGCGAGGTGCCGGTGGATCCCTCCCTCGTCGCCCAGGGCTTCGCGAGGCTGGAGTACCTCGTGCTCCAGGCATCCAACGAGTCGGCCATCACCGCGCAGGCGCAGGTGCTGCTGCCGGCGGCGGTCCACGTGGAGGACGAGGGCACGTTCACCAACCTCGACGGCATCACCCAGCGCTTCCGGCGCGCCTACCCGCCGCGGGCGGACGTGAAGCCCCACTGGGCGTGGGCCGTGGCCCTGGCCCGGGAGTTCGGCTTCCCCTGGGCGCATGCCAGCGCCCGGGACGTGTTCCGCGAGTGGGGGCCGCGGGTGGCCGAGCTCGCCAGCTTCGACTGGGATGGAGCCGCGCCGCCGGTGAAGATCGCCCGGGGGCTCAACCCCCTTCCCACCGCCGCGGACGGACGGCCGCCGGGGTACCGTGAGTTCGGCCCGCCGCGGGATCGGGGGATCTGACCGTCATGAAAGCGCTCGAGGTCATCATCGCGATCGGGGTCATCCTCGGAGCCATCTTCGGGCTGAGCGCGCTCGCTTACGCCCTCGGCGGATGGATCGAGGCGGGCTTCCCGTTCTTCGGCCACAGGCTGGTGGAGTCGGGCCTGCCAGGCTGGGCCTGGGTGAGCAACATGCTCATTCTCGTCCTTGGCTTCGTGATGCTCATCGCCACGTTCCTCACGCTCGCCGAGCGGAAGTGGAGCGCGATGATCCAGGACCGCATCGGTCCGAACCGCGCGACCATCGACCTCCCCGGCCTGCGGGGGCGGCCTCTCGGCGGCGTATTCCACGTCGCGACCGACGCCCTGAAGATGCTGACCAAGGAGGACTTCCGGCCGAAGGTTGCCGATGCTCTCCTGTTCAACCTCGGCCCCATCCTCGCCTTCGCCCCGGTCCTGGCGCTGTTCGCGGTGGTGCCCGTCGGTCCCCAGGTGACGGTGTTCGGGCAGAGGGTGGGCTTGCAAGTCGCGAACCCCGACTTCGGCATGCTCTGGGTCTTCGCCATCGCCTCGCTGGCGGTGTACGGGACCTCGCTCGCCGGCTGGGCCAGCAACAACAAGTTCGCGCTGCTCGGTGGCGTGCGCGCCAGCTCGCAGATGATCTCCTACGAGGTCGCGCTCGGGCTCGGGCTCGTCGGCGTGATGATGGCCTTCTCCAGCGTTCGCCTCCCCGAGCTCATCCAGGGGCAGACCACGCACCTGTGGGGCGGGACCGTGGAGCTCCCCCGGCTCGGAGCGGTCAACCTCGGAATCCCGGCCTGGGGACTCTTCCTCCAGCCGGTGGGCTTCATCGTCTTCTTCGCCGCCGCCTTCGCCGAGACCAAGCGTGCCCCCTTCGACGTGCCCGAGGGCGAGAGCGAGATCATCGGCTACTTCGTCGAGTACTCGGGGATGAAGTTCGGCCTGTTCATGATCTCCGAGTTCGCCGAGGTGGTGATCCTCGCGGCGATCACCACCGCGATCTTCCTCGGCGGCTGGAACATCGGGTTCGGCTTCGACTCGACGCTCACCCGCGCCCTGACGCAGGCGAACCTGGGCTGGCTCCTCGGGGCGATCTACGCGACCGTCTTCTGGATCAAGGCTCTCCTCCTCTGCTACCTCCAGCTGGCCATCCGCTGGACCTTCCCCCGCTTCCGGTACGACCAGATCCAGAGCCTCGGCTGGAAGATCCTCCTCCCCATCGCTCTGGCGAACATCTTCATCACCGGTGCGCTCATCCTCGTGGACCCCTCGCTGCGGAGCCTGGCGGTGCTGGGGTTCGTGGAGATCGGGTTCGTCCTCGCGCTGACCCTCCGGAGGCCCGAGCCCGCCGGCCACGAGGCGGACGACGCGCACCTGCCGGCCGACGCGCACGGCCACGCTCCTCCCCCGTTGCCCGGGGCTGCCGCCGCGTCACACCACTGAGCTCCCGGGAATCCGAATGGCCTACAAGGCGACCAAGAACCCGACCACGGACCTGAGGGAGCGGCTCTTCCTCCCCGAGCTGCTGCGCGGCCTGGCGATCACCACCCGGCACTTCCTGCGGAACCTGTTCAATCCGCGGGACACCAACGTCCACGTCGTGGACCGCAAGGGACCCAACCTCGTCTCCACGGTCAGCTACCCGGAGGAGAAGACCCCGTACCCGCCGGGGTACCGGGGTCTGCACCGACTGGTGCCCCGCGACGACGGCAAGCCCCGCTGCGTGGCCTGCTACATGTGCGCCACCATCTGCCCGGCGCAGTGCATCTACATCGAGGCCGGCGAGTACGAGACCACCGACCCTTCCAGCGAGAGCCGGGTCATCGAGAAGTACCCCACCCAGTTCGTCATCGACGAGCTCCGCTGCATCGTCTGCGGCCTGTGCGTGGACGCCTGCCCCAAGGACGCGATCCGGATGGACACGGGGCTGCACACGCCGTCGGAGTACAACCGCTCCGGCTTCGTCTGGGACATTCCAAAGCTGCTCCAGGGTCCGGCGGTGAGTCACGCCTCGGACCCGTGGAACAAGCGCGCCTCGTCCGCGACGCCTCCGCACCAGCATCACGAGCCGCACACCCGCATCGGCGAGGGGCTGGTCCCGCTGAAGCTACCGACGGGCGAGCAGCAGAAGCGTACCGAGGTGACGGATCAGGCCATCCCTGTCACCCGGTTCCTGAAGGACTAGGGAGCAGAGAGCGGCCGGGGGCCGGATCTGGATGCGGTGTCTCGCTCCGCCCCTCGAGCGGGCGGCCTGCGCGAACCTCGCGCGCTCGGCACCGGCTCGTCTCGAACGCTCGCAAGCCCTCGAACTCTAGCTACCCGGCGCGAGCGGCCGCCCGGCCGGACTGGAGCTGGTCCCGCACCTCGGCCAGCATCGCGTAGCTGCGCACCCGCGCCGCATGGTCGTGGATCTGCCCCGAGACGATGAGCTCGTCCGCGGCTGTCCGGGCCAGGAAGCCCTCCAGCCCGCGGCGCACCGTCTCCGGCGCTCCGACGAAGGCGCAGGAGAGCGCCTCGTCGAGCAGCTCCCGCTCCACGGGGGTGAGACTCTCCTCGAAGCCCTCACGCGGCCGGGGGAGGCGGCCGGCGCGATTGCTCCGGAGGTTGAGGAACCCCTGCTGGAGGGACGAGAAGTGGAAGCGAGCCTCCTCGTCGGTCGGGGCAACGACGACGGTCGAGCCGACCATCACCCGCGGCACCGCGAGCCACTCGGAGGGCTTGAACTTGCTTCGATAGACGGCGAGCGCCTCCATCAGCTGCGCGGGAGCGAAGTGCGAGGCGAAGGCGAACGGCAGGCCCAGCGCCGCTGCGAGCGAGGCGCCGAAGAGGCTCGAGCCGAGGATCCACACCGGGACCTCGGTCCCCTCGCCGGGGATCGCGTGCACGCGCTGGCCGGGGCGCGGCTTGCCCAGGTACTGCAGAAGCTCGACCACGTCCTGTGGGAACTGGTCCGAGTCGGAGGTGAGATTTCGGCGGAGAGCGTAGGCCGTCCGGGGATCGGTTCCGGGCGCCCGGCCGAGCCCGAGGTCGATGCGGCCCGGGAAGAGCGTGGCGAGCGTGCCGAACTGCTCGGCGATGACCAGCGGCGCGTGGTTGGGGAGCATGATGCCGCCCGCTCCCACCCGGATGCGGGACGTCCCCGCAGCCAAGTGGCCGATGACGAGGGACGTCGCCGAGCTGGCGATGCCGGGGATGTTGTGGTGCTCGGCGAGCCAGTAGCGCTCGTACCCGAGCCGCTCGGCGTGCCGCGCCAGCTCGAGGGAGTTGCGGAGCGTCTCGGCGGCGCCGCCCCCCTCGCAGATCGGCGCGAGGTCGAGGACGGAGAACGGCGGTGCGGAAGTCGGCATGGCGCCGGGGAGATAACCGCTCCCGCCGGGTGACGCCGGTCAGTCGTTCAGGGCGTCGCCCGGGTCGCCCCGAACAGGCCGGCGAGCACCAGGTCGGCAGCCGCGCAGAAGGACGGGTACCAGCGAGGGACAGCCCGGCTGATGCGCCCCTCGTGATGGGCGAGATCCCAACCGGCATGCAGCACCAGCGCGGCGGTCAGGAGCCAGGGCGCCGAGGAGGCGCCGAACACGGCAAGCACGAGCATGACCACCCCACCGGTGGCCTCGATGAGCGCCGGGCGGGTGCCCGAGGCGAGGCCGAAGCCCACGTAGATCGCGCCGATCCACGCCACCAGCGCGCCCTCGATCCCGAGCTGCCAGGACGCGGGGAACGCCCGTGCGACCCCATAGGTCACGGCGCCGAGCAGGACCCCCACCAGCACCTCCCGCCAGCGGGAGAGGAGCGTGCTCACGTCGCGCCGAGCGCCCGGGCGATGTGGAACGTCACCACCGCGCCGACGTAGGCGAGGGTGCTCATCGAGACGAAGGCGAGCAGCGGCGCCTTCGCGGTCCCCGTCTCCTTGCGCATGACCACCAGGGTCGACGCGCACTGGAGCGAGGTGGCGTAGAAGACGAGCAGCGCCAGGGCAGAGGCGAGCCCCATTCCCCCGAGCTGGAGCGCGCTCGAGAGCTGGGCGAGGTGCTCACCTGCCTCCTCCAGCCCGTTCAGCGTCCCCATCGTTCCCACGAAGACCTCGCGGGCGACGAACGAGCTGACGATGCCCACGGCCGACTTCCAGTCCGCCCCCATGGGACGGAAGACCGGCTCGAGCAGGTGACCGAGGCTCGCCAGCCAGGACTGCTCGAGGTGCCCCGAACCGTGGGGGAAGTAGCCGAGCGCCCAGACGACGACTACCACCGCGAAGATCACCGGCGCGGCTCGGCGGACGAAGCTCCAGGAACGGGACGCCGCGGCGACGAGGATCGGCTTCACCCCGGGCACCCGGTAGGGCGGCAGCTCGACCACGAACGGGGCGTCGCCCAGCCGGCCTCCGAGCTTGCGGCGGGTGAGCCGATCCAGCACCGCCGCGGCGAGCAGCGCGTTCACGATGCCGAACACGTACACCCCGGCGAACACCAGCCCCTGCAGCCCGATGAGCCCCTTCACCAGGCTCACCGCCGGGATGAAGCCGCCGATGATGAGCGCGTAGATGGGAAGTCGCGCCGAGCAGGAGGTGAACGGGATGACCATCACCGTGATCAGCCGGCGACGGGGAGACTCGATGGTCCGGGCGGCCATCATCGCGGGGATCGCGCAAGCGTGGCCGGAGAGGAGCGGGAGGAAGCTCCGGCCCGACAGCCCGAACCAGCCAAGAGGCCGATGGAGCAGCACCGCGGCCCGGGCCAGGTATCCGGAATCCTCGAGCGCGCCGATGACCAGGAAGAGGATGAAGATCTGCGGCACGAAGGTGAGGAACGCGCCGATGCCGGCGAACACCGCGTCCTGGACGAAGTCGTGGGCGATGCCGGCCGGGAGCAGCCCGCCGACGAAGGTGCCCGCCGCGGCCACCCCGTCCTTCACCAGGGACATCAGCGGCGCGGCCCAGGTGAAGATGGCCTGGAAGAGGATGGCCATCACCAGGAGGAAGACGGGCAGCCCGAGCGCGGTGGAGAGGAAGACCCGGTCGATCCGCTCCTGGGACTTGAGGAGCACGTCGTCCCGAGGTCCGTGCGCGCGGGTGAGCCGCCTGGCGAGGCGCTTCCGGTCCTCGATGGACGCGGGAACGGCGCACCGCTCGTCCCAGGGAGGCTCGCGGTCGAGGTGGTGGAGCGTCGCGCGGAGCTCGTCGAGCCCCTGCCCGGTCTTCGCCGAGACCCCGATGAAGTGGCAGCCGACGGCCGAGCTCAGCCCGAGGGGGTCGAGGCGGGCGCTCGGGCCGACCAGCTCGTCGATGACGTTGACCGCGGCGATGACCGGGACGTGAACCGCGCGGGCGCGAGGAAGCAGCTCGAGCAGGAGGTAGAGGCTGCGCTCGAGCCGGGTGGCGTCGAGGACGCAGACGATGGCCTTGGTGCCCGGGTCGGCGAGGGCCTTCTCCAGCCGCTCGATGGCGACCCGCTCGTCGAGGGTGAGGGGCTCGAGGGAGTAGATGCCCGGGTAGTCGTGGATGACGAGGCCGCCGGCATGGCCGGAGCGGACCTCGGTGGTCACGCCGGGGTAGTTGGCGACCTTCTGGGCGATGCCGGTGAGCCTGCTGAAGAGGAGGCTCTTGCCGGAGTTGGGGTTGCCGACGAGGAGGACGTCGGCGCGGTCAGCCGCGGACGCCGTCATCGCCGTCCGCCGGGCCGAGCAGCACGTGCGCCGCGATGTTCATCTCGAGGGCGAACGCGGCTCCCGACACGGCGTACACGCGGGGACCACCGAAGGGGGCACGGCGGACGCAGCGCACGACGTTTCCGTCCATGAACCCGAGCTCACGCAGGCGCCGCCCCACCTCCGGGCGGAGCTCCGTCCCGAAGCCATCGATGCGCGCACGGGCGCCGGGCGGCAGCTGCGCGAGGTTCCTCATACAGCCTTTATATTGAGACTGATTCTCAAAGTCGAGTCCAGCTTCCCCCATCCGTCCGGCGCCTTGCAAGCGGAGAACCGACTGGAATGATTCGACTTTTGAAGGTGTCTGACACCTTCGTCAAGTGCGCCGAGGCTGCGCCATCCAGGCCTCTCATGGCCCCGCGCAGTCCGCCTGCTCGCGGGGGACTCCCGTCGAAGGTGTCTGACACCTTCGGGGCGGGGTGCAGCTCGATCTCGAAAGAACGCGTTGCCGCGACTCGTCTCGCACGCCCTGTGCCGCGCATCCAGGTTCGGGCGAATGCGCTCCGTCGGGACGAGATCCGGGGCGAGCCCGGGGGAGTCGCTCGACCGGGCCGGGCGAAGTCGAAGGTCTCGCAGCTGCCCGCGAGCGCCTCGGTCGAAGCGAGAGCGACCGGAACCCACGCGCTTGCCCAGGTGGTTTCCCCGGGCGACGATCCCCGCTCTGACCAGCGCCCCCGCCAGCGCCACCCCGCTCACCCGCCGCGAGGCCCTCGCCCGCGCGGCCGATCGGCTTGCCCGCCAGCGTCACCTCATGGCGGTGCGCGACGGTGTGGTGGGGGCGCTCCCGCTGGTCATGGTGGGCTCGTTGTTCCTCCTCGCCGCGCAGCCGCCCTGGCCCGCCCTCCAGCGGCTCGTCGCCCCGTATGCCGCGACGCTCCTCCTCCCCTACCGCGCGCTCGGCGGCTGCATCGCGCTGTGGGTCACCTTCGGCACCGCGCAGTCGCTCGCCCGCGCCTACAAGCTCGACGCAACGAGCGCCGGCCTCATCGCCGCCGCCGGCTACCTCGTCGCCGCGCTCCAGCCCGGCGCAGCGGCCCAGCCCGCATCGCTGGTCCTCGCCCGGCTCGGCGCGGGCGGCATCTTCGCCGGTCTCCTCCTGGCCATCGCCAGCGTCGAGCTCACTCGCGTGCTCGTCGAGCGCCGCTGGACCCTCCGCCTCCCGGGCGGCCCTCCCGAGGTCGTCGTCCGCAGCTTCGTCGCCCTCCTCCCCGCAGCCCTGGTGCTGGGCGGCGTCTTCCTCGTCGTGCACGTGCTCGGCCTCGACCTCATCTCGCTCCTGGAGCGGGCCGTCGCCCCGCTGGTCCATGCCGCGGACTCGCTCGGAGGCGTCGTGGGCCTGGTCCTCGCGGACAGCCTGCTCTGGCTGCTCGGGGTGCACGCTGCCGCGCTCACCTCCGCGCTCCGCCCGGTCTGGGAGTCGATGCTGGTCGCCAACATGGAGGCCGTCGCCGCCCACGCCCCGCCCCCGCACATCGCCCCGCTCCACTTCTTCCTCTGGTTCGTCTGGCAGGGCGGCTCCGGGACGGCGCTCGCACTCGGGCTACTCCTCCTGCGCTGCCGCTCGGCGCAGCTCCGCGCGGTCGGACGGGCCGGGATCGTCCCGGCGCTCTGCAACATCAACGAGCCGCTGCTCTTCGGCGTGCCCATCGTCCTGAACCCGCGGCTCGCTCCGCCCTTCATCCTCGCCCCGCTGCTCTCCGCCATCGTGGCCTGGACCGCGTTCCGTCTCGGCTGGGTCCATCCGCCCTACCTGGAGACCCTCTGGACCCTCCCCGCACCGGTGGGGGCCTGGCTCACCACCGGGGGCGACCCGCGCGCCGTCGTGCTCCAGCTCACCACCCTCGCCCTCGCCATCGCCGTCTACTGGCCCTTCGTTCGCCGCGAGGACCGCCGACTCGCCAACGAGGAGCAATCGGCTGGAGGGCCCTCCCTTCCGCCCGCCGCGCCGACACCGGAGAACTGGAAACCCGTGCCCACCTACCGCGTCTCCATCTGCAAGGGGCCGGACTGCCGTCGCAACGGCGCCGAGCGCGTCGCCGCTGCGGCCCAGGACGCGGTGAAGGACCTCGAGCTCCGCGGCCGCTGCACTCTGGCCCGGGGCGGGTGCTACGGGCTCTGCCACCTCGGACCCAACGTGGTGATCCGCGAGGAGCGCCCCCGCCCGCCGGACCCCTTCCGCCAGGAAGACTTCCAGCTCATGGGCTGGGAGGACGAGGTCCACTACGCCCAGATGACCCCGGAAAGCGTCCGCACCGTCCTCTCCGAGCACGTGGGCCATGACCGCCCGGTCGAGGCCCTCAAGGGCGCCCGCGAGGACTGAACCGCAGGCGGATCCACCCCCGAGGGGCTTGACCCGCGGCGCAAGCTTCGTGCCGCACCGTTGCCGGTCTGGAACCAGGTGAACACCTTCATGAACCGTCGGGGGAGGAAATTTGCATGCGACGTTGGGCAGCAGGAGCGCTGGTGGCGTTCGGCTGTGCCTGTGCCGGTGCGCCGCCGCTCCCGGCGGATCGACTCGCCCAGGCCGAGGCCGAGGTCCGGGCAGCCCAGGAGATCGGCGCCGAGCGCGCGCCCCAGGCGAAGGTCCACCTCCAGGCCGCCCGGGACACCATCACCAACGCCCGGGAGACCAACACGGACGACCCCGAGGGCGCTGCCCGGAAGCTCGAGATCGCCCGGGCCCAGGCCGAGCTGGCCAACGCGCTCGCCCGCGAGCAGCTCGCCCGCACCGAGGCGGAGCAGGCTCACGCCCGGCTGGACGCGCTGCGGAGCGGGCCCGACGTGCTCGCCCCGGAACCGACCCGGAACGCAGGGGGGACTGCGCGATGACCCGGACGACGCTCCTCCTCCTTCTGGGGGCGACGCTCTCCGCCGGCTGCGCGCATCTCACGTCCACCGACCGGCTCGACGAGGCCCGGGTCGCCTACGAGAAGGCGCAGCAGGGACCTGCCGCCGCGTCCAGCCCCGCCGACCTCGCGACCGCCAAGAAGTTCCTCGACGTCGCGGAGAAGGGGCTCGAGACCGGGGACCCGAGGCTCGTCGACGACCGGGCCACCATCGCCATCCTCAAGATCCAGGCCGCCGAGGCCCTGGGCCGGACTCACGAGCTCGCCGCGGAGCGCGACCGGACGCTGCAGGCGCTGGCAGCGACCCGCCAGCAGCTGCTCGACGAGGCGCAGCAGAAGCTGGCCCTCACCCGGGTCGAGCTGGAGAAGGAGAAAGTCGCGCGGGATGCCGCCGAGGCGCGCCTCGGCGAGGCCCGGGCCGTGCTGGCCCGCGAGACCGAGATCCGGGACCTTTCCGAGGGAACGGTCATCACCCTCCCCGGAGGGCAGCTCTTCCATCAGGGCCGCGCGGATCTGCTCCCCTCCGGCCGCGACCGGCTGAGCCGGGTGGCCGACTTCCTGAAGTCCGCCAGCCGCTCGGCCCGGGTCCAGGCGCAGCCCCCGAGCAAGGGTTCGCGGAAGGCGGCGCTCGCGCTCTCGGGCAAGCGCGCAGAGCGCGTCCGCGACTTCCTCGTCGGCGAGGGCGTCACCGCCCGGCAGATCATCGCCGAGCCGCCGACCCGCACGCCCACCCGGACGTTTCCCGACTCCCCCGAGTACGCCGCGAACGGGGCGGTGGACATCGTCCTCGAGCCAGCCCGGGCCCGCACCGGCGGCGCGACCAGCCCCGGACGACCGTAGCGCCCCCGAGCGGCGGGCTCAGCCCGCTTCCACGAGCTTCGCCAGCTGCGCCAGCGAGAGGCGCCAGCCGAGCGCGTTGTCCTCCTCGGACAGACCCGGCGGGAGGTTCTCGTGCTCGGCCGCGACGTAGGTCGTGTCGCCGGCCTCCACCAGCGTGTAGCGGATGGTCATCTCGCCCCGCATGACCGGATCGTCGGTCTCGAACTCCACCACCTGCACCACCCGCTCTCCGGGCACCAGCTCGACGAAGCGGCCGTGAAAGGTGTCGGTCTGGGGGCTGGTCTTCCCCGTCCCGGTTGGCGCACGGTAGCTGAGCGAAATCCGGAAGCTCCCCCCCTCCCGGGCGTCGAACGCATGCACCTCGCTCCGCATCCCCGGCGGGACCATCCAGGTGACGACCGCCTCGGGATCGATCAGGGCCTGGTAAACCCGCCCCGGCCGCGCCCTCACTGGCTGAGTGACTCGCGTGAAGCGCATGGGGCCACGCTCACACGGCCGAGGGGGCCCGGCACAAGCCGCGACCGCGGGCCGACGTTCGCTGGCCGACCCGTCGATCAGCCTGGACGCCGGAGGTCTCCCCGGCCGTCCCAGTCCGGCGGCGGCGGCGAGGCCTGGTAGCCGCGTACCCGCTCGGCCCAGCGGGCCGAGACCGCGTCCACCCCGGCGTGCTGCTGGAAGAAGGCGAGCGCTCGGGCGAAGTCGCGCCGGCGCACCCGGGCCAGCGCCTCGGTCCAGCCCTGGAGCACGGGCACCAGCGGCGGAGCGACCTCGCCACGGCGGCAGACCAGCTCGTAGATCGTCTGCGGACCGCCGCCCACCGTCACCACGTCGAACTCGCGGAAGACGAACTCGTCTCCGGCGCGGCGCTGGGTCTCACCGGACGCGAGGAGGTCCGTCCCGTACAGGCGGTTGGCGCGCTCGAGGCGCCCGGCGATGGCCACCGGCTCCCCGAGCACCGTGTAGTTCGACTTGAGGGCGCTCCCCATGTCCCCGGCCACCACCTCGCCGGTGTGGAGCGCCATCCGTGCGTGAACCTCGACGCCGAACCGCCGCTGCCACTCGGGGCGGAGCCGGTTCAGCTCGGCGCGGATGGAGAGCGCCGTGCGGCAGGCCACCGGCCCGTGCCGGTCCAGCCGAACCGGCGCTCCCCAGAAGGCGATGAGCGCATCGCCCGCGTACTCCACGTGGCCCCCGGTCTGGCGCACCAGGTGGGTGAGCTCACCGAAGTAGGTGTTCAGCAGATCCACCAGCACCTCGGGAGGCAGCAGCTGGTGAAGGCGCCGGAACCCGTCCAGGTCGGCGAAGCAGAGCGTCACCTCGCGCCGCTGCGGACGCATCAGCGCCACGTTCCGGAACACCTGGTCCGCGATGTCCGGGCTCACATAGCGGCCGAGCGCACCGTAGACGAAGTCACGCATCTGCCGTTCGGTCCGGAGCGCGTACCGGCCGGTGATGAGCCAGGCCAGACCGAACGCCACCAGCGGACCACCGGCCGCGAGCCAGACTCCGTCCACCACCATCAGGCGCCGGACCCAGAACAGCCACAGCACCACCGCCGCTACCGCGGAGAGCACGTAGAGCAGCGCGCCCACCGCCGAGCGGAACAGTCCGCTGAACCCGAGCGCGAGGAAGCCTCCCGCGAAGGCCAGGGCGAAGGTGGCGAGGACGTCGCTGCGGACCGGAGCCCGGAGGATGCCCGCGCCGTCGATCCAGTTCTCCAGCGCCTGACCCACCACCGCGGCGTGCGAGACGCCGTCTCCCAGCGGGGTCGCCGGCCAGCTCCCCGAGTTCCGGAAGGTCTCGGCGAGCACCACCGCCCGGCGCTGGACGTCATTGCGCGCGTGGGCCGGCACGCCCTCCTGGGCATCGTAGAAGTTCTGGACGAAGCGCCAGGCGGAGATGGCCCGCTCCAGCGAGCCCCGTCCGTCACGCCCGCCCTCGGCCGCGTCCCAGCGGATCAGCGCATAGCCGGAGCGGTCGGCCGGGATGCCCTTCCCTCCCACCACCAGGAGCCGTCCCTCGCTCCACACCACCTCCCGGCTTTTCGCCCGGGCCAGCGCGCCGGCCAGTGCGAGCGACGGGAGCAGGTACGGCCGCCCCTGCGGCGAGACCCAGCGGACCAGGTGCTGGACGCCCCGCACCTTCCCGTCCGGGTCCACGGCCAGCGCGGTGTGGCCGTAGCGGCTGCCAGCCCCCACCAGCACCGAGGCTGGCACGTCGAGGGAGCGCGCGAGCGGGACCGCGTCCACGTCCACGCCCTGCGCCTCCACCGAGGCCACCCGCACCAGGAGGTCCTCCGGCGTGACCTGGAACGCCCGATCCGCCGCCCCGAAGTCGCGGAGCTGCGGGGTGCCCGCGCCCCCCAGGCGCCGGGTGAGCTGCCGGGCCTCGTCGGCGGAGCTGACCCCGGCCCACACCCGGACCCGCCCGCCCTCCGGCACGGCGAACGCGGGCGCCTTGCTCGCCAGAACGCGGCGCAGGAGCTCGGTGACCGCGGGCCCGTCGCTCTCCTCGGTGCCCACCAGGACCAGCGAGGGCCGGAGAGGGCGCACCACCGCGGGCGGTGGAGCGGCGGACAGGGAGAAGCCGAGCACGGTTCCCGGGGTCGCATCGAGCGCGCGGCGGAGCTGCTCGTCGTCGGAGATCTCCCCACCCACCCGTGGGCTACCGCTGTCCAGCGCCCAGTCGAGGACCACCGTCGACGCGCCCTCGCGCCCCAGCTGACCCACGAGCCCGCCGAGCAGCGCTCGTGGCCAGGGCCAGACGCTCACGTCGGGATGGGGGTCCTCCCGCGCGTTGGCCAGCGTCTCGTCGTCAACGCCCACCAGGACCACGTCCCGGGCGGGCTCGCTCCGCCGTCCCACCTCGTGCAGCCGCCAGTCCAGGAGCGAGCGCTCCAGCGCGTCGATGGGCGCTCCGAGGAAGGTCCGGATCCGGAACCGCCGGGGCGGCTCCTCGTCGCGGAATCCCGGGGTGGGCGGCACGCGGGCGCTGACGATGGCGCCCACCGCGCTGCCGAGCACGGCGGCCTGGAAGAGACTGAACCCGAGCACGCGCAGGAAGCGGCGCCCGGCGGACGGGAGTCGAGGTGACAGGAGGCCGGCATGTTGCCGTCACCCCCCGGGACCGGACAAGCCGAAACTCACAGCAGTTTCCGCTGTCAGGGGACGGAGCGGGTCGAGGACGCGCCCGTGCTCGCCGTCGCCCCCTTGAGCTGGTCGGGGAGCGCGTCCTGCGCGGACCGGAGCTTGTCGCGCAGGTCGTTGCGCAGCTCGGCGCCCGGCTTCG
>RPRB01000063.1 GCA_003818285.1 Myxococcaceae bacterium
AGGAGATGACCTGCACCGCCACGCGGAGGTTGTTGTTGGCGGCGCGCCGGCGGTCGCGGCGCATTCTCGACGTCCTCTTCTTGGGAACTCCCACGGCGTTCTGCTCCTAGTTCAGCTTGATGTTCTTCAGGGCGGCGAGGCGGGGATCTACCTGGCCCCGGGCGCAATCGCACTGACCTTCGTTGAGGTTCTGCCCACAGGTCCCGCACAGCCCCCTGCAGTCCTCGGTGCAGACCGCGTGCATGGGGACCGCGAGCAGCACCTGCTCCCGCACCAGCGGGTCCAGGTCGATGGTCTTGCCGTCGAACAGCTCCTCGTCGGCGCGCTCGAGGTCGAAGGTCCCGGCCCGCTCGGTCTGCTCGTCGTCCTCGTCCTCGCCGCCCTTGCGCGCGGCCTGGGCGACCAGGTTGAGGGTGAAGCTCACCGGGATCCTGAGGTGGACGTCCGCCAGGCACCGCCGGCAGAGGGTGTGCACCGCCACCTCCGTCGAGCCCCGCAGCAGCACCCCGCTCCCGGTCTTCTGCAGCTTCACGTGCAGGAGCGCCGGTCCGTCGGGGCGGAACCCGGTGTCCTTCACCTCGGCCAAGGCGTGGGTGAGGAAGCTCTCCGAGAGCGTCTCGTCGAGGGAGAGGCCTCCCTCGCGGATCTGATCGACGGTGACGACCATGGGGGGTGGAAGAAAAGGGCGCGGACCCTAATGACACACCCCATCCGCTGTCAATGACAGGGACATTCCCCGGAAGTCATGCCCCCGACACCCAAGCGTCACCCGACCCGTCGCCCCCGTCTGGTACAGGCCTACTCCCGGGTCGACGTGCAAGCTCCCCGGAGGTTTCCCCACCCGTGTCGCGCATCCTGATCGTCGAGGACGAGCAAGACCTCGCCAACCTCCTCACCTACAACCTCTCCGCCGCGGGCTTCGAGACCGAGACCAGCCACAGCGGGGCCGCGGCGCTCAGCCGGGCGAAGGCGTTCAAGCCCGACCTGGTCCTGCTCGATCTCATGCTGCCCGACCTTCCGGGCAGCGAGGTTCTCCGGCTGATCAAGGAGGACCCGAACCTGCGCCGGACGGCGGTGGTGATGGTGACCGCGAAGGGGCAGGAATCGGACCGCGTGCAAGGCCTCGAGCTCGGCGCGGACGACTACGTCGTGAAGCCGTTCAGCGTCCGCGAGCTGGCGCTCCGGGTGAAGGCGGTGCTGCGGCGGATGGCCCGGGACTCCGAGGGCACCGGAGTGCTGTCCGCCGGCAGCATCAAGCTGGACCCTGCACGGCACGAGGTCAGAGTGGGCGGCAACGAGGTCGCGCTCACCGCGCTCGAGTTCCGCCTCCTCAAGACGCTCCTGGAGCGGCCCGGCCGGGTGCAGACCCGGGAGGTGCTCCTCTCCGACGTCTGGGGCATCGAGGCGGAGATCACCACCCGCACGGTGGACACGCACATCAAGCGGTTGCGGGAGAAGCTCGGCACTGCCGGAGACATCATCGAAACGGTCCGCGGGGTCGGCTACAAGCTGGCCAGCCCCGACAAGGACGCGTGACCGAAACGCCTCAGGCTCGCCGAATCGTCTTCCTGCTCCTCGCCACCCTGCTCCCGGGCCTCGCCGCGGGGATCGGATCGGGCGCGCTCGCCGGGGTGCAGACCGGCGTCCTCGCGGGGAGCCTGGCCGGGATCGTCTCCTTGGTCATCGCGGTGGCCAGCGAGAGCGAGTCGGCGCGGGCGCTGACCCGCTCGGGAGAGACGGCCGACGCTCGCCGGCGGGAGCTGGCGGAGGAGCGCGACGGCGCGCTGCTCGAGGTGCAGACGCTGGCGTCGGCCATCGAGGGAATGGACGAGGGGATGTGGATCACCGACGCCAACGGCGTGGTGCTCCGGCACAACGAGGCGCTGCGAGCCATCCTCGGGACCGACCAGGAGCTGGTCGGACAGCGCCCGCTGTTCCTGCTCCGGCGGACCGAGCTCCACGACGCGGTCCTCCGGGCCTGCCGGGAGGGAGTGACGTCGAAGGTGGAGGTGTCGATGGACGCCCCCCGCAACAAGACGCTCGAGGTGCACATCGCGCCGCTGGGCGGCTCGCTGCCGGGAAGCGCGGCGGTGTTTCGCGACGTCACCGAGCGCAAGCGCCTGGAGCGGGTGCGGCAGGACTTCGTGGCCAACGTGAGCCACGAGCTCCGGACACCCATCGCGGCCATCCTCGGCTACGCCGAGACGCTGCGCTCCGGGGCGCTGTCCGATGCCAGGCACGCCCCGCAGATGGTGGAGATCATCCATCGACAGTCGGAGCGGCTCGGGGAGCTGGTCGAGGACCTGCTCGAGCTGTCCCGCCTGGATGCCGGCGAGCGGCCGCTCTCGCCCGCGCCGGTGTCGCTGGGAGAGGTCGCCCGTCAGGCGAGCGAGGCGATGGAGCCACGCGCCGCGGGCAAGCGCCTGTCGCTCCAGCTGAGGATTCCCACCGACCTGACCGCCCGCGCCGACCCGAAGGCGCTGGAGCAGGTGCTCCTGAACCTCCTGGACAACGCCATCAAGTACACCCCCGAGGGCGGAACGGTGGAGCTCATCGGGGAACGCGTCGGTGACCGGGCGCAGCTGTCGGTCAGGGACACCGGGCTGGGCATCGAGGCCAAGCACCTCCCCCGCCTCTTCGAGCGGTTCTACCGGGTGGACCGCGGCCGGAGCCGCGAGCAGGGCGGGACGGGGCTGGGGCTGTCCATCGTCCGGCACCTGGTGCACGGGATGGAGGGGGAGGTCCGGGTGGCGAGCCAGCTGGGGGTGGGAAGCACGTTCACCGTGGTGCTCCCCGTGGGCTGACCGGGCAGGGTACCGACCCCCCACCCGCGGATGGCCGCCCGGTGACGGGAGCGGGTACACTCCGGGGCGCCATGCGGGTGGCCATCCTGGCAGACGTCCACGGGAATCTCCCGGCCTGCGAGGCGGTGCTTCAGGACATCGCCCGGAATGGCGCGGACGTGGTGGTCGCCGCCGGAGACCTGGCGCTCCGGGGTGCGCACCCGCGCGAGACGGTGGAGCTCCTCTTCGACCGTTGCCAGGCGGTGCTGATGGGGAACACCGACTGCTACATCGCCGGGAACTACCTCGGCGGCGCGTACCGCGAGCGCGAGCACTGGAAGCGGGACCTGCTCGCGTGGACCCGCGACCAGCTCGGCCCCGAGTGGACGCGGAAGCTGGGGGAGCTCCCCTTCAGCGTGCGCTACTCGCCCCGCCGGGGGCAGGACCTCTACGTCTGTCACGCCAATCCCCGGAACCTGGAGGAGTCGGTCGACCCGACGCTGGACGACGCCGCGCTGCGGCGCTTCTTCGCCCACCTCGACGCGTCCGCCTGTGCCTTCGGCCACCTCCACTTCCCCTACCGGCGCCGCTTCGGGCGGATGCTGCTCGCGGACGTGGCCTCGGCCGGCATCCCGCGAGACGGAGACGTCCGTCCGGCGTACGGGCTCTTCACCTGGACCCCGCGCGGCTGGCGGGTGCAGATCCGCCGGGTGCGCTACCCGGTGCGGCGGGAGACACAGGCCCTCACCGAGCGGCGGGTGCCGGGAGGCTCGCTCCTGGTGCACAAGCTGCTGGAGGCCCGCTACCGGCACCACGCGGCGCTGATCGAGGCCGCCCGGCGGCACTCGGGCCTGCCGCCGGTCGGTGGCCGTCCAGTCATCGAGCCGCTCCGGCCGGTGGACGGCGCGGCGCATCCGGTGCCGGCTCCGGTGGCGCAGACGCCGCCCGAGGGCATCCCTGCCCAGGTGGAGCGCCCGGTGGAGACGGTGGTCCCGGTGATGGCCGCCGTGACCCCGCTGGGCAGGGCCGGCGTGGACTCGGTGGACGAGTCCGACGCGGGACTCGCCGACGAGACCGCCGTCACCTTCCGCTGAACCCGGGCTCCGACCTTGCTAGGTTCCGCCGCCACACCGTGGCTCGACCCGAGGAGACTGCCCGAAATGACCACCGCCACCCTCGAGCAGGCGCTGCAGGCCGCGCTCGCTCCCCGCGATCTGCTGACGCATCCGTTCTACCAGGCGTGGTCCGCCGGTGAGCTCCGGGCGGAGGACCTGGCCCGGTACGCCGAGCAGTACCGGTTCCAGGTGACGGCCCTTCCCGAGCTGCTTCGCCGCGCCCGCTCGCTCAGCCGCGACACGGACACCGAGGCCGAGCTGTCCCGGAACCTCGACGACGAGGAGGGGCGGACCGGCGTGGCACATGCGCGGCTCTGGGAGGCGTTCGGCGCGGCGGTGGGCGCGGCGGCGGAGGCGGCGCCCCTGCCGGAGACGCGCGCCTCGGCCGAGGCGCTGGCGGGGCTGGTGGGCGAGGACGAGCTGACGGCCCTGGCGGCGCTCTGGGCCTACGAGATCCAGACGGCGCGGGTGGCGGACACCAAGGAGCAGGGCCTGCGCTGCTACGGCGTGAACTCGCCGGCGGCGCTGCGCTTCTTCCGGCTCCACGGGGAGCTGGACGTGCACCACGCGCGCGGTCTGCTGGAGGGCATCGAGCGGTGCCTCGCACGCGGCGCCTCGCTCGAGGCGGCGAAGGCCGCGGTGGAGCGCTCGGCGCGCGCGCAGTGGACGTTCCTGGACGGCACCGAGCGGCTCCGGCAGGAGCGCCTCGCGGCGGCCTGAGCGCGGTTCACCGCTTCTTCCGCGCGGGGGACAGCTCCGAGCTGCGAGCCCTCTGGCTGCAGCTGCGTGACGAGTGACCAGGGCGCTGCACGACTCATCCCGCTCCTTGGGGCCTTTGCGGGGAAGCGCTGACACCTTCGGCGGGCACCTTCGGCGGATCGAAGGGGATCGAAGGTGTCTGGCACCTTCGAGGCACCGGGGCCGATTCCCCTAGCAATCTCGGTAGCTTGGGCTCAGCGAAGGGCGATGTCGATCTCGCGGTGCCTCGTTTGTCGTCTCGGCGGGGGTGCACTCCAGCACCCCGAACCAGGAGACGACGTTGGAAGCCACGCTCGAGTCCCCCACCCTTCCCCTGAGCTCGTCGGCAGCCCGCTGGTCCGGCCGGGTGCTCACCGGGATCCCCGTCGCGTTCATGCTCTTCGACGCGACCATCAAGTTCTCCCAGATCCCCGAGGTCGCCGAGGCCTCCCTGAAGCTCGGGTGGCCCACGCACCTGAATCCGGTGCTGGGCCTGGTCATCCTCGGGTGCCTCGCGCTCTACCTCTGGCCCCGCACCGCCGCGCTGGGGGCCACGCTGCTCACCGGCTACCTGGGCGGCGCGGTGGCGATCCACCTCCGGGTCGGAGACCCGCTCGCGACGCATACCCTCTTCCCGGTCTACGTCGGGGCGCTGTTCTGGGCCGGACTCGTTCTGCGGGACGGCCGCGTGCGGGCGCTCGTCCTTCCGAAGTGAACCCCCGAAGATGAAACAACGGAGATCCACATGCGCTTTCTCATGACCTACCAGCAGGACCCGAACCTTCCCCCGCCCACGCCGGAGCAGATCGCGGCCATCGGGGCGTACACCCTGAAGAACGTCCAGGCCGGAGTCGTGGTGATGACCGGCGGTCTCGTCCGGCCCGCGCACGGCACGAAGGTGAAGTGCGAGCGCGGGAAGGTGAGCGTGACCGATGGCCCCTTCGCCGAGACCAAGGAGCTGATCGACGGCTTCGCCGTCGTCGAGGTCCCCTCGAAGGAGGCTGCCATCGCCGTGGCCACCGAGTTCATGCAGCTCGCCGGTGATGGCACCGGGGAGATCCTCCAGATGTTCGATCCGGGCGGTCCACCTCCCGGGCGTTAGCCGACGGTCCGCGCGCGCCCGGCACACGACGAGCGCGGCCGCGCAGTGAGCGGGCGGGCCCGGGCACCGGAGTTCCGGTGTTAGGGTCCGCCCGATGTCCGGGGCCGAAGCCGAGCTCGCTGTCCGCCGGATCTGGAAGGAGGAGGCCCCGCGCGTCATCGGCGGGCTCGCGCGCCTCCTGCGGGATGTGGCGCTGGCGGAGGACTTCGCCCAGGAGGCAGTCGTCGCCGCGCTGGAGCAGTGGCCGAGAAGCGGCGTTCCCGAGAAGCCCGGCGCGTGGCTCATGACCACCGCGCGGAACCGGGCACTCAACGCGCTCCGGCGAGCCGCGATGGCCGAGCGCACCGGCGCGGCGCTGGGGCTGGAGGACGGGAGGCGGGCGTCGCCCGGGGACCTCGAGGCGGCACTGGCGGAGGGCGTGGACCGGGACGTGCCCGACGACGTGCTGCGGCTGCTGTTCACCGCGTGCGATCCGGTCCTCTCGCAGGAGGCGCGGGTGACGCTCACCCTGCGGGTCGTCGGAGGGCTGACCACCGAGGAGATCGCCCGGGCCTTCCTCACCACCGAGCCCACCATCGCGCAGCGCGTGGTCAGGGCGAAGCGGGCGCTCGGCGAGGCCGGGCTGCCGTTCGAGGTGCCCCGCGGGGCAGAGCTGCAAGCGCGGCTGCCGTCGGTGCTCGAGGTGCTCTACCTGGTGTTCAACGAGGGCCACACCGCGACGGCCGGCGAAGATCTGCTCCGGCCCGACCTGACCGACGAGGCGCTCCGGCTCACCCAGCTCGTCGCCGAGCTCCTTCCCGGGGAGCCCGAGGTCCATGGGCTCCTCGCCCTGATGCGCTTCCACGCCTCCCGGGCGCGGAGTCGCACCGACGAGCGCGGCGACCCGGTGCTCCTCGAGACGCAGGACCGGACCCGCTGGGACGCCGGACTGATCGCCGGCGGCTTCGGCGCGCTCGGCCGGGCGGAGTCGCTGACCGACGCACCCGGCCCCTATCAGCTGCAGGCGATGATCGCTTCCTGTCACGCGCGCGCGGCGACGCCGGGAGAGACCGACTGGAAGCGAATCGCCGAGCTGTACGGTGACCTCGGAAACCTGAACCCCTCGCCGGTCATCGAGCTGAACCGGGCGCTGGCGGTCTCGCGGGCAGAGGGACCCGCGGCGGGACTCCTCCTCCTTGACGCGCTCGCGGCGCATCCAGAGCTTGCGCGCTATCACCTGCTCCCGGCCGCCCGCGCCGAGCTTCTCCAGGCGCTGGGTCGATTCGAGGAGGCCAGGGTCGAGTTCGAGCGCGCGGCGAGCCTGACCCGGAACGCCCGGCAGCGAGCAAGGCTCGAGGCCCGCGCGGCCGCGTGTGTTCCTCGCTGAGCGACGACCGGCGCACGACGAGTGGATGGACGGCCCGTCGGGAGGAGCCGGAATCTCGACGATGGCTGCCGTCGGGTGGAGACTGTCTGGATGAGATCTCTCCTGCTCTGCACCGCCGCGCTCGGGATCTGCTGCGCGACCTCCAGACCCGCCGAACAGCGAGAGACGGCTCACGCCGCGCCCGATCCGGTCCGCAGCTCGCCGACGACGACTGCGGTCGAGGCCGCCGCGGAGTTCGCCCTCACGACCTACGTCGACGAATCCATACGAACCCAGGGACTCGTGTGCGTGGAGCTCGAAGGAGGCGAGGATCCAGGGAAGGTGCTCGACCGACTCTCCCCGCTCGCCAGCCGCCTCGCGGTGGGCCGGAACGACTGTCTCGGTCGCAGCGAGCCGTCGGCGATCCTCTCGATCGGCCCTTCCCAGGTGGCGGGTGATCGAGCTCGGGTGGACGTCGGTGTCGTGCTCGGCAGCGCCGGAATGCTCGAGCTCGAGCGTCGCCAGGGCTCCTGGGTCGTCGTCCGCGCGACCAGCCCCTGGATCTCGCTCCGGTAGCGTTGGCGGCACCGCCGCCATGAGCAGACTGTGTCTTGCGAGCGGGGCGTCCGGCGTGGGATGCGCTCCCTTCCTGCCCACTCGTGACCTCACTCTCCCGCTCGCCCGCATTTCGCGCCTTCCGCTCGCTCGACTATCGGCGCTTCCTGGGCTCGCGGCTCCTCTCCATCCTCGGCCTGGAGATGGTCAACGTGGCCGTCGGCTGGCAGGTCTACGCGCTCACCAAGCGGCCCCTCGACCTGGGCTACGTCGGCCTCGCCCAGTTCCTCCCGCCGCTCTTCCTCACCCTCCCCGCCGGGCACGCCGCTGACCGCTTCGACCGCCGGCGCGTCGTCCTGCTCTGCCACCTCGCCTTCGGCGTCTGCTCCGGGCTCCTCGCCTGGCTCGCCCTGACCGAGATCCGCACCCCGGTGCCGATCTTCGGCGTGCTCGTTCTCCTCGGGTGCGCACGCGCCTTCAACGCCCCGGCGGCCCAGGCACTCATGCCGTCGCTCCTGCCCGAGGCTGACTTCCCCAACGCCGTCGCCTGGAACTCGAGCACCTTCCAGGTGGCCAACGTCGTCGGCCCAGCGCTGGGTGGCGTGCTCTACGCGCTGTTCGGCAATCCCGAGGCGGTGTACGTCCTCGCCGCCGCGCTCGCGGTGGTGGACGTCCTGGTCCTCACGGCGGTGAAGACGCGCACCGGTCGGATGGAGAAGAAGGCCGCGTCGTGGGCCACGGTCCTCGCCGGCGTGCGGTACGTCTGGGAGAACAAGATCGTCCTCGGCTCCATCTCGCTCGACCTCTTCGCGGTGCTGCTCGGCGGCGCGATCGCGCTGATGCCGGTGTTCGCGCAGGACGTGCTGCACACCGGCGCCTGGGGCCTGGGCATCCTCCGGAGCGGCCCGGCCATCGGCGCCGGCGTGGTCGGCCTCTACCTCGCGGCGCACCCCCTGAAGCGGCACGTCGGGCGGACGATGCTCACCGGCGTCGCGATCTTCGGCGCGACGATCATCGCCTTCGGACTGTCGCGCACGCTCTGGCTGTCGGTGCTGATCCTGGTGGTGATGGGCGGGGCCGACATGCTGAGCGTCTTCGTCCGCCTGACCGTGGTGCAGATCTCGCCACCGCCCGAGATGCGCGGACGGGTGAACGCGGTGAACATGCTGTTCATCGGCGCGAGCAACGAGCTCGGCGAGTTCGAGTCCGGCCTCACCGCGCAGTGGCTGGGGCCGGTCCGGGCGGTCGTCGCCGGCGGCATCGGGACGCTCCTCGTGGTCCTCGCCTGGACCCGGCTCTTCCCCGCGCTGGTCCGCCTCGACCGGATGCCGACCGGATCGGCGCCCACGCCGGCCGAGCGGCACTCCACGTCCGCCGAGGCCCCTGCCTCCTCGGCCTGAGCCGAGGCGCAGGTGTCTTCCGCCGGACCGCTTGACATATCGACTCTTCCAGAATACTAGAAATGTCACCAACTGCTGCAGGGTCGCTTCCCGCCGATCCGCACGATCGACGAGCGGGACCCTCGAAGGAGCACCTCATGAAGCGGCTGCACGTCCATGTCTCAGTCGAGAGCATCGACGAGTCGGTGAAGTTCTACTCGGTCCTCTTCGGGGGCCGGCCCAGCGTCCACAAAGCCGACTACGCGAAGTGGATGCTCGAGGACCCCCGGGTGAATTTCGCGATCTCCGCCCGCGGGCGGCGGCCGGGCGTCGACCACCTGGGCATCCAGGTCGAGGCCGAGGGCGAGCTGGGCGAAGTGGCCGACCGCCTGCGCGCTGCGGAGCGCCCGCTCTTCGACGAGGGGAAGACCACGTGCTGCTACGCGAAGTCCGAGAAGGCCTGGGTGATGGACCCGTCGGGCATCGCCTGGGAGACGTTCCTGACCGTGGGCGAGAGCACGACCTACGGAGAGAGCCGCACGCCGGCGCCCGACATCCCACGGAGCGCCTGCTGCGCCGTCGAGCCCCACCCGCGCTCGACGCGGTCACCGGGTGCGCGACCATGACCCGGGCACGGCGACCATGACCCTCGACCCGACATCTGCCATCCGCCCCGCCACCGCTCGAGACTGGGCGGAGATCGACCCGCTGCTGCGTGCGCGCGCACTGCCGACCGACGGCGCGCGCGAGCACCAGGCCGGGTTCCTGGTGGCAGCGGACGGCTCCAGCGTGACCGGATGCATCGGCCTCGAGCGGTACGGCTCGGTCGGCCTGCTCCGAAGCCTGGCGGTCACCGAGCAGAGCTCCGGCCGAGGGGTGGGAACCGCGCTGGTCCGGGCGCTGCTCACGCGCGCCCGGGCGATGGGGATCGAGACGCTCTATCTGTTGACCACCACCGCCGCGGACTACTTCCCTCGGTTCGGGTTCGAGCCGGTGCCCCGTACCGCTCTCCCCGCGTCGCTCTCGGCGTCGGAGGAGCTCCGCGGTGCGTGCCCCGCGTCGGCGGTGGCGATGCGGCTCACCCTCCCCGGTCAGGAGGTAGTCGGCGCCCGGGGGGGCAGCTCGGCCTGACGGGCCACCGCCTCCGGGTCGGCGCCGATGCGCTTCACCAGCTGCTCGGTCCGGAGGCGATCCAGCTTCTCTAGCGGCAGGGCGCAGAAGACCTGCATCCGCCGGTAGAGCTGGAGCGCGATGGCGTGGAAGTTCCGGGCGCGCGCGTCCTCGCTCCCCACGAACGCCGCCGGATCCTCGACTCCCCAGTGGGCGATGATGGGCTGCCCCGGCCAGATCGGGCACGACTCGCGAGCCTGGTCGCACACGGTGATCACGAAGTCGAACCGGAGGTCCTTCAGCTCCTCCCAGGACTTGCTCCGGGCGTCCGCGGCGTCGATCCCGAAGCGCGTCCTGAGGACCTCCAGGGTGGTGGGGTGAACGGTTCCCTTCGGGTGGGAGCCCGCGCTGTGGACCTCGAACCGGCCGCCCCCCAGCCGCCGGAGGAAGTACTCGGCGAAGATGCTCCGGGCCGAGTTCCCGGTGCAGAGGAAGAGGACCTTCGGCGGCGGGGGCGGCAAAATCAGCTCTCCTGGGGTCGAGTGAGGGGAGACGCCGCGTGCTCGGCTCCGAACAGCCGCCCACGGAGCCAGAGGGACAGGTAGACCAGGGACACCAGCGCCGGGACCTCGATCAGCGGGCCGACCACGCCCGCCAGCGCCTCTCCCGAGGACAGCCCGAAGGTGGCGATCGCCACCGCGATGGCCAGCTCGAAGTTGTTCCCTGCCGCGGTGAAGGACAGCGACGCGGTCTCCTCGTAAGAGAAGCCCAGCTTCCAGGAGAGGAGGAAGGAGGCGGTGAACATCACCGCGAAGTAGACGAGGAGCGGGGCCGCGATGCGGACGACGTCGACCGGCAGCCGGCTGATGCGGTCCCCCTGCAGCGCGAACATCACCACGATGGTGTAGAGGAGCGCGAGCAGCGCCACGGGCCCGAGGCGCGGCAGGACCTCTGACTCGTACCACGCGCGTCCGCGGTACCGCTCGCACCCAAGGCGCGTCAGCACCGCCGCCACGAGCGGCAGCCCCAGGAACACGAGCACGTTCCGGGCGATGTCCCAGACGCCGATCTGCAGCGCCGTGCCTGCGCCGCCGAACCAGCCCGGCACCACCGAGAGGAAGAACCATCCCATCGCCGAGTAGAGGGCGATCTGGAACAGTGAGTTGAGCGCCACCAGCACCGCCGCGACCTCTCCGCTCCCACGGGCGAGCATGTTCCAGACCAGGACCATGGCGATGCACCGGGCCAGGCCGATTAGGATCAGTCCCGTCCGGTACTCGGGGAGATCCGGGAGGAAGGCCCAGGCGAGCGCGAACATCAGCACCGGGCCGAGGACCCAGTTGAGGAGCAGGGAGACGGTGAAGAGGCGGCTGCGCTTCCCGAGCCGACCGAGGTCGGAGTAACGCACACGCGCCAGCACCGGGTACATCATCAGGAACAGCCCGACGGCGATCGGCAGCGAGACCCCGGAGACCTTCGCCGAATCGAGCGCGGGCGCGACGCCGGGCGCCACGCGGCCGATGAGCAGTCCGAGCGCCATCGCCAGCAGGATCCACAGCGGGAGCAGACGGTCGAGCGTGCCGAGCCGGACCACCGCCGGGTCCGCCGCCACGGCGGCACGGGCCCGGGTCACGACGCGCCTCGCTTCCCCGCGCGAACCGGCTCGCACCGGCCCGGCGCCCCACCGTCCCCGCAGCAGTTCTCGGTGAGGAAGCCCACCAGACCGTTCATCCGGTCGTAGTTGGCCCGGTAGAAGATCTGCCGGCTCCGGCGCTCCTGCTCGATCAGCCCGGCGTGCACCAGCTGGGAGAGATGGAACGAGAGCGAGGAGCTCGGCACCTCGAGGGCTTCGGCGATCTCCCCGGCCGGGGCACCCTCGGAACCACGCTGGACTAGCAGCCGGTATGCCGCCAGCCGAGTCTCCTGCGCCAGAGCCCCGAGCGCGGCGATGGCATCGCGCGAGTTCATGCCAAGCTTTCTACTTCTCTGGAAATATCGAGGCAACAAGGAGACGCGTCAGAACGGTGACTTTCCGGAGCCCGTTCGGACGTTTCACCCCCCCGTCACCGAACCGCCATGGACGCTGGTTACTCCGGGCCACGGATTCGACGTCCCACCCCACCCCGGGTCTGCGGACCCGTCGAGGAGTCCCCTCCATGAAGAAGCTGATGATGGGCCTGCTGCTTGTCGCCGGCTCGAGCGCGTCCGCAGGGGGCCTGTTGATCAACGGCGCTGGCGCGACCTTCCCTTTCCCCATTTATTCCAAGTGGTTCAACGAGTACAACCGGCTCCACCCGGACATCAAGTTCAACTACCAGTCGATCGGTTCAGGCGGCGGCATCAAGCAGTTCACGGATGGCACCGTGGACTTCGGCGCGAGCGACGCCCCGATGAAGGACGACCAGATCGCGAAGGTCCCCGACGTGGTGCACATCCCCACCGTGCTCGGTGCGGACGTCGTCGCCTACAACGCACCGGGGGTGACCGGGCTCCGCTTCTCGCCCGCGACTCTGGCCAACATCTTCCTGGGGAAGGTCGCCAGGTGGAACGACCCGGCGATCGCCGCGGACAACCCGGGCCTGAAGCTGCCGGACCAGACCATCACCGTGGCGCGCCGCTCCGACGGGTCGGGGACCACGTACATCTTCACCGACTACCTCTCGAAGATCTCCCCGGAGTGGAAGGACAAGGTCGGGTCGGGAACCAGCGTCAACTGGCCCGTCGGGCTCGGCGGGAAGGGGAACGAGGGTGTGACCGGGATCGTCAAGAGCACGCCCTGGGCGATCGGCTACGTCGAGCTGATCTACGCCATCCAGCAGAAGCTGCCGATGGCCGATCTCAAGAACAAGAGTGGAAGCTGGGTGAAGCCCTCGCTGGAGAGCACCACTGCGGCTGCTGCCGGCGTCCAGATCCCCGACGACTACCGGGTGTCCATCACCAACCCCGACGGGAAGGACGCCTACCCGATCTCCGGCTTCACCTACCTCCTCGTCCACAGGGACGCGAAGGACAAGGCGAAGGGCACGGCGATCATCAATTTCCTGCGCTGGGCAATCACCGATGGACAGGGGCTGGCGACCGCGCTCGACTACGCTCCCTTGCCGAAGCCGGTCCAGCAGAAGGTGCTGAAGACCGTGGAGACCCTCACCGTCCAGGGCACGAGGCTCAGTGCCAAGTAGGGAGGCCATCATCGACGCGCCCGCCTCCGAAGCTGCGGCTGCCCAGCACCACGCCAGTCACCCAGGCACCAGCAACCTGGGTGACCGGCTGTTCAACAGCACGCTGTGGATCCTGGGCGCGATGATCCTGGTGGTGGCCGGGCTGATCGTCCTGAACCTGGCCGTCGCCGCCAGACCCCTGGCCAAGGATCACAGCCTCTGGGGCTTCATCACCGAGACGCAGTGGGACCCGGTCGAGGATCGGTTCGGGGCCTTGACCTTCCTCTACGGGACCCTGGTCACCTCGATGGTCTCGCTGATCCTCGCGGTCCCGGTGGCGATCGGACTGAGCCTGTTCATCACCCAGTTCGCGCCGCCGAAGCTCGGCCGGGTGCTGACCATGCCGGTCGAGCTCCTCGCGGCGATTCCCTCGGTGGTCTACGGCCTGTGGGGCCTGTTCATCGTCGTTCCCTGGTTGCGGGCATCGGTCGAGCCGTGGCTCGGCAAGCACCTCGGGTGGATCCCTCTGTTCCAGGGTCCTCCGATCGGCCTGGGCTATCTCGCCTCGAGCATGATCCTCGCGGTGATGATCCTTCCCACCATCGTTGCGGTCTCCGTCGAGGTGATGAAGACCACCCCCGAGGCCACGCGTGAGGCCGCGCTCGCGCTGGGCGCCACCAAGTGGGAAGCCGTGATGATGACGGTCATCCCCTACAGCCGGGCCGGAATCGTCGGTGCGGTGCTGCTCGGGCTCGGCCGCGCGCTCGGCGAGACCATGGCCGTGACCATGGTCATCGGGAATTCGCCGCAGATCTCCGCCTCGCTCTTCGCCGCGGGCTACAGCCTTCCCGCCGTCATCGCCAACGAGTTCGCAGAGGCGACCAGCAGCGTGCACGTCGCAGCGCTCGCCGGACTGGGGCTGATCCTCTTCGCCACGACGTTCCTTCTGAACGCCGGGGCGCGGGTCCTCGTGAACGCGGTCCAGCGGGGGCCGAGGCGGGTCTCGGGATGAACCTCCACTCCTCCTTCACCTACCGGAAGGTGGTCGACCGGGGGATGGCATTGGTCTGTGCGCTCTTCTTCGCGCTGGCGTTCATCCCGCTGCTCTCGGTTCTCTGGCTGGTCATCAGCAAGGGCGCGGCCGGGCTGTCCTGGTCCTTCTTCACCCAGCTCCCGAAGCCGGTCGGCGAGGTCGGGGGCGGCGTGGGGAACGCGCTGCTCGGCACCCTGTTCATGGTTGGCCTGGCCTGCCTCATCGGGCTGCCGCTCGGGGTCGGAGCCGGCGTGTTCCTGGCCGAGAAGGGAGACGGAACCGTCGGCAGGTCCGTTCGCTTCATGGCCGAGGTCCTCTCCGGCGTTCCCTCCATCGTGGTGGGCATCGTGGCCTACGCACTAGTGGTGATTCCGATGGGGCACTTCTCAGCGATCGCCGGAGGGGTCGCCCTGGCCATCCTCATGATCCCCACCCTCGCTCGAGCGACCGAGGAGCTGGTGAGGGTGGTCCCGGCCTCACTCCGGGAAGCATCGCTGGCCCTGGGGGTGGCCAACTGGAGGACCAGCATCCGGGTGGTAATCCGGACGGCGATGAGTGGGATCGTCACCGCCTGTCTGCTCGCCGTGGCCAGGGCGGCCGGGGAGACCGCTCCCTTGCTCTTCACCGCGCTGAACAACCAGTACTGGAACACAGATCCTCGCCAGCCCACGGCATCTCTGACGGTCGCCATCTTCAACTACGCGATCAGCCCGTACGATGATTGGCATGCGAAGGCCTGGACGGCGGCCCTGGTACTCTTGATCGTGGTGGGCTTGCTCAACATCGCCTCGCGCGTGCTCACCCGCAGTCGCCTGAAGGGTGCTCGATGAGTCCCGCTCCCGCGGTCCAGATCATGCCCCCGGAGAAGCCCGTGCCCATGGTGTCCGCGCCGCAGCAGCAGCCGCCCCTGGCTCCGGAGCCCGAGACGCCGTTCAAGGTCGAGGTGCAGGACCTCAACGTCTACTTCCGCGCCAACCACGCCATCCGGCACGTCACGCTGGGGGTGAAGCCGCAGACGGTGCTGGCGGTCATCGGACCGTCGGGGTGCGGCAAGTCCACCTTCATCCGCGCGCTGAACCGGATGCACGACCTGGTGCCCGGCGCCCGGGTGGAAGGGAGGGTGTTCGTCGACGGCGAGGACCTCTACGCCCGGGGCATCGACCCGGTGCTCCTTCGCCGGCGGGTGGGGATGGTCTTCCAGCGCCCCAACCCCTTCCCCACGATGAGCATCTACGAGAACGTGGCCGCGGGGTTGACCCTGAACGGCATCGGTGGGAACCACGCGGAGATCGTGGAGCACTGCCTGCGCCAGGCCGCGTTGTGGGACGAGGTGAAGGACCGGCTGAGGCACGCCGGGACCTCTCTGTCCGGCGGTCAGCAGCAGCGGCTCTGCATCGCCCGGGCGCTGGCGGTGGAGCCGGAGGTGCTCCTGATGGACGAGCCGGCGTCGGCCCTCGACCCCATCGCCACCGCCAAGATCGAGGAGCTGATCCACGAGCTCAAGGAGAAGTACACGATCGTCATCGTGACCCACTCGATGCAGCAGGCGGCCCGCGTCTCGGACAACACCGCCTTCTTCTATCTGGGCGAGCTCATCGAGATGGGACCCACCGCCCAGATCTTCACCAACCCGCGCGAGCGACGGACGGAGGACTATGTCACCGGCAAGTTCGGGTAGGCCGACCGCCTCGCACACTGACAAGGCGTTCGAGTCCGACCTGCGCCTGGTCCGCGAGAAGCTCCTCGCCATGGGAGCCAAGGTCGAGGAGCAGATCGCCAAGAGCATGCGCTCGCTCACCGACCGAGACTCGGAGCTTGGCGAGCAGGTGAAGGAGTCGGATCTCGAGATCAACCGGCTCGAGGTGGATATCGACGAGCTGTGCCGGAAGATCCTCGCTCTCCGGCAGCCCGCGGCCTCGGACCTGCGGCTCATCACCACCGCTCTCAAGATCGTCACCGACCTCGAGCGTATCGGCGACCTGGCGGTGAACATCGCCGAGCGGGCGATGGACCTGAACCAGGCTCCCCCGCTGGCCGCCTACGTGGACATGCCTCGGCTGGCCGAGCTGGCCCAGGAGCAGGTGAAGAGGGCGCTGGATTCCTTCGTGCGTGCCGACCCCGACGCGGCCCAGGAGGTGCTGGCCGGCGACGACCACCTCGACGACCTCTTCGTGAAGATCTTCAACGAGCTGCTCGCCTTCATGATGGAGGACTCGCGGAACATCCGCCGGGCCACCTCGCTGGTGTCGATCTGCAAGCACCTGGAGCGGATCGGCGACCATGCAGTGAACGTGGCGGAGATGGTCATCTACATGGTGCGAGGTACGGACGTGCGGCACCCCCGGAGCCGGGCCGTCGAGAGTTGACGGCCGGTTACTCCCCGACCGGTCGGCCCACCGGGGAGTGACCGGTGTCCGGCTTTTCTGACAAGCTGGGTGTTTCGTGGGGATGGCCGGGACTCCGAATCGCAAGGTGCTCGTGGTCGACGATGACCCGAGCTGGCGGCAGATGCTGTCGCTCGAGCTGGAGGAGCTGGGCTACGAGCCCGTCCTGGCAGCGGACGGGGCCGAGGCGCTACAGCTCCTCGAGCACCTGGATTGCTCGGTGATCCTCCTCGACTTGCGGATGCCCGGCCTGGACGGCCACGAGGTGATGGCGCGGCTCCCGCTCCCTCCCGAGGGACCGCGGGTGGTGATCCTCACCGCCGCGGGCATGGACGAGGTGCAGGAGGCGCTCGCCGCGCGGCCCCACTACTACCTCCCCAAGGCCGCGGGGCGGGACGAGCTGGCCCTGATGCTCCAGTCGCTCGCGGCCTGAGCCTCCGCAGGCGCTCGCGGGGGGTTGCGAGCGCCCGGCGCCTCGGAGGTCCGCTGCCCGGCGCCGGTCAGTCCGGGAGATCAGCGACGCGGGTCCGGTCAGCTGGACGTGCCTACATCGTCTCCTCTCGTCGCGTGAGTGGCGTGGCGCCTGCAGCGGCGCGTCCGGATGGGGGCGGCGTGGGGGGTCGCGGGCGTGGCGCTGGCCTGGCTCGCTGCCGGGACGGTAGGAGAGGAACACCCGACGTCCAGGGGCGGTACGCGTCACGCCTCGCCGGCCGTCCGGAGAGACTCCCGCGGGCCAGCGTCCGTCCGCCGTCGCCCCGCAGCCGTCCCCCGACGTCGCACGCAACGGACCGCGCGCGCTGGAACACGGGACGTGAATCGCCAGACGCCTCTCGCCGACGTGCGCCGTCCGCGTCCTCTTCTCCCCCCGGGCATCCGTCCGGCCGAAGAGCCCGCCCCCGGGACGAGGGAGGCCTCAGGCCGCGCGCGGACCTCCTCCGCAGCGAACCCGACGACGCTCGAGTCCGAGGCAGCCGCCCGGAACGGTGCCTCCGCGGGCCGCGCGCCGACGTCCTCCGGAACCGCGACCGGCGGCGAGCTCGGGACCTCGGCCCGGATCGGTGCATCCTCTCGCGCGGCTCGGCGGCCGAGGTCGGACGCCGGGGCTGCCTCCGAGGTCGATCCCGCGCAGTCACGGTCCACCCCCGGAACCCTGACGGCGCGGCCCGGCCCCGCGGCTGGCCGACCGCCTCGAAACGACACGCGCTCATCGGATCCCGCCGCGCGGCCGAGGGAGGACGACGACGGCGCACCCCCTCCCATGCCGTGGGCGCTGCTGCACCCGCTCCCCTTCGAGCGTGAGGTGTCGGTCGACGGATTTCGCCTCTCTCCCGGTGCCGGGGTCCTCGTTCCGTCCTTCCTCGTCCTCGCCGACCGTGTGTGGGTCGCTGCCGCGGCGGACGCCCGCCTGAGCGGCCTCGGATGGACCGAGGCGCTCACCCTCGAGGATGGCCTGGGCGCCCCTCGCTGGGCCGTCGCGGGGCGCTGGGCACCGCCCGCACTCTCGGCACGTCCGGCGCCGGTGGGACTCGCCGGACCGGTGGTCGCCGACGGCGCCGAGGGTCCGGGCTCCGCGCCTCGCGGGGCGTGGCGGGCGTCCGGCGTCCTCGGAGGTCCGCTGGCCGGAGGGTACCTCGGCGCCGTGCTCTCGCTCGACGCTTCCGGCGTGGGTCTTCCGCCGACCGAGGCCGGGCTCGCCGGCGGCGGCCGGGCCCGGCAGGCCCTCGCGCTGACCACCACCTGGCTCCCGGGCCCCCGCGACCGGCTGTTCCTGCTGGCGCTCGCGGGCCGCCGCTCCGAGTCGCCGGACTGCTTCCGGTGCACCGACGCGGCGGCGAGGGTCGACCGCGAGCTCGCCCTCTTCGCCGGCCTCGGATGGGTGCACGGGCTCGGCCCGGCCAGCGCGCTCGAGCTCCGTCTCGGCGCCGAGCACCGGAGCGCGTCGGCCGGAGCGCGCTCACCGACGGACGCCCCGAGCCGGCTCGACCTCACGCGGTGGATCACCGACGGCGCTCCCGGGCCCCTGGGGCCCGAGCTCGGCGCGAGCATCCTCGAGGAGTCCCGCACCCGCGTACGGCTGTCCGGCGCGGTGCACGCCGTGCTCGGGCTCCAGCGCCTGGACGGCGGCGTCGAGGGGTGGCTCGAGGGCGGTCGTCGCGTGCTCTCGCTTCCGGGTGGGGTGCGCTTCCTCGACCGCGGCACCGCCTGCGCCGGCGGGAGCACCGAGGAGTGCGCGTACCGGGTCGAGGTGGAGCCCCTGGACGCGAGCTCGGGTGGATGGGCGCTCGCCGGCCATCTCCAGGACACGCTGCGGCTCGGACCGATCGGCCTGCGCGCGGGCCTCCGCCTCGACGTGGCACAGGCGAGCACCGGCGAGTCCTCGACGGGCCTGCGCCTCGGGCTCGGACCGCGCCTCTCCCTGGTCTGGGACGTGACCGGCGACGGACGCCACTGGCTCGTCGCCCACGCCGGGCGGAGCCACGACCCGGAGCTGCCGGCCGCCACCGCCCGCGCGGTGCTGCCCCGGCAGCGGATGATGGCGTGGAGCAACGGTGCCTTCGACGGGTGCGCCCGACCGGGGCCGGCCTGCGTGCAGCTCGGGGGCCCGGCCGGGCTCGCATCGGGCGGTCTTCCACGGACGGACGAGGTGGCGCTCGGCTGGCGCGGACGGCCCGCTCGGGGGGTCGAGGGCGGGTTCGAGGCGCGCTGGCGGCGGACCTCCCAGCTCTGGACCGAGGAGGAGACGGGGCTCCTCACCAACGCCGATGGCCAATGGACGAGCCACGACGGAGCGTGGACCTCGCGGCGAGTCGTCGCCGCGGATGACCGGGCCTGGCGACAGGCGCTTGGGCTCGGAGTGTGGGCGCGGGCGCGCGCGGGGCCGGCCCGGGTGCTCCTGAACTGGACCATGGCACGGGTCACCGGGACGGCTTCCGGTCCGTTCGACCCCTGGCTCGCCGATGCGCGCACAGCGGCGTTCGCTGCCGGCCCGCTTCCCGACGACCGCCGGCACCGGGTGGAGGTCTCGATCGCCCTCCTCGCGCACGCCGCGGTGGAGCTGGGCGCCCGCCTGCGCTACGCGACCGGCGGCCCGCTCTGGGAGACGTTCGGCGTGCCCGGTTCCCCCGGTCTCCGGACTATCCGGGGGGCGCGCGGCACGGGCGTCCTGAGCTCCGCTCCGGTGGCGCTCCGCGATCCGGACGTCTTCACCGCGGACGCCTGGGTCCGCCTCCGGCTCGGGACCCTGTTCCCCGGAGTGCTCCCCCGGCTCGACCTGACCGTGGAAGCCGTCCAGGTGGCCGGTGGGAACACTCCGGTCCACCTCTCCCCCAGCGCGGGGCGGCTCGGCGCGGTGCTCCGACGTGAGCCGCCGTTCCAGCTGGTGCTCGGGATCCGGGCCGGGAATTGAGGGAGCCCGTACGAAGGAACGGTCACGGAAATTCAACGGACGTCTCCCCGGGCAGCTACGGTAGGAGAGATGCCCCCGAGGCTTGCTCCCCGCACGGGCCTCCGACGACAATCGACAGAAGCGGGGCCGGAACGACCGAGGGGAACCGACGATGAGGAACGCAGTTCGCTCGCTAGTGGTGTGCCTCGTGGTGCTCGGCGCGAACGACGCGCTCGCGCAGGATCGGGGGACCACTCAAGGGCCCGAGGGCTCGGAGGTCGGCAAGGGCGGCTACGTCTCGGGTCCGGGAGGCCTCGGTGGCTTCTCGCTCACCGCCGACGGTGGCGGGGCAATCAGGATCAAGGGCGACCAGTACAGCCCGCCCCTGTTCGCCGGTCTGACCGCCTCGTTTTGGAACGCGGACTTCTACCGGATCGACCTGAGCGGCTTCTACATCCCGGACCCGAAGATCTGGGGTGCGCTCCTCGGCCCCTCGTTCCACACCACCACCTGGCCCATCGCCTTCAGCTTCGGCTTCCAGGCCGGCCTTCACATCCCCAACGAAGGCTCGGTGAATTTCATCCTCTCCCCGCGGGTCGGAATGGACTGGATCACCGAGAGCCACTTTCAGCTGGGAGTGTTCGCCAACTGGGATCTCAACCTGGCCGACTACGATCAATCCATCGTCCGCGTGGGCCTGAGCATCGGCTGGCGCTTCTAGGCCCCGCATCGTGAACTGCTGATGCCTGCTTCCCTCCTCCTCGTCGCCCTCCTCGCTCAGACGTCTCCACCGCCGCCGGTGGGCCCGGCGCCTCCGCCGCCGTCGGCGTCTCCTTCCGCTCCGGCCCAGTCCGCGCCGCCAGCATCGGACCAGTCTTCGGCGTCGCCGCCGGTCCAGTCCGTCCCGCCCCCTCCCACGCAGTCCCCGCCGGCGCCCGCAACCCCTGCCACGCTGGCCGCCCTTCCGCCGCCTGCTCCGCCCTCGCAGCAGCCGGTGAACATGGCGCAGTGGGACTCCAACAGTCTCCCCCCGGTGTACGAGCGGAGCGAGCAGCCGCCGCTCACCGATCAGGAGGTCTCGAAGCTCACCCAGACCGGGTTCTCGCCGGACCAGCTGGTCCGTCTCATCGCCGAGCGCCAGTGCGCCTGCGACGCCTCGCCGGAGGGGCTGATCCGGATGCGGGTGGCCGGGGTGGACTCATCGGTCATCTCCGCCGTGTCCAAGTACGCCCTCAGGCCGAACGGGGCCCTGAACCTCGAAGTGACGCTCGACTTCACGGGGGAGAGCCGCCGCGCCCGGAATGCCTACCTCTACGTCTTTGTCGACGACGGAGACGTGACGCGGGTCATGAGCTCGAACATCGACGAGCTGCTCCGCCGGCCCAACGCGCACGAGACCACCGTCGACAACAGCGACTTCCTGATCAAGCGAACGGTCCGCCGCATCGTCCTGCCGGGTCAGCTGCCACTGAAGACCTACGGGCGCCACACCCTGGTCATCGCCAGTTCCGCGAACCCGAGGCTGACCCATCCCTCCCAGCTGAAGGCACAGGACCGCACCGCCGCGCAGGTCTACCTGTTCGATTATCCCAGGGCGTCACTACAGAGCCTCTGCCGGCTCACGGCGGGGTACAAGCGGGACGCCCAGATCGTCGACCGCTGGCGCTTCCAAGGTAGCCGCTTCGAATGCGAATGGAACTGACCATGACCCGCACCCGAATCGCCGTGTCCCTCCTCGCCGGCCTGTGGCTGGCGTGCTCCACCGAGCGCGCCTTCACCAGGGGCGAGTACACCGACCCGAACGAGATCGATCTCTTATCCGACGAGTGGGCCCCGAGCGACCTGCAGCTCATCGCCAAGAAGGTCGTCGGAGACCTCCAGACCTCCCCGGCGTTCGCCCAGATCCAGGGGCGCCCGGTCGTGATCGTCGGCAAGCTGAAGAACAGCACCTCCGAGCACATCGACATGCAGAGTCTGGGGGACAAGATCCAGACCCAGCTCGCCAACACCGGGAAGTTCGCCTTCGTCGACGCGAGCGCGCGTCAGGCCGTCGCCGAGGAGTACGAGTACCAGGGGAGCGGGTACGTGCGGCCCGACCAGGCGAAGGGGCCAGGCCAGCAGATCGCGCCGGACTACATCATGACCGGCGAGCTGGCCTCCATCAAACAGCGGGTCGGAAGCGACGAGTTCATCTATTACAAGATGACCGCCAAGCTCACGAACCTCCGGACCGGCATCCTCGAGTGGGTGGACGAGAAGGAGCTGAAGAAGAAGTTCGTCAAGCAGGGGATCCGGCCGTAGCGCTCCACGCCGCGCTCCCGACGTGGCTCATCCTCTCCTCCCGGTTCGCTGGTCGGTCGCGCTTGGCGCGCTCGCGCTGCTGCTGACCGGGTGCGCCGGCGACTACATCGCCCGGACCGCGGGGTACCGCCACGCCTACGAGGCGTACCAGTACCCGCCGGCGATCCAGGGGTTCGGCAGCGAGGTGAAGTCGGGGCCGCAGATCGATCAGCTGCTGGCGCTGATGGATCAGGGGATGGTGCTGCACGCCGCCGGCAAGTTCGAGGAGAGCATCCAGGTGCTCGCCCAGGCCGACAAGCTGAGCGAGCGGCTCGACTTCACGTCCGTGAGCGAGGAGGCCAAGGTGCTCCTCTCCAGCGAGCGTGAGCGGGCCTATCGCGGCGAGGACTTCGAGAAGCTGATGATCTCCACCCTGCAGGCGCTGAACTACGCCCAGCTGGGGAAGGACGAGGATGCGCTGGTCGAGGTGCGCCGGGTGAACGAGCGCATGCAGCGCATGATCAACGACGAGAAGAAGCCCTACGAGCAGCTGGCGGTGGCCCGCTACCTGACCGGGGTGCTCTGGGAGGATCAGGGGCACGCCGACGACGCGTTCATCGACTACGACGCGGCGAACAAGCTCGCCGGCGACCTGGGCTCGCTGGCCGAGCCGCTGGTCCGGCTGGCGAAGGAGACGGGGCGGGACGATGCCTTCCGCCGGCTCCGGAAGCAGTATCCGTGGGTGCAACCGCAGCCCCTGGCGAAGGACGAGGGGCAGATCCTGGTGGTGCTCGAGGCGGGCAAGGTTCCGGTGAAGACCAACGGGAGCCGGAGCGGCGGTCCCAAGGCGGAGGTCATCGCGGTGCCGGTGTTCCGGGACCGCCCGTGGATCCGGGACTCGCACGTGGTGCTGGACGGAGATGCGAACACCGCGGTGCGGCCGACCACGGTCACCTCGCTCGAGCAGGTCGCGAAGATCCACCTCGACCACCGGGTGGACGGGCTCGTCGCGCGCCAGTTCGGAGCCCTCGCGATCCGGACGGGGGCAGCGGTCGGCGTGGGCCAGGCCACGGGCAGCGAGGCGCTGGGGCTCATCACCTTCCTCGCCCTCAGCTACGTGAACCAGCCAGACCTGCGTTCCTGGATGTCGCTGCCCGCCGAGTTCCAGCTGGCGCGCTTCCGCGTGCCGGCCGGCGTGCACCGGCTCAGCGTGGTGGCCGGCGGCGGCGCCCGGGAGATCCAGGTCGACGTGCAGCCTCGCCGGGTGACGCTGATCGTGCTCCGGAGCTACTGAGCCCGGACGACCGGCGCCCCTGCGCCGGTCCGCGAGCGTCCCCCTGGTGCGGGGGACTGAGCCCGGACGACCGGCGCCCCTGCGCCGGTCCGCGAGCGTCCCCCTGGTGCGGGGGACT
>RPRB01000064.1 GCA_003818285.1 Myxococcaceae bacterium
CACCGACGGGTGCGCTCGCTGTGCCCGACGCGGCCGGACTCGCCGCGGGAGCCGGAGCGGGGGCACCGGCGGGTGCAGTCGATGAGCTCGCTGCGGCCGGACTCGCCGCCGCCGGAGCGGCAGCACGAGCGCTCGAAGCCGCCGGCTGAGCGCCCGCTGTTGGAGCCGCGCTCCCCGCCGCGGGGGTCGCGGCCTTCGGAGGCTTCGGCGGCGTCTGCATCGCGTTCAGCCGGGTCGCATCGCCCCACGCCCGCTGCTTCGACTTCTCGTTGGCATAGAGCTTGGCCATCGTCAGTACCAGGTCCTCGCGCCCGAACGCGGGCAGCTCTGGCTCACGGGTCATCACGATCGCGTCCGTCGGGCAGACCTGGACGCACAGCTCGCAGTAGATGCAGGCGTTCAGGTCGAGCACGAAGTCGTCGGCGTACCCGCGCTTCTTCCCGGTGATGGGTGACTCGCGCTTGCCGCCCGCCTTGATGGAGATGACCTCCGAGGGGCAGATGCGCTCGCACTGCAGGCACCCGATGCATGCCTCGTCCCCGTCCTCCTCGTGGAGCAGGGCGAAGCTCGCCCGGTAGCGCTCGGCGCGCGGTCGGATGACATCGGGGAACTCCACCGTGACCGAACGGCGGAAGAAGTTGGTGAAGCTGGTGGCCAGCGCCCGGACCGCCGTCGTCAGGTAGTCCTTCACGGGAACACCACCACCCAGGTCGCGGCCGCGCCCACCAGGAGCACGCCCATCGGCACCAGCCACTTCCAGCACAGTCCCATCAGCTGATCCGACCGGAAGCGGAGGAGCGACCAGCGGACCCAGTACACCGCGGTGAAGAGGAGCAGCGTCTTCAGCACCATCCAGTGCAGCCCCGGGAAGAACGGCCCGTCCCAGCCGCCGAGGAAGAGCGCCGCCCCCACCGCCGAGGCCACGATCGTGTGGACGTACTCGGCCATGTAGAACAGCGCGAACTTCATCCCCGTGTACTCGGTAGTAACGCCGGCCACGAGCTCGCTCTCCGCCTCTGGGATGTCGAAGGGGATGCGGTTCGCCTCGGCCAGCATGGCCAGCATGAAGATCCCGAAGGCTGGCAGGCCGATGAAGAAGGGCCACACCACGAACCAATGGTGGTCGGCCTGCATCTGGACGATGGTCCCCAGCCGCAACGAGCCGGAGAGGATGACCGGCACCATCGCCGAGAGCAGCAGCGGTACCTCGTAGGAGATGGACTGGGCCACGGCGCGCATCCCGCCGAGCAGCGCGAGCTTGTTGTTGCTCGACCACCCCGCCCCGAAGATCGGGAGCACGGTCACCGCCCCGATGGCGAGCACGTAGAGCACGCCCACGTCCAGGTCCGAGGCCACCACCGACGGCGAGAACGGCACCACCGCGGCGGCGCCGAGCGCGGCCAGGGCAGCGAGCGGAGGCACCAGGTTGAAGATGGCTGCATCCGCGTTGTCCGGGACGATGTCCTCCTTCTGGAGGAGCTTCAGGAGATCTGCCACCGGCTGCAGCAGCCCGATGGGCCCCACGATGGTCGGGCCCAGCCGGGTCTGCATGCGCGCGGCGAACTTCCGCTCGAACCACAGGGCCATCGCGGTGGCCGTGAGCACCACACTCACGATCAGCACCGAGTACACCACTCCGTGGAGGAGACCGTCGCTCACCGGTCCACCTCGCCCATGATCGGATCCAGCGAACCGAGAATGGCGACCGCGTCGCTCACCGTTCCCCCGGGCACGATGTACGGCAGCGCCGAGAGCGCGTGCAGGCTAGGCGGGCGGATCTTCAGGCGGTACGGGAACTGCGTGCCGTCCGAGACCAAGTAGGTGCCGAGCTCGCCCCGCGGGGTCTCGATCGCCACGTAGACCTGACCCGGTGGAATCTTGGTCTGCACCGGGAGCTTCACCGGCTTGCCGGAGTTGATGCTGCCCTCCGGCACCCCATCCACCATCTGCCGCACCAGGCGGACGCTCTCGCGCATCTCGCCCAGCCGCACCTGGGCGCGGGCCAGGCAGTCCCCGCCCTGCGCGGTCACCACGTTCACCTTCACTTCGTCGTAGGCGTGGAAGGGAGCGTCGCGGCGGAGGTCGTGGTCCACCCCGCAGGCACGGAGGATGGGGCCGGTGATGCCCAGCTCGAGCGCCAGCTCCGCGTCCAGCTTCCCCACCCCCACCGTCCGGTCGAGGAAGATGCGGTTCTCCAGCGTCATGGCCTCGTACTCGTCGAGTCGGGGGCCGATGACGTCCAGCGCGGCGTGCACCTTCGCGCTCCAGCCCGCGGGCAGGTCGTGCCGGTTTCCGCCGATGGTGTGGGTGTTGTAGTGGAACCGCGCCCCGGTGACCTCCTCGAAGAGGTCCAGCACCAGCTCGCGCTCGCGGAAGCAGTGGATAAACACCGTCGACCCGCCGCCCAGGGCGCCCCCCAGGTCCAGGGCGAAGGTCCCGAGCCAGAGCAGGTGCGAGGCGATGCGCTGGAGTTCGGCGAAGAGGGTCCGCATCCACCGCGCCCGGCGCGGCACCTCGAGCTTGAGCGCCGCCTCGAAGGCCATGTTCAGGGCCTGCTCGTTGGTCATCGGCGCGACGTAGTCGTTCTTGTCGACGATGGGGGTGATCTGCACGTAGGCCAGAGTCTCGCAGAGCTTCTCCACCGCCCGGTGGAGGTAGCCCACGTGCGGAATCACCTTCACCACCTTCTCCCCGTCCAGGTAGAGGTCCATCCGGAACACGCCGTGCGTGGACGGGTGCTGCGGCCCGAAGTGCAGGAGCATCAGCTCCCCCTCGGGGTCGTACCGGTCGATGGAGAGGTGGGGGTCGACCCGCCGGGTGATCTGCACCGTCTGCAACGCGGTCATCTCCAGGGGGCGTAGGGGAGGTTGGCCGGCAGGTCCCGCCGCAGGGGATGACGGTCGTAGTTCTCCGGCATCATCAGCCGGCGCAGGTCCGGGTGATCGGCGAACATCACGCCGACCAGGTCGTACTGCTCGCGCTCCTGCCAGTCCGCCCCGGCGAAGAGCTGGAAGAGCGAGGCGACGGGCTCGCCCGGCGCGAGCCGGACCGCCCACGTTGCGACGCGCGAGCCGGCGCCCACCGTCCGGAGCAGGTAGCTGACCTCGAAGTGCTCGGGCTCGTCCGGGACCTTCCCCTTCCGGGCCGTGCCCGGCACCCAGTGCGTCGCCACCACCGACACCAGCTGCCGGTACCCGCGGGACTTGAGCCGGCTCGCGACCTCGAGGTGGCGCCGCGCCGGGACGAGCGGAGGGCCGAGTTCGCCCGTCGCCGCGATACCCAGCTCGGTGAGCACCGCCGGCAGGTCCGGACCGGAGATATTGGAGGCGAGCTCCGTGGGCTCGGGCGCGAGCGAGGCGTGGACCGCCGGGGTGACCTCCACCTCGGTGGCAATGTCCGCCGACTCGATCTGCGCGCGGTCCATCTCGGGGGTCCGCTCGTGGTCGACCATCCGCGGGATGGACGGGCGCGTGACGCGGAGCAGCTCCGAGTTGGTCTCGGGCGTGACGGTCTCGCCCTTGCGGCTCTTGCGGATCTTCTCTTGCAGCCGGAGAAACCCGTGCATCAGGGCCTCCGGGCTCGGCGGACAGCCCGGCACGTAGACGTCGACGGGAAGGAACGTGTCCACGCCCGGAACCACCGAGTACAGGTTCCGGTAGAAGTCGCCGGAGATGGCGCAGGAGCCCATGGCGATGCACCACTTGGGCTCGGGCATCTGGTCCCAGAGCTTCTTCACCCGCGACGCCATCTTCACGGTGATGGTCCCGGCCACCACCATCACGTCCGCTTGCCGCGGGGTGGCCCGGACGATGGTCCCCATCCGGTCGATGTCCACCCGGCTCGCGGCGGTGGCCATGAACTCGATGCCGCAGCAGCTGGTGGCCATGGGGAACACCCAGAGCGCGTTGCTCATCCCCCAGGTGAGCACCTGATCCAGGGCGGTGGTGGCCACCGTCAGGCCGGGCACGCTGAGGAGCGTCCGGTAGAGCGGATGCTCGAACGCCGCGCCGTCGTCGACCGTCTTCACACCCACTGCAGCGCTCCCTTCCGCATTGCCCAGGCCCAGCCGAGCATCAGTACCCCGACGAACGTGCCCACCGCGACCAGGCCAGTGGTCCCCACCTCCCGGACGATGGTGCTCCAGGGGAGAATGAGCGCGGCCTCGATGTCGAAGAGGACGAAGAACAGGGCCACCACGTAGTAGCGGGCATGGAAGCGCACCCAGGCCATGCCCCGGGGCGTCTCGCCGCACTCGTAGGTCTCGCGCTTCAGCGGGCTGTCAACGCGGGCGCGCACCCGGAGCAACCGGGCCCCGACGAGCAGGCTGCCCACCGCAAGGAAGGAGACGACGAGAAAAGCGAGGAGGGCGAGGCCCTGGGTCATGCATGTGCTCCCGAGGGGGACGTCCTACTGCGCGTTCGGGTCGTCCGCATAGGCCTCCGAATCGTCCGGCTTCTCCGAGCAACGTGCCAGCTCGGCCTTGACCAGGGCCTGGTGGTGTACCTCCTCCTCGCGGAGTTCCTGAAACAAAACTTTCAACTCCGGGTCCTTGACGCGTGGCAGCGCCTCGCTGAAGAACGTGTGGGCCTTCACCTCGGCGGCGAGCACGGTCTCGAGCGCTTGCCGGACCCCCATGAAGGCACGGGCGGCCTCGTACCCCGGGGCCTCGACGTCGAAGAGGGCCCGCCGGTCCACGGCGGAGGGAGCGCTTCCGAAGAGCGTCCGCCGGCGCTCCAGGAGCTCGGTCCGGTGTCGCTCCTCGATCCGGGCCATCCGGGAGAAGAAGTCCGCCACCTCCGGTGTGTCGTGGGCGGCGAGCTGGTCGGCGAACTCCTCGTAGCGGTCCCGGGCCTCCTCCTCGATGAGCACGGCCAGGTCCAGCGCGTCGCGCAGGGTGATTCGCTCGAAGTCGATTCCGGTGACGGGGGTCATGGCTCTCGTCTCCTCAGGCCTTGAGATAGCCGTCGAGCACCCGGGAGCGGGACCGCGGCTCGCCCTTCTGCAGCTCGACCTGGCGCTGGCGCACGAGTGCGTCGTACGTCGGAGGCGGGCTGGGGTTCCGGTAGAAGACCCCGGTGTACAGCTCCGTGCCGTACGCCCGGGCGAGGTCCAGCGCAGCGAGCTGGTTGGCCGGGTCGTGGCCCAGGCTGGCCAGCGGCTTCATCCGCGCCTTGTGGGCTTTGAGCTGCTGATCCTCCTCGCCGAACGTGATGCAGGGCGACTGGATGTTGACGAAGGAGAATCCCGGGTAGCGAATCGCCTCCTCGATGAGGGCGGTCATTCCCGGCATGTCTGCCGGGGTGGCCTGGGCGACGAAGCCCGCGCCGTAGGCCAGCACCGTGAGCAGCGGGTTGATCGGCTGCTCGAGGCTGCCCATGGGCGAGGTGACGGTCTTCAGCCCGCGGGGCGAGGTGGGCGACAGCTGCCCCTTCGTCAGCCCGTACACCTGGTTGTCCATGACCAGGTAGGTGAGGTCCACGTTGCGGCGGATCACGTGCGGCACGTGGCCGCCCCCGATGGAAAAGCCGTCCCCGTCCCCGCCGGCGACGATGACCAGGAGGTCCGGGTTGGCGAGCTTCACCCCCTGCGCGATGGGGAGCGCCCGGCCGTGCAGGGTGTTGAAGCCGTAGGCCGTGGTGTAGCCCGGGATGCGGCTGCTGCACCCGATGCCGGAGATGAAGGCGATCTCGTGCGGGGGCCGCCCCACCGCGCTCAGCGCCCGGTAGAGCGCCTGCAGCACCCCGTAGTCGCCGCATCCGGGACACCAAATGGGCTTGAGGGGGCTCTTGTAGTCGTTGGGGGCGAGGAAGGCGTTCATCGGAGGGCCTCCGCCTGCTGCTCGAGCCGCTCGAGGAGCTCGTCGGCCCGGAAAGGCTGTGCTCCGCTCCGGGCGAACGACGTCACCCCCGGCGGTACGTCGACGAACATCCGGAGCACGCGGTAGAGCTGACCCTGGTGGGACAGCTCGAGCACCAGGCCGGCGCGGACCGAGGCGAAGAACGCGCGGTACACCGGCTCGGCCACCGGGTACAGCAGCGAGGGGATGAGCAGCTTCACCGGGAGCCTCCGCGCGCGGGCGAGAGCGAACGCCTCGCGGGCCACCCCCGCCGAGCTTCCCCAGCTCACCAGCGCGATCGGGGCGTCGGGGGGGCCCTGGCGCTCGAAGAGGTCCGACCTCTCTTGAAGTGGAGCGAGCTTCCGGAACCGCTTGGTGTTCATCGCCGCATGGGTCGCCCCGCTGGCGGTCGGAGCTCCCTTGACGTCGTGCTCGATGCCCGCGGCGAGGTAGTTCCCGCCCTGCATCCCCGGGTGGCTGAGGGGGCTCACCCCGGATGGCGTCTCGGCGAAGCGCTGGTACCCGCCAGTGAGCTGCTCGGAGGTGGGGCGTAGCCGCTCCAGCACCTCGAACCGGGAGACGTCGATGGGATCCACCGTCTCCTTGCGCTGGGCGATCTCCTGGTCGGAGAGGATGACCACCGGCGTCTGATACTTCTCGGCAAGGTTGAAGGCCTCGACCGTGAGCCGGAACGTGTCCTCGACGCTGCTGGGGGCGAGCACCGGCCGGAGCACGTCACCGTGCGCGCTGAACGCCGCCTGGAACAGGTCCGCCTGCTCGGGCTTGGTGGGCATGCCGGTGGACGGGCCACCGCGCTGGACGTTCAGCAGGACGAGCGGAAGCTCCGCGATGGAGGCCAGGCCCAGCATCTCGGTCTTGAGCGACATCCCGGGCCCCGAGGTGGCGGTCATCGACTTCTTGCCCGCGAACGAGGCACCGACCGTCGCCCCCACCCCGCTGATCTCGTCCTCGGCCTGGAGCACCACCCCCCCGTACCGGGGCAGCTCGCGGGAGAGGATCTGCATCACCTCGGTGGAGGGAGTGATCGGGTAGCCGCCGAAGAACTCGCAGCCGCTGAAGATGGCCGCCGAGGCGCACATCTCGTTGCCGTCGCAGAGGAGCTTCGGCGCGGATGCCTCCGGGCGGGCCAGCGCCCGGGGCGCGGCGAGCGGGTGCTCCGCGGCGAAGGAGATGCCGCGGGCAAGCGCCTTCCGGTTCGCCTCCAGCAGCCCCTCCCCTTTCTGGGCGAACTTCTTCTGGAGCCCGCGGTCGAGCGCCTCCTGCGGCACCCCGAACCAGCCGGAGAGGACGCCGAGCACGATGGTGGTCTTCGCCCGGTCGGTCCCCGCCGAGGCCTTGGCCAGCTCGGCCAGCGGCACGCCGATCACCTCGCGCGGCATCCGGCCGGAGGGGGCGAGGTCGGCAGGAGGCGGGCCCGCCTTCGCCTCGTGGATGAGGACCGTCCCCGGTCCGATGGGGAGCTCGGCGCCGAAGCGGCGGAAGTCCTCCCAGTTCAGCGCCACCGCCACGTCCAGCACCCCGCCCGGGTTCAGCACCTTGCGGGTCGAGAGGCGGACCCGGCAGGAGGACTCGCCCCCGCGGATCTGCGAGCCGAAGCTCTTGGTCATCATGGCGTAGAAGCCCTGGGACGAGGCGGCCGCGAGCAGCGACTCGCCCGCGCTCACCACTCCGTCCCCGCCCGAGCCGGCCAGCCCGACGACGAGATCCTCGATCATCCTCGGCCCCGCAGTGTTGGTTGTGGCGCTGGACGCGCCCCTTCCGGCGGGTCCGATGCAAGCCGCCGGCCTCGGCGCTCGGGGGGGTGGAGGCCCTTTGTCGCGCAGAGAATGCGCCCGAGGGACGGCGCCGCGCCGGGGCTGCGGCCGCGATGCGCCATGCGCCCGTCGCCGCCCCTGAGAACCCGGACTTGCTGAACCGGCCGTCACGGTCGGCGGCGAATGCGGCCCGGGCCGGCTGCGCGGGCGAGAGGTCCACCCTACACTCCGCGCACCGGCAGCCTTCCACTCCGCGGCGAGGACATGCAGGCAACGCACGAATTGCTCAAGGCGATCACGGTCGTGCTCTGCGTGGCCGCGGTCACCACCGTGCTCTTCCGGAAGCTCCGGCAACCGGTTGTGCTCGGCTACATCCTCGCCGGGCTGATCGTCGGGCCCCACGTCCCGATCCCCCTCGTCGCCGATCGCCCCACGGTCGAGGTCCTCTCCGAGCTGGGAGTGATTCTCCTCATGTTCGCGCTGGGCCTGGAGTTCAGCGTGCGGAAGCTGGTCCAGGTCGGACCGACGGCCGGACTGACCGCCGTCATCCAGTCGAGCATCATGATCTGGCTCGGATTCCTCGCCGGCCGTGCCTTCGGCTGGAGCTCGCGGGAGAGCCTCTTCGCCGGGGCGGTGATCGCCATCTCCAGCACCACCATCATCGCCAAGATCTTCGATGAGCAGCAGATCCGGGGAAGGCTCCGCGACCTCGTGGTCGGCGTGCTCATCGTGGAGGACCTGATCGCCATCCTCCTGATGGCGGTGCTCACCGCCCTGTCCAGCGGTGAGGGAATGTCCGCCGGCACCCTGCTCCGCTCCAGCGCCCGGCTGGCGGCGTTCCTCGCCGCGCTGGTCGCGATCGGGCTGCTGGTCGTTCCGCGCACGGTGCGGATGGTGGTCCATCTGGGGCGGCCCGAGACCACCATCGTGGCCACGATCGGCTTCTGCTTCGCCACTGCCCTGCTCGCCCAGGCCTTCGGCTACTCGGTGGCGCTCGGGGCGTTCATCGCCGGCTCGCTGGTGGGCGAATCGGGTGAAGAGGCGGCGGTGGCCAACCTCGTCCTGCCGATCCGGGACCTGTTCGCCGCCATCTTCTTCGTCTCGGTGGGAATGCTGATCGACCCCGCGATCATCGTCGCGAACTGGTTGCCGGTGCTGGTCTTCACCGCCCTGGTCATCGGCGGGAAGGTGCTCGGGGTGACGGTCGGCGCCTTCCTGGCCGGCAGCGGCACACGGACCGCGGTCCAGGCCGGAATGAGCCTGGCCCAGATCGGAGAGTTCTCGTTCATCATCGCCGGGCTCGGGCTGGCGCTCGGAGCCACCCGAGATTTTCTCTACCCCGTTGCGGTGGCGGTCTCGGCGATCACGACCCTCACCACTCCCCTGCTGATCCGCTTCGCCGGACCGGTGGCGGCGTACGTCGATCGCAAGCTGCCGCGGCCGATCCAGACCTTCGCCGCGCTGTACGGGACCTGGCTGGAGGATCTCAAGGCACGGCCCCGGAAGAAGACGGAAGCGGCACGGATCACGCGGCTGGTGCGCCTCCTCCTGCTCGATGCCGCGCTGCTGGTCGTCCTGGTGATCACCACCACCTTCTGGCTCGATGGGGTGGCGGCCTTCGCCTCCGGGAGGCTCGGGGTCTCCGAGGAGGTCGCCCGGACCGTGACCATCGCGGGGGCCTCCGTCGTGGCTGGACCGCTGGTGGTCGGAATCTTCAGGCTCGCCGGTGGGCTCGCCCTGGCCCTGGCCGACGTGGCGCTCCCGGCAACGGGGGGCGGAAAGCCGGACCTCGCCGAGGCGCCGCGCCGGGCCCTGGTGGTCACGGTCCAGCTGGCCCTGGTGCTCCTCGTGGGCCTACCCGTCATCGCGCTCACCCAGCCCTTCGTCCCGACGTGGGCCGCCGTGGCGGTCCTGGGAGGGCTCCTGGTGCTGCTCGGTGTCCTCTTCTGGCGGAGCGCCATCAACCTCCAGGGGCACGTGAAGGCAGGCGCGCAGGTCATCGTCGAGGCCCTGGTCGCGCAGGCCGGAACGCCCGGCCCGCAGACCTCGGGCCTCGAGCGGGTGAGCGAGCTCCTCCCCGGGCTGGGCGACCCGGTTCCGGTGCGCCTGAAGGCCGGCAGCCCGGCGGTGGGAAAGAGCCTGGCCCAGCTCGGCGTGCGCGGGGTCACCGGGGCCTCGGTCCTGGCGATCGTCCGCGGGGATGGCGGCGTGATCGTGCCCTCGGCCGGCGAGGTGCTGCAGGCGGGTGACACCCTGGCGCTCGCCGGGACCCACGAGGCGGTGGCGGCCGCGGTGGAGCTGCTGACCGGACTCCCTTCCGCCGCCGCCGAGGCGCCGGTCAGGGAGCGCCCCCTCGCCCGCTGAGCGCCGGGGCCTCCGACCGTGGCGTGAGCGCCCTGGCCAGCCGCCCGCCCCTGTTACTCGAGGGCCTGTGGCCGCCACGGCTCGGATACGATTCGAACGCCGCGTTCAGCCGTGCTTTCAAGCGGCTGCGCGGGATCCCTCCGAGCACCATGCGCCGGGAACGCCCGGGCGCGAGCGTTTGACCCCGGGGAGAGCACGATGCGAAACGTGGAGAGGGAGCTGAAGCTCCTGCGCGTCTACGCGGTGGCCTCGACACTGGTCTTCGGCGCGGCCCTGAGCTGGGTGCATCTCCGCTCCGATCCGAGGCGGATCCGCGTGCTCACCCTGGAGCGGCTCGACGTGGTGAGTCCCGATGGCAAGCTGGCGCTGGTCCTCGCAGGCAAGGGAAACCTCCCTGGCCCGAGGCTGGATGGCCAGGAGTACCCACTCGAGACGTCCGCGGGCCGGACTTCGAGCGCGGGGATGATCTTCTTCAACGAGAGCGGGGACGAGGTCGGCGGCCTCATCTACTCCGGGACCGAGCGCCCGGGTGGGTACGACGCGGCGGTGCACTTCTCGATGGACCAGTGGAAGCAGGACCAGGTCGTCGTCCTCCGCTACCTGGACGACGGCTCCCATCGCAGCGCGGGGCTCACCGTCTCGGACCGCCCGACCGATTTTCCGCTCTCGAAGATGCGCCCGAAGGTGGCGGCGTGGAAGGCGGCGACCGGCGCCGAGCGCGAGCGCCTCGACGCCGAGCTGGGCGAGCTCGACCGGGAAGGGAAATTCGGCGCCCCACGGGTCTTCCTGGGCACCGAGGACCACGGCGCGTTGCTGAGCCTCAAGGACAAGGCCGGCAAGGAGCGGATTCGCCTCTCGGTGGGGGCGGACGACGTGGCCCAGCTCCATTTTCTCGACGGGAAGGGACGGGTCGTCGCCTCCTTCCCCTGAGTCGCGCCGGCTGCGTTCGCCCCAGCCCGGGATCAGGTCCGCGACCGGAGCTTGCCCTCACCGAGGGCGACCAGCAGGGTCGAGAGGTCGACCCGCGCCGTCCGGAGGAAGATGCGCAGCGCACGCTCGGCGCCCACCGCCAGGGCGGCGAGCTTCTCCAGCCGGGCGAGCCGCTCGCGTCCCACGCCGCTCGCCGCGGCCAGCCGCCGGGCCTCCTCGAGGTCGGCGCGGATGCGGGTGATGAACGCGGTCTCGCGCTCCTGGATGACCCGCCGGACCATCTGCACCAGGTCCGTCTCGGCGCGGAAGTGCCAGGCGCCGGTGCCGGGCTGGCGGATGCGCACCACCACTCCCCAGCGCTCGAGGTCGCGGACCAGCATCGAGACCGCGCCCTTGCTCAGCCCCAGCTCCTCCTCGAGCTGGGTGGCGGTCATGGAGGTGCCGCGGAGGTAGAGCACCGCCCAGACGCGGCCCTGGTTGTGCTTGAAGCCCCAGAACTCGATGACGTTGCCCACCGCGTCGATGGCCAGGGCCTCCCAGCGGGGGAGGCCCGGCGCGGGATCGGGCGCCGCCAGGCGGGGCGCGTCGGACCAGCTGTAACCCTTGGCCGGCATGGTCGTGGTCTCTCTAGCGGAAGGCCGCGCCGAGGCGCCGTGCCCAGTCGGTGAGCTCGTCGGCGCCGGGCGAGTCGCGGAGAGGGCCGAGCGCGTCCAGCGCGGCGTCGATCTCCCGGTCCATGAGGGTCAGCGCCGCACGGGGCGCGTCGGTGGCGAGCACCGCGGTGCCCAGCTCCCGCACCCGCTCGTCGGCCATCGAGCCGAAGGCCCAGAGGTCCTTGATCCGCCGCCGGAGCGGCTCGTCCATCTGCGCGGCCAGGAGGATGGGGAGGGACGGAGTCCGGGACTTGAAGTCGGCGAACACCGGCTTGCCCGGGTCGCCACCGTTGAGGTCCTTGAGATCGTCGGCGATCTGGAACGCCACCCCCAGGTGCCGGCCGAAGGCCTCGAACCTCCGGGCCACCTCGTCCTTGCCCGCGAGCCGGCCCGCGGCCGCGCCGCAGAAGCCGAACAGCGCCCCGGTCTTGCCCTCCATGATCGCCCGGAAGCGCTCCACCGAGAGCGAGAGGTCGCCCCGGGCCTCCACCTCGCCGATGGTCGCCCGGGTCATCTCGGCAACCGTGCGTACCGCGGCGAAGGTGACCTCGCGGTCGAGCGTGGCCAGCTCGTCGAGGGCGAGGGTCAGCAGGAGGTCCCCGCCCATGACCGCGACGACGTTGCCCCAGAGCGCGTTCACCGTCGGCCGGCCGCGGCGGTACATCCCGGCATCGACCACGTCGTCGTGGAGCAGGCTCGCCGAGTGCACCAGCTCCGCGGCGACCGCGACGTGGAGGAGCGACGGCTCCGGAGCGCCGGCGGCCAGCCCGAAGAGGTGGACCATGGTCGGGCGGACCCGCTTGCCGCCGCTGCCGATGCAGAGGTGCCGGCCAGCGTTGAGGAGCGTGTCGGACTGGCCCACCTCGCCCGAGCCGTGCGAGAGGACCGACGCGAGGCGCGCCTCCGTCGCCTCCAGGAACCGGGCTGCCTCCGGCGTGGTCTCCATCTGGTTCACCCTGTTCAAGACTACTTGAACTCCACCCGCCCCGCCGCGTCTTCCGCGCCCCGGGGCTTCTCGAAGGAACAAGCCCCGCTTGGGGCCGTCACCGCGGCCTGGACCGCCGCCCGATCCACCTTGCCCGCCGCGGTCCGGGGGAGCGCGCTCGCCGGGAGCACCTCCGCCGGGACCTTGAAGGGCGCGAGCCGGGCCCGCGCCCAGGCTCGGAGGTCCCTAAGCTCGGCCGGAGAGGCGAGGGGCCGGGGCACGACCACCGCCACCGGGACCTGACCCCACCGCGGGTCCGGCCGGCCGACCACCGCCACCTCCGCCACCGCCGGGTGGGTCGCGAGCACCGCCTCCACCTCCGCCGGGTAGACGTTCTCTCCCCCGGAGAGGATGAGGTCCGTCCGCCGGGCGAGGACCGTCAGGCGGCCACGCGCATCGAGCCGGCCGATGTCGCCGGTGAGGAGCCACCCCTCCCGGAGCACCTCGGCGGTGGCCGCCTCATCGTCCAGGTAGCCGGTCATCACCGTGGGCCCGCGGACGGCGATTCCGCCCTCCTCCCCCACCCCGACCGGCCGCCGGTCCACACCGACGATCCGGACCTCGAGGCCCAGGAGCGGAGCGCCGGCGGTCCGGCCGTCGGCCTCGCCCGGTTGCTCGGTGGTGACCTGGGAGCACGCCTCCGTCAGCCCGTAGGTGAGGAGCACCGGGATGCCGGCCTCGCGGGCGCGATCGACCACCGCTGGCGGGACCGGGCCGCCGCCCACCAGGACGCCCCGCAGGGTCCCGCGCCGCAGACCGGCGTCGAGACACTGCTCCAGCGTGCGGGCGACGAGGCTCAGGTGGGTGACGCCCTCCTCCCGCACCGCCCGGGCCACCGCCTCCGCCTCGAAGCGGGAGTGGAGCAGCAGGGTGGCTCCGTCGTGGGCACAGCGGACCGCCATTCCGAGCCCCCCGACGTGGAACAGGGGGAGGTTGCAGAGCCAGCGGTCGTCCGGCCGGGACCCGAGGTTCGCCGCCGACGCGCGGGCCAGCCCGTCGAGGGCCCGGACCGGGAGGCGCGCCACCTTCGGAGCTCCGGAGGTCCCCGAGGTGAAGAGGAGCGCCCAGTCCGTCTCCGGGTCGGCCGTCTCCGCGGACGGCTGCGCGATCCCGCCCGTCGTGGCCCAGGGCTCGAGCGGCTCGGCGCCGGCCAGCAGCCCGCTCCGCTCCGCGTCCGCGAGGAGGAGCCGCGGGCGCACGCGCTCCACCTGCGCCCGGAGCTCAGCAGCGGCGAGCCGGACGTTCAGCGGCACGAGCGCCGCCCCGACGCGCCGGGCAGCGAAGAGGAGCAGGACGGTCGCCGGATGGTTCGCGGCGAGCACAGCGATTCGCTCGCCGGCGCCCAGTTGCCGATCCCGGAGGCGCCCGGCGACCCGCGAGACCTCGTCGTCGAGCTCGCTCCACGTCCACCGATGGTCGCCGGCGACGAGGGCGAGCCCGCCCGGGTTCCGTCGGGCCTGAGTCTGGACCGGACAGCCGGAGGTCACCATCCGAGCACCTCGGGATCGATGCCCAGCCCGGGTCCGTCGGGCAGGTGGCAGAGGCCGTGCGAGATGGCGTACCCGCCGGCGTCCGACTCCAGCAGGTGGCCGGTGGCGAGCCCGTGCGCGGGGCCCTCCACCGGGAGGGTGCAGGCGAGGTGCGCGGCGCCCGCGCGCGAGACCGCCCCGTCCAGGGCGCTGGTGACCACGACCTCGACCCCCACCTGCCAGGCCAGGGTGGCGTAGCGGCGGGCCCGGAGCACGCCCCCCACCACCGGGAGCTTGAACACCAGCACGTCCACCGCCGGGCGCTTGCCGCCGAAGAGGCCGTCGCGCGCTCCGGGGACGCCGATGGACTCGTCGGCGGCGATCCGCGCCAGGGAGCGAAGCTTCCGCAGCCCGTCAAAGTCGGTCGCGGGGACCGGCTGCTCGACGAACTCCAGCCGCGCCGGAGCGAAGGCCTGCAGCCGCGTCCGGGCCTCGGCCTCGGACCAGGCGCCGTTGCCGTCGACACGGATCCGCGTGTTGGGGCCCACCGCGGCGCGCACCGCTGCGAGCCGGGCGGCGTCCCGCTCGGCGGGCTGGGCGCCCACCTTGAGCTTCAGGGTGTCGAAGTTCTCTTGCGCCCGGGCCCGCGCCTCGGAGGCGAGCGCGTCGACCTCGTCGTCGGTGAGGAGCGCGTTGACCCGGACCGAGCGGAGCTCGGCGCCGAGCCAGATGGCGAGCGGCACGCCCGCGTGCCGGGCCCCGGCGTCCAGCAGCGCGAGCTCCACCCCGGCGCGGGTGGCCGGTGTCTCGCGGAGGATCGCGATCTTCCCGATCCGGTCCGCGACCTCGTCGGGGCTCCCGGGCGGGGCGGAGCCCCGGAGCGCCGAGGCCGCCTCCGCGAGCGCGGCGTGGGCCCGCTCCGGCGGCTCGGTGCCGAAGCCCGGAAGGAGGGTCACCTCGCCGAGCCCATCCCCCAGCCGGAGCCAGAAGCCCTCGACGCCGACGCGCAAGCCGGCCCCGGTGGAGAGCGAGGAGCGGAAGCAGAGCGTCCGGGGTCGGATGAGGAGCTCGGTCGTCATGGGTGTCCCAGCCAGGCCCCGATGGCGAGGAGGAGGCCGAACGCCGCCTGGAAGCGTGCGGTGGTCCCGAGCGCCGGGTTGAGCGCCGCGCCGGTGGTGCGCAGCACCCGCGACAGCGGAGGCCAGGCCAGCGGAAGGGCGAGCAGCGCCAGCAGCACCGGCCAGCGGCTCCAGCCCATCGCCACGATGACCACCGGCATCGCGAGCGCGAGGAGGAGCAGCGTCACGTACTCCGCGCGACCGAACCCCCGGCCGAAACGGACCACCAGGGTGCGCTTGCCGGCCCGCGCGTCGGTGTCGAGATCCCGGAGGTTGTTGACCGCCAGGATCATCGTGCCGGTGGCGCCGATGGCCACCGCCGCCGGCCAGACCGCCGGGACCAGCCGGAGCGCCTGGGCGTAGAACGTGCCCGGCACCGCGACCAGGCCGAAGAAGACCATCACGAAGAGGTCTCCGAGCCCGTGGTACCCGAGCGGGTACGGGCCTCCGGTGTACGCCCACCCGGCGAGGACCGAGGCCACGCCGATGATCACGAAGGGCCACCCACCGCGGGCCACGAGGAAGATGCCGACGACGACGGCCAGCGCGAAGCAGGCCGCGCCCGCGGCGAGCACGGACTGGGGCGCGATGAGCCCGCTCTGCGTCACCCGGGTGGGGCCCACTCGCTCGTGGGTGTCGGCGCCCTTGCGAAAGTCGTAGTAGTCGTTGGTGAGGTTGGTGCCGATCTGGATCAGCACCGCTCCCGCCAGCGCGGCCAGCGCGGGCCACACCACGGCCATCCCCTGCCCCAGCGCGAGCCCGGTCCCCACCACCACCGGCACCACGGCGGCGGAGAGCGTCTTCGGCCTGGCCGCGAGCAGCCAGGTCCGGAGCGACGGCGGGGCGGCGGGGGCGGCGGTGGTCACGGGCGGCGGGGGAACTTGGTGAAGTCGGGCTTCCGCCGCTCGACGTAGGCGTCACGGCCCTCCTGGGCCTCGGCGGACATGTAGTAGAGGAGCGTCGCGTTTCCGGCGAGCTCCTGGATGCCGGCCTGCCCGTCCAGATCGGCGTTGAAGCTGGACTTGAGCAGCCGCAGGGCCAGCGGGCTGAGCTGGAGCATCTCCTGGCACCAGCGGACGGTCTCCGCCTCCAGCTCCGCGAGCGGGACGACGGTGTTGACCAGCCCCATCTGGAGCGCCTGCTGCGCGTCGTATTGCCGGCAGAGGAACCAGATCTCCCGGGCCTTCTTCTGTCCCACGATGGACGCGAGGTAGCTCGCGCCGAACCCGCCGTCGAAGCTCCCCACCCGGGGTCCGGTCTGGCCGAAGCGGGCGTTCTCCGCGGCGATGGTCAGGTCGCAGACCACGTGGAGAACGTGGCCCCCGCCGATGGCGTAGCCCGCCACCATCGCCACGACGGGCTTGGGCAGGGAGCGGATCTGCTTCTGGAGGTCCAGCACGTTGAGGCGCGGGACACCGTCCTTCCCCACGTAGCCCTCGTTGCCCCGGATCCGCTGGTCGCCGCCCGAGCAGAAGGCCTGGTCGCCGGCGCCGGTGAGGATGACCACGCCCACCGAGGGATCCTCGCGTGCGTCGTTGAAGGCGGAGCTCAGCTCGAAGAGCGTCTGCGGCCGGAAGGCGTTCCGCACCTCGGGACGGTTGATGGTGATCTTCGCGATTCCGTTCCACTTCTCGTAGACGATGTCCTGATCGTCACGGACCTTCTTCCACTCTCGCTTCATCCCTGGTTGCTCCCGAGCTCGCTGTCCACGAGCGGCCGTTCGATCCACGGAGCCGAGAGGAAGGAGGTCACCTCGCGGGCCCATTCCTCCGGGGACTCCAGATGTGGCGCGTGCCCCGCGCCGGGGAAGACGTGGCCCCAGACCAGCGGCATCTCCGCCGCCATGGCCCGGGCGATGCCGGTGAACTTCGCGTCGCGGCCCCCGCTGAGCAGCAGCGACGGCGCGCGGACCGTCCACAGCCGCGCCCAGTAGCTCGGCTGGGCGCCCAGGGACAGCGCGCGGAGCGAGCCGGCCAGCGCCTCCGGGCGGTGCGAGAGGCGCCGCTCGTGGAGGCTGGTACGGAGGGCCTCGGGCAGCCTCCGCAGCCCGTCGAACAGCGGGAGCGCCTCCCACTGGCGCACGAAGGCCTCGAGTCCGTCGCGCTCGATGACCTCGGCCAGCGCGGCGTCGTCGCGGCGGCGCTCGCCACGCTCACGGCGGCGGCGGAGGCCCGGGCTTCCTGACTCGAGGACCAGGCGTCCCACCCGGTCAGGGGCGCGAAGGCAAAGGCCGAGCGCCACCCGCGCTCCCAGCGAGTAGCCGGCGACGTCCACCCGCTCGAGCCCGCGGGCGTCCAGGAGGGCGAGCAGCTGCTCCAGGGAGCGGTCGAAGGTGGTATCGGCGGAGATGGGGCTCTCTCCGTGTCCTGGCAGGTCGGGGGCGAGCACCCGGAAGCGCGTCCCCAGCAGCGGGCGGAGGTGGTTCCACGCGTCTCGATTCCCGGTGAACCCGTGGATGAGGAGCAGGGGCGAGCCCTCTCCCCAGCTGGTGTGGGCGAGCAGGCTCATGGGCCGCCCTCCTCGAGCGCGCGGGCCACGGCCGCTCCGAGCGCCCGGTGAACCTCGACGTTGGTCGCGCGGTCGACGACGCGGGCCTCCACGATGCGGAGCCCCGGACGGCCGGCGTCCTCGAGCGCGGCGGCCAGCTCGGCCGGCGTCTCCGCCCGGGTGAAGCGAGCATCCCCGAGCGCCGCCGCCGCCGAGAGGTCGGTCCCGTGCGGGGTGCCGAACAGAGCCTCGAAGCGCGGCGTGCTCCCGGCAATGGCGAGGAAGGAGAAGATGCCGCCGCCGTCGTTGTTGACCACCACCACCGTCAGCGGGAGGGCGGCACGGCGGGCGTGCACCAGCGCGCCGAGGTCGTGAAGGAAGGCCAGGTCTCCCACCAGCGCCACCGTCGGCGCGCCGGAGGCGGTGGCCACCCCGAGCGCAGTGCTCACGTTCCCGTCGATGCCGTTGAGCCCGCGGTTGGCCAGCACCCGGACCGGTCCGTCGGGCGCGGCGGCGAAGGCGTCCACGTCCCGGATGGGCATGCTGCTTCCGAGCACCAGGCGGGCCCCCGCGGGAAGCGCGGACACGACCGCCCGTGCGACGCCGGGCTCGGTCAGCCGGCGCTCGGCGAGCAAGGCCGAGGCGACGGCGGACTCGGCGCGGGCGTCCGCCCGGAGGAAGCCGTCGGCCCAGGCCGCGCGGCGGGGAGCGATGGCGGCGGTGAGCGCCTCGCAGATGCCGACGGCGTCGCCTTCCAGCACCAGCCCGGCCCGATGCTGGGGGTCCACCGGCTCGGTGCCCTCGGAGACGAGCACCACCTCGGCGCCCGAGCCATCGAGCCACTCGGTCACCCGGCGCGAGGAGAGGCCCCCGCCCAGACGCACCACGAGGTCCGGGCGAGCCGAGAGCGCCCAGCCCTCGTTCCGGAGCAGGAGATCCAGGTGCGCGACGGCCGGCTGGCCCGCCGCCCACCGCACGTTGCTCGCCACCTCGGCGAGCACCGGGTAGCCGTACGAGGCGGCCAGGGCACGCGCCGCGGTGCCGAGCCGGTCGGCACGGGCCCGGGGTCCGACCACGACCATCCCGCGCTCCGCGGCGGCCAGCCGGCGGCGCACGCCCTCGAGCTCGGCCGCGGGTGGGAGAGGCGCGGGCAGCACGGTGCGGAGGAAGGGGGCGTCACCCCGACCGTCCAGCGCCTCGGGGTCGAGGCCGGGCGGGACCGGCGCCTCGGGCACCGGAGCGAGGGGCTCGCGGAAGGGGACGTCGAGGTGCACCGGGCCCGAGGGACGCCCGGTCGACGTGGAAAGCGCGCGGGAGGCAACGGCGCGGAGGTGGCGAAATGCGGCCGAGCTCGCCTCGGGGACGGGGAGGCTCTCCGAGGTCCGGACGAAGCGGCCGAAGAGCCCTTCCTGCGGCATCGTCTGCGGAGCGCCGAATCCGTGCAGCTCCCAGGGCCGGTCCGCGGTGAGGACCACCAGCGGGATGCCCGAGGCCCACCCCTCGACCAGCGCCGGGAACAGGTGCGTGCCCGCGCTGCCGGAGGTGACGAGCACGCCGGTGGGGCGGCCCGACTCCAGCGCGAGCCCGAGGGCGAAGAAGCCCGCCACCCGCTCGTCGAGCACCACCCAGCTGCGCACGTCCGGGCCGGCCTCGGCCACGGCCAGGGCCAGCGGGGCGCTACGCGAGCCGGGGCAGATGACCACGTCACGCACACCGCCGCGCTGCAGCTCCTGAAGGAGGGCCCGCGCCCAGAGCGTGTTGAGCGAGGGCATCGGTTCAGTCCTCCATCCCGAAGGCACCGAGCATGAAGCGCGCCTTCACCGCGGTCTCGACCCACTCGCCCTCGGCCGTGGAGCCGGGCACGCATCCGGCCCCGGAGAAGAGCCGCGCGGCGTTGCCCCGGACGAGGGCGCAGCGGAGCGCGACCCGGAGATCGGCACGGTCGGGCCCGAGCCAGCCGATGGCCCCCGCGTACCAGCCGCGGGCAAGACGCTCGTGGCTGCGGAGGAAGGCCAGCGCCTCCTCGCGCGGCGTTCCACCCACGGCCGCGGTGGGGTGCAGGGCGCGGACCACGTCGGCCGGCGTCAGGCCGGGCCGGAGCCGGGCGCGCACCGGGGTGTGCAAGTGGGAGACGTACCCGAGCGCGAGAGGCTCGGGCGCGGCGCCGATCTCCACCTCCGAGGACAGGGGAAGGAGGGCCGCGCGGATGCTCTCCACCACCGCCGCGTGTTCGCGCGCCTCTTTCCGGCCGCCGGTGAGCCGGTCCAGCTCGCCGGGCGCGGCGCTGCTGGCGAGGGCCTGGGTCTCCAGGCGCCCGGCCTCGAGGGTGAAGAGCCGCTCGGGGCTCGCCCCGAGGAGCGTGGTGCCGTCCGTGGCGCGAAGCTCGTAGGCGACCGCCGGGCCGGCGATGGAGCGCATGCGTTCCCGAACCGCCGGCACATCGAGAGGAGAGTCCGCCTCGATCTCCAGCGCCCGGGCGAGGACCACCTTGCGCAGATGCCCCGACTCGAAGGCGGCGAGCGCCTCGGACACCAGCGCGTCCCAGGCGGTGCGGTCCTGCGGGCGAACGCGGGGCGGCCGCGCGGAGGCAGAGGTCGCACCGGGGGCCGGCCGATCCACCAGCCGCGCCTTCGCCTCCTCCAGGGCGGCGGCGGCACGCTCCCGGGCAGCGGAGATGCCTGCCTCGCCGACGGGCGCGAAGGCGAAAAGCTCGGCGGTGCGCCCGTCCGTCCCGAGCAGGAGCTGCGGCACGAGAGCCCACGCGGGGGGGAACGCTTCCCACCACCGGTCGAGGGGCGCCGTGGGATCGAAGGCGAAGCCGCCGAACCACGGGGCTGGCGGGCGGGCGCCGCTTCCCTCGACCACGACGTCGGAGTGGCCCACCGCCTCGAGCAGCTGGACGTGCCCCGGAGCGCGACGGACGGCGGACACTCCGGTCCCGGCCCAGCTCCACGCGCCGTCGCACCAGGAGAGCGTCCACGGCTCGGGGAGGCGCGCGCCGGGGGACACCCGGGAGCCGATGCCCAGGACCTGCACGCGACCGGAGGTGATTCCTTGCATGAGGTGACGCATCGAGTGCTGGACGCGGATGCAGTTGAGGTTCTACGTCCGGCGGGCTATCCCTGCACGCGGAAGTTCAAGGAGCCTTGAACCCCTTGAATTCCATATTCCGATGAGACCGACAAGCCCTGCCGCTGATCCCTCGATGCCGGCGCGGGTCCTGCGGAGCACCCGCCCCGGGGGCACGCGGGTCGGCGTGGGCCCGGTGGAGATCGGCGGGCCGGCCTTCGTCGTGGCGGCCGGACCGTGCGCGGTGGAGAGCGCGGCGCAGACCGAGGGGACCGCCGAGGTGGTGGCCGCCGCGGGCGCGCACCTTCTCCGGGGTGGCGTCTTCAAGCCGCGCACCAGCCCGTATGCCTTCCAGGGCCTGGGGGAGCCGGGGCTGTCGATCCTCGGCCGCTCGGGTGCACGGCACGGCCTGCCAGTGGTGGCCGAGGTGCTGGAGACGTCCCAGCTCGCCTCGATGATCGATCACGTGGACGTGCTCCAGGTGGGCGCGAGGAACATGCAGAACTTCGCCCTCCTCCGGGCTCTGGGGAAGGTGCGCCGGCCGGTGCTGCTGAAGCGAGGCTTCGCCGCGACGGTGGACGAGTGGCTGCTCGCGGCCGAGTACCTGCTCGATGGCGGCAACACCCAGGTCATCCTCTGCGAGCGCGGCATCCGCACCTTCGAGACCACGACCCGGAACACGCTCGACCTCGCCTCGGTGGCGCTGGTGAAGCAGCGGAGTCACCTTCCGGTGCTCGTCGATCCCTCCCACGCGACGGGGCTGCGCGAGCTGGTCATTCCGATGGCGCTGGCAGCGGCCGCCGCGGGGGCCGACGGGCTCCTCGTCGAGGTGCACACGAGTCCCGACGAGGCGCTCTGCGACGGGCGGCAGGCGCTGACCCCCGAGCTGTTCGTCGAGCTGATGCAGCGTCTGCCGGCGGTGCTCCAGGCGGTGGGCCGTCATCTCCACTCTCGGGTGTCCACCGCGCCGGCGGTGCGGGCCGTCTCGCCATGAGCGAGCAGGTCCGCCAGATGTTCTCGTCGATCGCGACGAGGTACGACCTCACCAACATCGTCCTCAGCTTCGGGGTGGACCGGTGGTGGCGGCACGTCACGGTGGGAACGGCGCGGGCCGGCCCGGGGATGCGGGTGCTCGACTGCGCGACGGGCACCGGAGACCTCGCGCTGGCCTTTCGCCGGACCGGGGCCGAGGTGGTGGGGACCGACTTCTGCGCGCCGATGCTCGGGCCAGCACGGGAGAAGGCGCGGGCGGCCGGCCTGGACGTGACCTTCGAGGTCGCGGACGCGATGGCGCTCCCCTACCCCGACGCGAGCTTCGACGTCTCCTCCATCTCCTTCGGCATCCGCAACGTGGACGACCCGGTGCAGTGTCTCCGGGAGATGGCGCGGGTGGTGAAGCCCGGCGGTCAGGTGCTGGTGCTCGAGTTCGGGCAACCCGATGGCCTCTGGGGAGCGCTGTACCGCCTCTACTCGCGGGCGGTCATGCCCACCGTGGGAGGGCTCCTGACCGGAAACCGGGCCGCGTACCAGTACCTGCCCCGGACGGCGGCGGCGTTCCCCGCGGGGGAGCGCTTCCTCGAGCTCATGGACCGCTCGGGGGGGTTCCGGGAGCGTTCGGCGCGGGCGTTCACCGGCGGCATCACCTGGCTGTACCGGGGCATCGTCGCGGGCTGACTCCGAGGTCTCTGCGGCAACGGAAGCCGTCGCGGTGTGTCATCGGTTCGGGCGGCTGCTGATCCGCCTTCCGGAGCGCGGACCGGCTAGGGTGCGCGCTCCCGTTCCCAGGAGAAATGTCTCGATGACCGTCACCCGATTCCTGCTTCCTCTTCCCCTGCTGGCCGTCCTTGGATGTGCCACTGCCGAGTCCGCGGGGCCTGCCGCCGCGAAGCCAACGGCCCCAGCCCGCCCCACGGTGCCGGCGGAGATCGAGGCGCCGGCGAGCGCCACGCTCGTGCTGCAGCTGGCGGCGAAGGGGACGCAGAACTACCGGTGCCAGGCCACGTCGGCCGGCGCCGCGGAATGGAAGCTGGTGGCTCCCGAGGCCGAGCTCTTCCGAGCCGCGGAGCCGGGCGGCGACCTCGCGGGCACACATGGCGCCGGCCCGTCGTGGACGATGAAGGATGGGAGCGGCGCCAGGGGCGATGCGCCGAACGCCAAGCGCGCGCCATCGCCCGAGGCAGGCGCCATTCCCTGGCTCCTGCTCACCGCGCAGTCGAACGGACAGGCCGGCGAGCTGCAGGGCGTGACGCTCGTCCAGCGCATCGGGACGCACGGCGGCGTCGCCCCCGCGGGCGGCTGTGACGCGGGCAGCGTCGGCGCCGAGACGAAGGTGCCGTACACGGCGACCTACGTGTTCTACCGATAGGTGGTGAGTGCGGGGGGAGCGGACTACTCCGCCGAGGCCCGCAGCAGCACGCGCGCGAGCTCGTCGAAGGACGGCGGCTTGGCCAGATGCGCGTCGAAGCCGGCGTAGGCCGCCTGCAGGCGGTCCTCCGGCTGGGCGTACCCGGTCATTGCCACCGCGAAGAGCCGTGCGCCCCAGTCGGTTTGCCGGACGGTCCGGATGAAGTCGTAGCCGGTCATCCCCGGCAGCCCGATGTCGCAGATCAGGAGAGCCGGCTGCCTCTCCCGGAGCGCCTCCAGCGCCGCGTCGGGTTCCGGGAAGATCTCCACCGTGTGCCCGTCGAGCTCGAGCAGGTCGGCCAGCGACCGGGCGGAATCCTCGTTGTCCTCGACGAGGAAGATGGCGAGCGGTCGCGGTCGAGCGCCCGGCGACTGGGGG
>RPRB01000065.1 GCA_003818285.1 Myxococcaceae bacterium
CGGCGATCAGCGCCTCGTCCTTGCCGAGCTGCGAGCGCTCCCAGAACACCACCGGTGAGCGCACCTCGTCGACGCGCCAGTGGCCCCGGTCCGGTCCGCGCTTCACCTTGTCGACCAGCACCGGGCCGAGGTCCGCCGCGGCCAGGTAGAGCTCGGGCGGAAGCCGGTCGTGGGTCTCGGGCCTGGCGACGAACGGGGTCCAGCCGGGCGGGACGCGCCGCGGGTAGACCTCGTAAGGCGTCTGGGCGAGGAACCGGAGGAAGGCGTGCTCGTCCTCGGCGTCCAGCAGCGGCTTGATCACGTTCGCCATGCGGAGTGCCGGGCACCGTGCCCGGGACGGTGGGTCCGGCGCAAGCGCCCGTGCATCCGGTGCTGGAAGATCGCCCATTCGCTCTCCATTGCAGGCGGGCCCGTGACGCGGAGACACTGGAGTCACCGTGTCTGACCCAGCCCTCGACGCGCTGCGCGCGCGCATGCACGAGCTGAAGGACCTGGGAGGCATCCTCGGCCTGCTGACCTGGGACCAGGAGACGTACCTGCCCTCCAAGGCGGGGCCGGCCCGGGCCGCCCAGCTCGCCACGCTCCAGGGGCTGTACCACCAGCGGCTCGTGGCGCCCGAGGTGGGCGACTGGCTCGAGCGGGCCGAGCGTGGCGAGCTCGACGCCGACACCCGCGCGATGCTGAAGGTGTTCCGGCGCGAGCGCGACCACGCGGTGGGCGTCCCCGAGTCGCTGGTCCGGGCGCTGGCCGAGGCGCAGTCCACCGGGCTCGAGACCTGGCGCCAGGCGCGGTCCGAGCGCCGGTTCGACCGGTTCGCCCCGGCGCTGACCAGGCTCCTGGAGCTGCGCCGCGAGCAGGCCGACGCCATCGGTCATGGCGGCGAGCGCTACGACGCGCTGCTCGACCACTTCGAGCCGGAGATGACCACCGCTCGGCTCCTCCCGGTGCTGGAGCGGCTGCGGTCCGCGCTGGTGCCGCTGGTGGACGCACTGGACGGCGCGATGACCGGCCCGGAGCTCTTCGACGGCCGGCCGTTCGACCCCGAGCAGCAGTGGCGCTTCACCCTCCAGCTGCTCGAGCTGCTCGGCTTCGACCTGAACGCCGGCCGGCAGGACCGCAGCATCCACCCCTTCACCGGCGGGACGCATCCCACCGACGTCCGCCTCACCACCCGCATCGACCCGCGGAACCCCTCGCCCGCGGTGTTCGGCACCCTCCACGAGTTCGGGCACGGGCTGTACGAGCAGGGCTTCTCCCCCGAGCACCACCGCACCTCGCTGGCCGCCTCGCCGTCGATGGGGCTGCACGAGTCGCAGTCCCGCCTCTGGGAGAATCTGGTCGGCCGGAGCCTCCCGTTCTGGGGATTCCTCTACCCCCGGCTCAGGGCCGCGTTCCCCGAGGCCCTGGCCGCGGTGGAGCTGGAGGACTTCCACCGGGTCATCAACCGCGTGCGGCGCTCGCCCATCCGGGTCGAGGCAGACGAGGTCACCTACAACCTGCACATCGTGCTCCGCACCTCCATCGAGGTGCGGCTGCTCCGCGATGACCTGGCGGTCGGGGACCTCCCCGAGGCCTGGAACACCGAGATGGAGCGCACCGTGGGGCTTCGTCCACGTGACGACGTGGAAGGCGTGCTGCAGGACATCCACTGGGCGCACGGCGAGTTCGGCTACTTCCCGACCTATGCACTCGGAAACCTGTATTCGGCCTCGCTGATGCTGGCCGCCGAGGGGGCGCTTCCGTCACTGTGGGACGAGGTGGCGCGAGGCGAGGTCGGGTCGCTCCGGGCCTGGCTGCACGAGCACGTCCACCGGCACGGCGCCCGCCTCTCCGCCGAGGAGCGCGTCCAGGCAGTCACCGGGCACGGCCTGACCGACGTGGACTTCCTCGCCTATCTCCGTGCGAAGTACAGCGCGCTCTCGGGAAAGCCGCTGCCTTCGCCGCCCGCCCCGGGAACCCCTCGCGCGCAGATGCCCTGAAGCCGTGCCGGGCGAGGCTCATGCCATCGGGTTGCCGGTCCAGACCCGGGTCAGCCCCCCCCCAGACGGATGCTCCCCGAGCAGGCGGCTTCCATCGACCTTCGTTTCGCGGCCCAGTCCGCCGCCCGCCCGGACCGAGGGCGCATCCCGCCCCCTCCCCGGACGAGAATGAAGGGTGCCATGGGTCGCACGCTGGCTCTCATTCCGCTCCTGGCCGTCACCCTGGGAGTGCCGGTCGCCCTGGCGGACGCGCCGATGCCGATGCTGACCCCCGGGGAGATCAAGTGGGGGGATGCGCCCCCCGTCTTCCCCAAGGGGGCGAAGATGGCGGTCCTCTACGGAGACCCGTCGAAGCCCGGTGAGCTGTTCATCGTCCGGCTCAAGATGCCCGCCGGGTACAAGATCCCCGCCCAGTGGCACCCGACCGACGAGAACGTCACGGTCATCTCCGGGACCTTCAACATGGGCATGGGGGACAAGCTCGATCCCGCGAAGTCGAAGGCCTTCCCGGCCGGGAGCTTCGCCGTCGCCCCGGCGTGGGTGAATCACTTCGCCTTCGCGAAGCAGGCGGCCATCGTCGAGGTGTCCGCCATCGGCCCGTTCGCGATGACCTACGTGAACCCGGCCGACGACCCGACCAAGTCGGCAGCGAAATAGCCTGCCCGGGGGGGAGGTCAGCCCGTCGGGGACGGGGCTGCGCGACCGGTCTGACCCTCGGGCAGGGCGCTCCTCCGCGCCGCGCCGCCTGCCGTCTTGCCCGGTCAAGCTCTCGCGGGTGCTCTCACCCGGCGCCCAACCCACGGCGGTGGCCGGAGAACTCGGCCTCGCGCCTCCACCTGCCATCGGGCTGCTCGGCCCCTCCGTACCAGTGGAACCGGTTCCGGGTGAGGACGTCGAAGACCCAGCGGATGCGCTGCCCATCGGGGCGGGCGCCCTCCTGGACGATCCGCTCGCCCTCCCTGCGCGCGCGCAGCACGTCGAAGGCGCCACTCACCGGGTTCAGCCAGACCACGCGCCACTCCCGGGTGGTCGGGTCCATCATCCGAAGGCTCGTCCCGTAGCGGTTGGCCGGATGCTGCGCCCGTGCCCCGCCGGGACGACGGGCGGGGAGGATCCACACGTCCTGGAACGCCCGGCCTTCGAGCACCCGTGAGAACAGCCACTCCCCGCGGCCGGTCACCACCGAGCCGTCCGGAAGCCAGTCCCGTGTCTCCACGTCCCACTTCCCCTCGAGGGAGGCGTAGATGTCCTCGTCATCTCGGATCTCCGCGGAGCGGGTGCTGCTCACCAGCGCCCCGGCGAACCCGTTCCGCGTGCCGGGCCCCGGCGAGGACAGATGGGTCATTCCGAAGGCTCCCGACAGCACCACGAGGGAGAGGAGCACCCCTCGAAGCACCGTGCCGTGATCGCGTCTCATCCGGCAACGGACGCTCGCTCCGCGGCGGATGCCGCGGCTTGGCGGAAATTGCGTTCACCGAGGCACGCCGCGTCTCCCTGCGCCGCCGTCTCTCAGAGCTCGAGGAGGTGCTCGGCATCGCGTCCGGTGCGCGCCGTCACGCGGACCCAGTCCCCGATCTCGGGCGCGCTCGCCGGGGTGCGCGAGCTCCGCGACCGGACCACCCGCACGCCGCTCGCCGTCGCCCCGTCGGGGTCCTGCATCGCGAAGCCGAACGCTCCGGAGCTGCTCCTCCAGCGCGCGACGACCACCCCGTGCACCGAGACCAGGCGACCGGGAACCCACCCACCGACGAGCTGGCGCACCTCGCTCGAGGGCGGGGCGGGGGAGCCCTGCGCCGGCGCCGGACCATCCAGGTCGTCACAGCTGGAGAGCGCCACCACCGAGAGCGCAGCCGCTCCGGCCGTCCGTTGCTGCCACACGCCGCGGAGGGACGCCACCCGCGCTCCCTCCGCCCAGCGAGCTCGGCAGGCGGGCTTCGGCCCCAGGTACGCGTAGGTGTCGACCGCGATGGTCGCCCCCGAGTCGTCCACCACCGCGAACCCGTCGCAGTAGCTCCCGCTCGGTACGGCGCAGGGCACCGTGTGCACCACCGCGCTCAGGTCGACCTGCACTCGCATGTCGGTGAACGGTCCCGCTCCGGCATCGGGCCGAAGCTCGGCCGCGTCGGCGGGGTGGGCCGGCGGCAGGCTCCGCCCACGCGCAAGCACCTCGATTCCCGCGCCCCGGTCCGGCGACCAGACTCCGCCGTCGTGCACCGCGTCCTCCTCCGGAGATGGGGGCGTCTCCCCGCCCGAACACCCAGAGCACCCCACCGTCCCGACCAGCAGCAACGCCGCCCAGTTCCGCATCCGTCCCTCCCGCCCCGGGAACAGGACAAGCAAGCGGCTCGCCAGCGCTCCCGACGCGTTCGGGGGGCAAGACGCGTTGCAGGGCTCCATCGCGAAGACGGTACGAGGTCAGAGCTCCCGATGCTTCCACGGTCCAATGGCCTTCAGGGCGCAGGCCGGCGAGGAACGGCGCGGAGGCGACGTGCGGTGCGGCCTCGTCCTGAGTCGGCTGGGCGTCGGCCTCGTGGTGATCCGTAGCGTCTCGCGGTCGCTGGAGTACGCCCGAACCCTTGAAGGGCAGACCGACTCACCGTCGCCGCATCGAGAGATGCGGCAGCCGGGGCGCAAATGAGCGACAGTGCGCGCCCTGGCGCCTGAAGATCGACATCGGAGACATCGCATGCTGAGGACGACCGCGACCCTCGTTCGGGGGTCGCTTGCCGCCGGAGCGTTGCTCATCGCTGCGCTGGCCGCTCACCCGGCGCGCGCCCAGAACGCGCTCAACCCCTTCAAGAACTACTTCGTGACCGGCGATTACCTGGCCGTCGGCGTGGGGCTCCAGCACACGGGCGTGAACGGCTTCGCCACCGGCACGCTCACCGTCGACCCGGCCCAGATTCCCCCCGGCGCGGAGGTCGTCGCCGCCCACCTCTACTGGCAGACCATCTCCTCCAGCGGCACCCCGGACCCCTCCGTGCTCCAGGGGGCGAAGTTCAAGGGCAACGACATCAGCAACATCGCGGTGCTGCTCACCAAGGCCGGGAGCGCTCCGTGCTGGAGCGGCGGAGGCGCCACCGGGGACTCCGGCGGCTCGAAGGCCACGTGGTCGTTCCGCGCCGACGTGCAGCGCTTCTTCCCGCGCGTGCGCCCCGCGAACCCGAACGAGCCGGTCCAGGTCCAGGTGACGGGAAGCCACACCGTCACCCTGCCGGACATGGGAACCAGCAACCAGCTTCCCTCGACGCTCGGCGCCGGGCTGGTCATCGTCTACCGCGTCACCGGCTACGACCCGGCCACCGGCTACCAGAGGCCGCGGATGCCGCTCCGCGCGGTCGTCCTCTACGACGGCGGGTTCACCATGAACAACCAGAACCAGCAGATGCAGCTCACGCTGCAGGGGTTCTACGAAGCGTCACGCACCTCTCCACTCGCGCGGATGACGCACCTCGTGGCCGACGGGCAGGCGAACAAGACCGAGCGGGTGCAGATCACCAGCACCGCCTCGTCCGCCGACAACCGGCTGGTGGCGATCAACCCCTTCGGAGGAAACACCGGGTTCGAGGCGGTCACCTTCCAGAACGTCCCGCTCGAGCCCGGAGCGATGAAGGCCACGGTCACCGTCGATCCCGGCGGCAGCGGCTCCTTCGACTGCCTGAGCTGGAACTCGGTGGTGATGAGCATGCTGGCGCAGGACCGGGACGGCGACGGCGTCCTCGACGTCCTGGAGTCGAGGGCGGAGTGGAGCTCGAAGCCGAGCCGGCTCGCCTCGGTGTACCCGAGCTGGCCGCTGACGGACCCGACCGGGGCACCGCTCCCGGACCTCGGCGCGATGGGCCTGAACCCCGACGTGCAGGACGTCGTGGTCCACGTCGACTACCTCACCGGCGCGGACGGCCACTCCCATCTGCCGGCGAGGAGCGCGCTCCAGGCGGTGGCCACCGCCCTGCACAACGCGCCCCCCCGCCCCTCGCTGGTCGCCTCCGGGCTGTGCGCGGCCAATGCCGCACCGGGCCAGTGCCCCATCGCCGTGCACTTCGACGTGGGCTCGAACTATCAGCCGCCGCCGAGCTTCCGGCTCTCGACGTGCGCCTCGGCGAGCACCTGGACCACCGACTGCGCCATCGTCCCCGTCGCTCAGGCCAAGGGCGGGAACGCCATTCCCGAGACGCCGTGCTCGGCGAGTGGCTTCACCCCCTCGGGGGCGCGCTGCGCCTTCCGGAGCTTCGCGGGCGTGGTGGGCTGGAAGAACGGCCTCCGGGCGTACCGGGATGCGCCGGTGAACCGCGCTCAGGGCGCGGCGCCCTGCAGCCCGGGTCAGACCGGCTGCGAGCCCCGGATGCCCCGGAACCGGAAGGACATCGCCCGCTACGCGCTCTTCGCTCACGCGCTGGGCTACGGATCGCCGACCGACCCGGGAGTGCCGAGAAAGACCTCCGGCATCGCCGAATGCGGCGGGGATCTCATGGTGACTCTCGGGTCGTGGGACTTCCAGACCGGCACCGTGTTCATGCAGGGCTCCACGCTCCTCCACGAGCTGGGTCACACCCTCTGTCTGAAGCACGGCGGGTTGATGGACTCCGGGGCGCTCGAGCCGAACTGCAAGCCCAACTACCAGAGCGTGATGAACTACCTGTTCCAGGTGCGGGGGCTGCTCACTCCTCAGGGAGTGCCCACCATCGACCTGTCGAAGCAGGTGCTTCCGCCTCTGACCGAGTCGGCGCTCGGGGAGTCCACCGGCCTCGGGACCGCGACACCGTACCTCCCGCGCTGGTTCGCGCCAGCCTCGGCGAGCTACATCGCCACCGCGCTCGGCACCACCCCGGCGACCCGGCGCTGCGACGGCTCACGGCTCCAGCCCGGTGATCCGGCCTACGTGCGCATCGACGGCGATCCGCGTCTGCTGCCGGCCGTCGACTGGAACGGCAACGGGCAGATCGGCGGGACCGCCGCGCTGGACGTGAACTATGACGGCGCGCCGGGGCAATCCCTCACCGGGGCGAACGACTTCGCCACCATGGACCTGCGGCAGGTGGGCGCGCGGCGCGCCGTGGGCAGCCAGGCGTTGAGCTACAGCGTGATCGACCCCACGACGGGCGTCGCTCCCGTCCCCCCCGCGCCGGCGGTCGGCGGTGGGCTGTCGCTGGACACCGGATTCGGCGACCTCGGGTTCGGCGACCTGGGCTTCGGAGACCTCGGGTTCGGCGACCTGGGCTTCGGAGACCTCGGATTCGGCGACCTCGGATTCGGCGACCTCGGGTTCGGAGACCTGGGCTTCGGTGACCTGGGCGTGCCGGCGGACGAGGCGCTCGGGCCGGGAGACCTGAACCTCGACACCGCAGGGTCGCTCGGGAACGCGCCGAACACCTTCGCCGCGACCGTGCTGAAGCACAACGGCGGCATCCAGCTCGCCTGGTTCCCGCCCCACGTGGGGTTGCCCCTCGCCTACCAGGTGTACCGGGTGGAGGGCGCGAGCGTGACGCCCGTCAACTTCGCCGCCCGCGCGCCGGTGGCCAACGTCGCGGGGACGGTGACGACCATCACCGACATCAGCCAGGCGCTGAAGAACAACCGGACGTACACCTACTTCGTCGTGGCCACGCTGCCGCCGCCACCGGAGTGCACGCCGACGCCGGCCTACAACTGCGTGGACAATCAGCAGAGCAGCGTTTCCAACTTCGCCACCGTGACCTACTGACGGGAGCCGCCGCGTGACGCAGCGGCGGCGATCCGCCGCCGAACCTCTCCCAGGAGCGCGTCCTCGCCCGCGGGCCCCCTCAGGTCGAGGTACCGCCGGTAGGCGTCGACGAAGCCGGTGGTGCCCAGGCCCTCTCGCACCCGCCCCTGCGTGTACTCGAGGAGCGGGGTGATGCCGAAGGAAGGCTCCTCGTCGAGGAAGAGCGCGAGCGCCTCGCCGCGCCGGGCGAGACAGCGGTCGAGCTCGGAGTCGGCCTGCGCGAAGGCCCCTGCCTCCAGGTAGGCCCGGGCGAGCTCGAACCGGCCGATCCAGGTGTCGAGCAGCGTGTTCGCCTCACCGAGGAGGCCGATCGCCCGGCGCGGGTCTCCGGCGGAGAGTGCCAGCTCGGCCTCGAGCACCTTGGCGTGCGCCCTGGGCTCGGCGGGGAGCTCGTTGGCGAGGGCCTGGGAGATGGAGCGTGCAGCCTCGGTCTCGCCGGTGAGCGCGTAGATGCGGCCGGCGAGGAAGCGGACCTTCATCGTCCCGCTCTCGTCGATGGCCCGCCGCGCGGCGGCGATGGCCGCGGCCTTCCGGCCCCGCGAGAGCTCGGCGAAGGCGACCGCGGCCAGCTTGGCCCCGGCGCGGTCGGGGTTGCCGGCCTTGCGGTCGGCGTCGGCGCCCTCCTCGAGGATGCGCACCGCCTCGCCGTAGCGGCCCGAGTGGATGGCCATGTCGCCGAGTCCCGAGGCGGCGAACGAGGCGCCGACCGGGCTCGCCCTGGACAGGGCCTCCCAGGTCCGCCGTGCCTCCTCGAGCCGGCCCTGTCCGAGCTGGGCGAAGGCCATGGGCAAGTTCCCCAGCGGGCTCATCTGCTGGGCCCGTGTGGCCTCGGCCTGGGCGGTGGCGAAGTCGCTCGCGTACGCGGCGTACAGCGCCAGGTTCACCCGGTACAGCGCCCGGTTGGGGAGGATGGTCACCACCTGCCGCATCTCGTCGAGCGCCTGCGGCATCTCGCGCAGCCGGGTGAGGCAAAGCGCGCGGTTGTTGTGGGCGGCCGCGTCCGAGCGGTAGCGGGCCACCAGCGCCCCGTACTCCTTCACGCACGAGGGGTAGTCGGCGGTGAGGTAGTAGTAGAGGCCGCGCGCCCGGAAGCGCTCGCGCTCGGTCATCCGGTCCAGGTGACGGACCGCCTCGGTGATGTCTCTCTGCGCGTCCTGCTGCTTCCCCAGGTTCGCCGAGGCGATCGCCCGCCCGGCATAGGCGAGCCCGAAGGCCGGGTCGCGCTCCACCGCGCGCTGGAAGCTGGCCCGGGCCGCCTCGAACTGGCTGGAGGAGAGCGCCTCCATCGCCACCGCGTAGTCGTGCACCACGTCGAGCGAGGTGGCGGTGAGAGTGTCCATGGCGAAGCGCTGCTCGGCGTCGGTGGACTCGTCGCCGAGCCGCTGGCGGATCTCCTCCGCCAGGCGGCCCACCGCGGCCAGCACCCCGTCGCGGCCCGACGCGTCCCGCTCCGCGCGGGCGACCACCTTTCCGGTCACCGCCTGACGGGCGGTGGCCTCGAGCCGATAGCCCTCGTCGCGGCGCTCGATCTTCCCGCCGACCACCACGCCCAGCCCCTGCTTCACCGCCAGCTCGTTCGCCGCCCGCTCGTCGAACGGGTCCGGCGGGTCCACGTTGAGCGCGCGGCGCACGTCGCTGTGGGCGTAGGCGGTGATGAAGGGCGCGCTCTCCAGGGCCAGCTTGATGACCGGCTCGAGCGTCCGGTCCAGCCCGGTGTCCCCGGTCCCGTTGGCGAAATCGCTGATCACCACGCTCATCGGCGCGTGCGCGGCGGGCGGAGCGCGGGGCCGGAGGTACCAGAAGGCCACGCCGATGCAGGCGAGCACGAGCACCGCAGCCACCGAGACCCGCCGCACGCCGACCGTGCGCTGTGTCCGCAGGGGACGTCCCTCGTCGTCCAGTCGCGCCAGGGCCTCGGCCAGCTCCGCCGAGCTCCGGTACCGTCGCGACGGGAGCGGGTCGGTGCACCGGGCGATGATCGCGTCCAGCGCCTCGCTCACCTCGGGGATCTCTCCGTGCAGCGGCGACGGTGACCGGTCGCCTCGCGACTTGAGCTCCTCCAGTGCGCTGGGTGACCGGGTGTGCCGGATGCGCCCGCTGAGCATGTCGTGGAGCATCAGCCCGAGCGCGTAGACGTCGGCGCTCTGGCCCACCTGCTCGCCGCGGGCCTGCTCCGGCGGCATGTACTCGAGCGTGCCGACCATCGAGCCCGGCCGGGTGACGTCCGCGCGGTGCAGGTCCAGCGGACCCGGCGAAAACGGGAGCGCCGAGCCTCCGTCCGCCTCGACCGAGCCCAGGAGCCGGGCGATGCCGAAGTCGGTGATGAGCGCCTCGTCTCCCGCGCCGACCATCACGTTGGCCGGCTTCAGGTCGCGGTGCACGACGCCCGCCGAGTGCGCTGCCACCAGGCCCGCGCAGATCTGCCGGGCCAGCCGCAGGGCGCGCCGGACGGGGAGGCGGCCCTCGCGCGCCAGGAGCGTCGCGAGGTCAGTCCCGTCCACGAAGGACATGGTGATGTACTTGAGGCCGTCGATCTCCCCGAGGTCGTGGATGCGCACCACGTTCTGGTGGGTGACCAGCCGGGCCAGGAGCAGCTCGCGCTTGAACCGGCGCTGGATCTCCGCCGCGACCGTGTGGTCGCCCATGATGTCCGGGCGGATGAGCTTGATCGCGACGTCGATGCCCAGCTCGGTGTCCCACGCCTGGTAGACGGCGCCCATCCCTCCGAGGCCGAGGAGCCGCTTGATGTGGTACCGGCGCCCGAAGGACATCCCGGGCACCAGCGGACCGAGCGCCACGCCGCTGCCCGGCGTGTGGGCGTGTTCGCCGCCCGGAGGAGGGCGCGGGTGGTGCCCCGGAGGCGCACCTTCCGGGGCCAGCGTCACCGCCGTCCAGGACACCGGCGGGGCGTTCACCGTGCCGCAGGCCGGGCAGCGCGCAGACAACGGGAGAAGGCTGGCGCCGCACTGGTGACAGACGGCGCTCATCCGTCTCGAATCTCGCGCCTCCGGCAAGTGCAACCTCGCATGAAGACGGGACGTTACTACACGCGCCGCGAGAAGCCCGGTCTTCCTCAGACGCTTGCCAGCACGCTCAGCAGCGCCTCTCCGTACAGCCGGGTGCGCTTCTCGCCGAGGTAGGGCACCCGGGACAGCGCGTGCAGATCCGCAGGGGGCGCGGCCGCGAGCTGCTCCACCAGAGGGTTGGGAAGGACGACGCTCGGCGTCACCCCGCGCTCGAGGGCCTTCGCCGCCCGGAACTCCTTGAGGGCCTCCTCCCGCCGCCGCCGGCCAGGGTCGCGGGTCGGCGCGAGGGGGACGGGCAGCTCGCCCCGCTCGGCCGCCGCGCGCAGCCCGGCCAGGAGCGCGAGCACCTCGTCCCCGTGCTCGCGGGCGACCTGGCCCCGCACCCCCGGCGTGCGGGACAGCGCCTTGCGGTCTCTGGGGGGACGGGTCACCAGCTCCTGGATGGCGGCGTTGGAGAGCATCCGCCCCATCGGCACGTCCGCGGCCTCGGCCCAGGCGAGCCGCAGCGCATGGAGCCGGGTGCTGGCGGCGAGCTGGAAGGCCTGCTCCGCCGGGGGAAGGGTGCGGGGAATCTTCATCGCGAGGGGGGCCACCGACGGCCGCGCCGCGGCCTCGTCGGTGAGCCGCTCGCAGTCGAGCTGGACCTCCTCCACGATGTCAGCCGCCACCACCGCGGCGCTCACCTGACGGCCCAGCTCGGTGAGGTAGCGCACGTCGTCGGCGATGTAGCGGCGCATCTCCGGTGGGAGCGGCCGGATGGAGAAATCCGATTGCTGGTGCGCCTTGTCCAGGGTCACCCCCAGCCGCTCGGCAGCCAGGTCCGCGAGGCCGACCTTCGGCCACCCGAGGAGCGTCGCCGCACGATGGGTGTCGAACAGACCACGGACCCGCACCCCCGCCTCCGTCAGGAACTGGAGGTCCCCCTGGGCGGCGTGGAAGACCTTGGTCCGCAGCGGGTCGGCGAACAGCGCGGCGACCGCCGAAGCCTCCACCCCCGGGACCAGGGTGTCCAGGAGCCAGATGTCATCGTCGGTGCCGATCTGCAGAAAGCACAGCCGCGCCCGGAAGGCGTGCATCGCGTCCGCCTCGAGGTCCACGGCAAACAGCCGTTCCGGCTCGAGCGCCTGGACCACGGCCGCGGCGCCTACCGGGTCCATGACATCGTGAATCGGCTGGCTGAAGGGGGCCACGAAGGGTCGTCTTTTACAGCGGAGGTCCGTAGGATGCCGCCCGCCGTGGATACCGCATCACGCCTGGAGAAGAGCCTGCTCGGTCACGTGGGCCGGGCCATTGCCGATTTCGGCCTCGTGGACGAGGGCGACCGCATCATGGTCGGCGTCTCGGGAGGGAAGGATTCGCACACCCTCCTGGAACTGCTGCGCATTCTCCAGCGCCGGTCTCCGGTACGCTTCGAGCTCCTGGCGGTCACCCTCGACCAGGGGCACCCCGGCTTCCCCGGGCAACAGCTGGTCGAGCACTTTGCCAGGGAAGGGGTGCCGTACCAACTCCTCCGCGAGGACACCTACTCCATCGTCCTGGAGAAGACGCCGCCGGGGAAGACGATGTGCACGGTCTGCTCGCGCCTGCGGCGGGGCATCCTCTACAACGCGGCGGTGGAGCTCGGCTGCAACAAGATCGCCCTCGGCCACCACCGCGACGACGCGGCCGAGACGTTGCTCCTCAACCTCTTCTTCGCCGGGACGCTGCGGGGGATGCCCCCCGTCCTCCGCTCGGACGATGGGCGGAACACCGTCATCCGGCCGCTGATCTACGCGCCGGAGGCGGAGATCGCCGAGTACGCCGCCCTGAGGCGCTTCCCGATCATCCCCTGTGACCTGTGCGGCACCCAGGAGCAGCTGCAGCGCAAGCGGATGAAGCGCCTGCTCGAGGATCTGGAGAAGGAGATCCCGCACGTCCGGAGCAGCGTGCTGTCGGCGATGGGGAACGTTCGGCCTTCCCACCTCGCCGACAGGGAGCTGTTCGACTTCGCGGCCCTCGCCGCCCCACGGGAAAAGGAGCGAGACGCAGCATGAAGGCGGAGACCGAAGGCACCACCCGGGCCGACCGCAACGCCGCCCTGGTCGAGGTGATGCTCCTCGCGGCGATGGCCGACGGGAAGCTCACCGAGGGTTCCATCCAGACGCTGCTCCGGAGGGTGCTCGAGCGCCCCGAGTTCGACGGGACCAACCCCGACGAGATCAGCGCGCTGGTGGAGAAGAGCGTGAAGCGGCTGGCCTCCCAGTCCAGCCTCGAGTCCATCCTCCAGCGCCTCCGGGACCGCCTGCCGACGCATCAGAACCGGCTCCTCGCCTTCGGGCTCGCCGCCTCGGTCGCTCTCGCCGACAAGAAGGCCACCCGCGCGGAGCTGGGGCTGCTCAAGACCTTCCAGGCCGCTCTGGGCATCGCCGAGGACGAGGTGGCGGAGCTGGTCGACGTGGTGGAGTCGGGCCGGCCGCTGAACGAGGTCCTCGGCGAGCCGCTGGAGCGCCTCTACGCGGAAGTGATGGTCCTGGTGACGGCGGCCGATGGGAAGATGAAGCCCGCCGAGTCCCGTGCGCTCGTCGAGTCGCTGGCCTCGGATCCGCTGTTCCAGGAGATCGACGCGGCCCGGGCGCAGTCGTACATGCGGGACTCGGTGGAGGCGCTCGCCGAGCAGGGGTTGCCCGAGCGGCTCCGGGTCCTCGCCCACGGCCTGACGACCCATGCGCAGCGGGTGAGGGCGTTCGGCCTCGCGGTCCGCATCGCGCAGTCGTCGGGCAGGCCGTCCGCCGCCGAGCTGCGGGTCCTGGACATGCTGCAGGCCACCTTCGGTCTCGCGGACGACGAGGTCGCCCGGCTTCGAGCCGAGGTGAGGTGAGGAGATGGGTGTGACCGCCTCGCGCACCGCGTTCCGTTTCGGGTTGCCCCCCTCGCTCCCGGTCGCACCGATCCCGGGCGCCACCGGTCGGCTCACCCGGGTGCTCTCGGCCATCGTGGGGCGGCAGGTCTCGGTCGTGACCCTCTCCGACTACGACGCGCTGAGCGACGCGCTCCGCCGCAGCGAGGTGGACGCGGCCTGGGCGCCCCCGCTGGTGGCCGCCCGTGCCGAGGCCCTCGGCGCGCGCATCCTGGTGCGCCCGCTCCGCCGTGGCTCGGTGCGCTCGCGGTCGGCGCTGCTGGTGCGAAGCGATTCCTTCCTGCAACTGGAGACCCTCGGAGGCACCACCGCCGCCTGGGTGGACCGGGTCTCCCTCGCCGGCCACCTCCTTCCGATGGCGTGGCTGCGGGAGCGCGGGCTGGAGCCGGGCAAGCTCTTCGGCCAGCAGCTCTTCCTCGGGACCTTCCAGGCCTGCCTCGAGGCGCTCCTCGGAGGCGAGGCGGACCTCGCCGCGCTCTTCGCCCCGCCGGAGGGGCACGACCTGCGCCAGGCGGTGGAGGAGGTCGCTCCCGGTCGCGCGGCGGACGTGAGGGTGCTCGCCTGCACCATGCCGGCGCTCCACGATGCCTGGCTGGTCGCGCCGCACGTGTCGCTCCAGGAGGCGCTCCGGCTCGAGCGGGGACTCTGCTCGGTCCGCGAGCTGCCCGAGGGGACGGCGCTCCTGCGGGACGTGATCCGCGCCGAGCGGCTGGAGCGCGCCCCCGAGATGGGGCACCGCGAGCTCTTCGCCCGTGGGCTCACCGATGTGACGCTTCCGTTACGAGCGGACGCATCCGCTTGAACGGTCCCCGATCCGCCTGTTACGTCACGGACTCCGGCATGAGGCCAAGCGGCGGCGAAGGCTCCCTGCGCTCCTGGGCGGTACCGAGCCTCCTGGTGGGCGCCGTCGCCACGCTCGTGGACGTCGGTGTGTTGCTCGCCGCGATGCGCTGGCTGGGCGCCTCGAGCGCCGGAGGAGCGATGCTGGGCGTGGCGGTGGGAAGCACCGTCGCCTTCCTGGGCAACCGCCGGTTCGCCTTCCGCAGCTCGGCCACGGCGTGGGTGCCGGAGGCGCTGCGCTTCGTCGCCGGGACCTTCGCCGGGATGCTGGTGCACGCGATGCTGGTGCGGACGCTCGCGGATCGGGTGGGAGTGCCGGTGGTGCTGGCGAAGCTGGTGTCCGACGTCTGCGTCTTCACCTTCGGCCAGCTGCTGCTCCTGCGGCTCTTCGTCTTCCCCGCGCGGCGGAAGCTGCAGGCCATCGGCCGGGCGCGGGCTGCGCACTGGGACGTGCCGGACCCGTCGCTCGAGACGCCGAGCGCCCGCGTGGGCTGAAGGAGCTCAGGACAGCGTCGGGTTGTCGTCCGGTGTCGGCTCACCGCTTGCCGCCGGCAGGAGCAGGATCGCCAGCGCGCGGGCCTGAACCTCGCTCCCGCAGCGGTACTCCTGGACCTTCCCGTTCGACTCGACTCGGAGAATCCACATACCCTCCTCCTCCCGGAGGACGGGCAGCTCGGTGCTCTCTGAGGTGGGTTCCATTCGCGCCACCCATGGTCGAAGCAGGGGACATGCCGGACCCCGGTCAGGGCCGGGTCCGGTGAAGACGCCGGGTTGCACCAACCCACACCCGTTCCTGAATCGCCAGTCCGCAGACGCTGCTATGCAAACTTTGCAGCGTCCTCGGCCTCCGCCCACTCCCAGGCGCTCCGGTAGGTACCCAGCGCCTGGGCCCGCTCGATGAGCCCGGCATAGAAGGGGTGGCCGCCCAGCGTGGCGCTGTCCCCCACCACGAAGGCATGCACCTTCGCCCGCGTGAGGGCGACGTTCATCCGCCGCAGGTCGGTGAGGAAGCCGAGCCGCCCCTCTGCGTTGCTCCGGACGCAGCTCACCAGCACCGCCTCGGCCTCGCGGCCCTGGAACGCGTCCACGGTGTCCACCTCGATGCCGAGCGGCTCGAGCAGCGGTCCCATCCGCGCCGCCTGCGCGCGGTAGGGGGTGATGACGGCGATCTGCGCCGGGCCGAGGCCGGCGGCGAGCAGCGCGCGCGCCCGGGCCACCACCACCTGCGCCTCGCCGGGGTTCTCGAGGCTCTCGCTGCCCTCGGGCGTGACCTCCTCCCAGCCCTTTCCGGCGGAGTCGAGGAAGAGGAGGGGCGGAGCATCCAGGGTTGCCCCGGGCAGCACCGTGGCCAGCGTGCGGCCGGCGACGGAGGGGTGCGCGCGGAGCTCGCCGCCGTAGAACGCGCGCGAGGGAAGCTCCATCAGCTCGGCGTTCATCCGGTACTGCTCCCGGAGCATCTGCCGGACCGCGTCGCCGTGCACCGCGAGCAGCCGCTCGAAGAGGCTGGTGGCGAGGCCCTCCGCGGCGGCCTCCTGGGAGAGAACGGTGGGCGGGAGCTGCCGGTGGTCGCCCGCGAGGACCACCCGCTCGGCCCGGAGGAAGGCCAGGAGCGTGAGCGGCTCGGTGGCCTGGGTCGCCTCGTCCACCAGCGCCAGCGGGAAACGGAGCGTCGCCAGCGGCGCGCCGCCGAGCGCGGTGAGTGTGGCGCAGAGCACGTCCGCGCCCTCGAGCAAGTCGCGGACCGCCTTGCGCTCCAGGCCGCGCGCCTCGTCCATCAGCGCCCGGGCTTCGGCGTGTGCCGAGCGAGCGTTGGCGAAGCGCTCGCGGCTGCGTCCCCGCTGCCGCTGCTTCCGCGCGTGCCCGAGCAGCTCGAACGCGTCGTCGAAGAGCTGGCGCGCGAGCGTCCGGTCCGGGTGGTTCTCCACCTGGACATCGAGGGTGTGCTCCACGAGCCGCGGGGAGACGCGTGCCGGATGACCGATGCGCACCACGCGGAGCCCCGCGGCGAGGCAGAGCTCCAGGAGGTGGTCCACCGCCGCATTGCTGGCCGCGGTGCAGAGGATGCGGCCGTGGCGGGCGACGGCGTTCCGGGCCACCGCGGCGAGGACGGTGCTCTTGCCCGTGCCGGGCGGGCCGTGGACGCAGAAGAGATCCCGTGCGGCGAGGGCGCGCTCGACGGCGAGGCGCTGCTCGGGGTTCAGCGCGTCGATCCCCTCGGGCGGTCTCTCGGGCTCGAAGCGTGGCGCCTCCTTGCCGAGGATCACCTCGCGGCGCCGGCCCGGAGCCCCCCGGTCTCCCGCGGCGACCTCGGCGACGGCGGCGTCTGCGCGACGAAACGTCATATCGTCCGCCACCAGGTCCACCACCAGCCGGCCAGAGCGGACGAAGTCGGGAGGAGGCCGATCGAACGCGAGCTGGACACTTTCGCGGCCGCCCCGGACGACCAGCGCCCGCTCGGGTGGCGCCACCTCCGCCCGCCGTGGCCGGGCCTCCACGACGTCGCCGGGGCTGAACGGATTACGCCACGGCTGCCCGCCCGCGCGGGCGAGGGTGACCAGGAACCGGCCTCCCAGCCCGACGTCCTCGTCGGTGGCCTCGAGGTCCCCGGCGGAGAGGCCCAGCGACTCGCGCTCCCCCTGGGAGAGGCGGGCCCGCTCGTCGGCAAGCCGCTGCTCCTCGGCGCGGCGCTCGAGCGCGAGGAGGCGGCGCAGGTGCTCGAAGTGCTCGGGCCCGGGCGGAACGGCGGCCATGCCCCATCCTGCACCGGAGACGAGGTGGGCGGTCCCGGACGATCCCCTCTGCACCGTGAGGTCACGGAAGATCCGGGAACGCGGGCCTGCGTTGAAGCTCCATGGGAGTCACTCCCTGACAATGGACCCTGGAGTTGCGGCAATGACCTTCCTTCTGATGGCGCTGCTGATGGGTGGAACACCAAAGCTGGAAGTCGATCCGACCGGGCACTTCTTCACCTCGGCGGAGGGGGTCGAGGTCGCGTTGGCGGCGGTTCGCTCCCCTGGGCCCAAGCGCGCCCTGGTGCGGATCACTCGTGCCGGGGCGAACCCGGCGTCGAAGGTCTGGCTCGCCCAGGTGTGGGAGCGGTTGGAGATCTCCGAGTACACGGTGACGGTCGAAAAGAAGGAACATCGACTCCTGATCACCCGTGCCGGCTTTCCGGTCGTCTACCTCCCCGAGGACGGGCGCGAGGTGTCGATCTCCTGGAACGAGGAGAAGAGTCGCGCCCTCGATACACAGCAGCTGCTCGAGGAGTACCTCCGGCAGGGGAAGACGAAGAAGTAGCCCTGGACTTCCCGAGGCGCCGCTAGGAGGCGGGTTCGGCGATCACGCCCTTGCGGCGCATGTCGGCCGCGGCAGTCTTCACCAGATCGCGCATGAACTGATCGAGCCGATCCGGGTTGGTCGTCTCGCTTTGACCGGCCCAGAGGAGCTTGTTCTGCTTGAGGTCGAAGACCAGCATCTCCACCCGCACCACGGTATCGGTCACCACGTAGCCCGGGCTGTAGGCGGCTCCCCACCCGTAGCCGTAGTACGGCCCCCAGCCGCTGCCATACGGGCCAGGCCCCATGTACGAGGGCGGCACGTAGGTCTGCTGCTGGTTGACGGCGATCGGGCGCATGGCGAACAGCGCGACCGCGCCCGAGTCCTGGACGGCAGCTGCGGCCTTCTCCCGGTCATCGACCTGGTCGGTGGGGATGAGGGTGAAGGAGGGGATGGGCCGGAGGCCGCGCTGCCGCAGCTCCTCGCCGAGCAGGTCCTCGCCGGTCCGTCGCGTCGTTTCTTGCTTGCTCATGACCATGGCGATGACCAGGTCGCCTTGCTTCACCGAGAGCGGCGCCGCGTCGGGCGCCTTCCAGCTGTTGACGAGCTTGGTGCCGCCGACGCAGGCGGCGAGGGCGAGCATCAGGAGGGCGGTGCAGACCCTGGCGGCGAACCTCGGGGACATGGGAGCTCCTTGCTGTTCGGGGCCCAACGCTGCCCGGCGTCACGCCCGGACACCAGCGTCACGTGGTGGGCCCTAGGGGGCATTGACCCCTCAGCCCAATGGGCGCGATGGCGCCAGACGGTTCCGCTGCCGGGCGGTTGCATGCCGGCGGCGGCGGGCCCTAAGGCAGAACCATGAATGCGCCCGGCCGCACCAACCGCCTCGCCGCCGAGTCGTCACCGTACCTCCGCCAGCACGCGGACAACCCGGTGGACTGGTACGCCTGGGGGGACGAGGCGCTTCGCCGGGCGCGGGACGAGCAGCGGCCCATCCTCCTCTCCATCGGGTACTCGGCCTGCCACTGGTGTCACGTGATGGCGCACGAGTCCTTCGAGGACCCTGCCACCGCGCAGCAGATGAACGCGGACTTCGTGAACGTGAAGGTGGACCGGGAGGAGCGGCCCGACCTGGACCAGGTCTACCAGGGCGTGGTGCAGCTGATGGGCGGGCAGGGCGGCTGGCCGCTGACCGTGTTCCTCACGCCCGACCTGGTGCCGTTCTACGGCGGGACGTACTTCCCGCCCGAACCTCGGCACGGGCTGCCGTCGTTCCGGATGCTGCTCGAGGCGCTGTCGCGCGCGTGGACCGAGGAGCGGGGCAAGGTCCTCGAGCAGGCCGGGGAGTTCAAGAACGGGCTCCGCCAGCTCGCGACCTACGGGCTCGGCACACTGGTGACGCGGGTCTCGGGCGACGACGTGGCGGCGGCGGGACGAGCGCTGGCGCGGGCGGTCGATCCGGTCGAGGGCGGCTTCGGGGGCGCGCCGAAGTTCCCGAACACGATGGGTCTGGCGCTCCTGCTCCGGGCGTGGCGGCGCACCGGCAACGCGGCGCTGCGAGAGGGCGCGCTCCACACCCTGGACCGGATGGTGACCGGCGGAATCCACGACCAGCTCGGCGGCGGCTTCCACCGCTACAGCGTCGACCGCCACTGGCGGGTGCCGCACTTCGAGAAGATGCTCTACGACAACGCGCTCCTCCTGCATCTGCTCGCCGAGGCGCAGCAGATCTCCCCGCGGGCGGAGTGGGCAGAGAGCGCGACGCGACTGGTGGAGTGGCTCGGCCGGGAGATGACCGACGCCGCCGGGGCGTTCCACGCCACGCAGGACGCCGACAGCGAGGGCGAGGAGGGCAAGTACTTCGTCTGGAGTCCGGCCGAGCTGGAGGCGGTGCTCGGCGCCGAGGAGGGCCGGCGCGCGGCGAAGGCGTACGGAGTGACGGCGCAGGGAACGTTCGAGCACGGCAAGAGCGTGCTCGAGCGGCGAGTCGCTCTGGCCGACCTCGCCCGAGAATGGGGGATGGCGGAGGACGAGGCGCGTCGCTGGCTCGAGTCCGTTCGCGCGAAGCTCCTCGCCGAGCGATCGAAGCGCATCCCGCCCGGCCGCGACGACAAGGTGCTGGCGGGATGGAACGGCCTGATGATCCGCGGGCTGGCGTTCGCCTCACGCGTGTTCCAGCGGCCGGAGTGGGCCGAGCGCGCGGCCCGGGCCGCCGGCGCGGTGCTGGACCGGCAGCTCCGGGGCGACCGTCTGTTCCGTGTGCATCAGGACGGGACGAGCAAGGTGGACGCCTTCCTGGAGGACTGGGGCGGCATGGCGGCGGGGCTGGTCGCGCTGTACCAGGCGACGTTCGAGTCGCGATGGCTCGAGGCCGCGGTGCGGCTCGCGAACGGGGCGCAGGAGCGGTTCTGGGATCCCGAGCAGAAGGCGTACCGGACTGCCCCCCGAGGGCAGGCGGACCTCGTGGTCGAGACGTATGCGCTCCACGACAACGCCGTACCCTCCGGGGCGAGCCTGCTGACCGAGGCGAGCGTGGTGCTCGCAGCGCTGACTGGCAGCCGGGACTTCCTCGACCGGGCGGAGGCGTACGTCTCGCGGATGCGGGACACGGCGCTGGCGAATCCGTTCGCCTATGGGCATCTGTGGTGCGCTGCGGATGTCCTCGCAGACGGCGCGCCGGACGTGGCGCTGGTGGGTGCAGCGCGAGCACGCGCTCCGTTCATCGAGGTGCTCGCGCTGACCTACGCGCCGACGCTCTCGGTCGCGGCCTTCGAGCCGGGCGCCGCGCCCGCCGTTCTTGCCGAGCTCGCCGATGGGAAGACCGCAGCGGGCGCGGACCTCGCCGCGTACGTGTGCCGGAACTTCACCTGCACGTTGCCGGCGCGGTCGGTCGATGCGCTGGAGGCTGAGCTCCGGAATTCTGGTCTCCTGGCGCTCTCGCGTCCGGTGGACGGGATGCCAGACGTGGACTGAGGCTCGGCTCCGAGTACGAGACCCGCTCCCGGCGCTGGGAGGCGGGAGGCGCTCGCGCTCACCTGGGGGCGGAAGGCCCGCCCGCATCGTTGCTGCCGACCGGGATCGTCCGGGCCTGCGCCGCGAGCTCGAGCAGCTTGTCGACCGGCCGGAGCACCGTCATCACCGACTCCGAGCCACGTCCGCCGGCCTGGCTGTCGATGCTGGTGGCGAAGCGCTTCACGAAGAGGCCGAGCGGCATGCCGTCCGCGGTGTACGCCAGCGATCCGTTGAACGCCGAGGTCTCGCCATCGGTGACGTAGTATGGCGCCGGACCGCGCACGTACGCGCGCACCTCGCCCGTCGCCACCGCCAGCGCCCGGTTGCCCAGCTTGCCCAGCCGGCCGAGGACGTAGATACGGGTCAGGAGCGGCACCGTCCCGCTGCGCGGCTTCAGGGTCACCGCCGCGAGCTTGAGCCCCGCATCGCGCGGCCGGACGAAGGCGAGGTCGAGGTCGGTGTCCTTCAGCACCACCGCCGCCTCGAGCTCGGTCCCGTCCTCGAGGAGGATCACCGTCTCCTTCACCTCCGATTCGAGCGAGACGCGCTGCCGCTGCGCGTCCACCATGCGGCGGAGTGCCCCGGAGGGGTCGATGCTCGAGGCGCTGGCCACCGTCAACCCGGAGGGTTCGATGACCACGGCCGGGACCTCCATCTTCTGTTCGTGATCCTGACCGCCCACCTTCAGCTTCAGCACCAGGCGGATGGTCACCACCGCCTTCCCGCTCTGCTCGGCCGTCGCGCGGGCGGTGGGCTCGAGATCCGGACCCGCCGCGGTCAGGAGCCCGGCCAGGATGCCGAGCATTCCGGCGGCGGTCATCGCGAGGCCTCCTTCGGCTCGACCCAGGTGGGCTGCATCTCGACGAAGAGCGTCTGAACCCCGCGGCGCACGAAGAACACCACCTCGTCAGGCTTCTTCTCCTTCATCGGCCGGAGCGTCTGCTCCAGCTCCTTCACGTCGCGAACCGTCTTCCCGTCGACCGCCAGCACCAGGTCGTCGGTCCGCAACCCGCCGACCGATGCCCAGCCACCCGGGTCCACCTGGCTCACCAGGGCCCCGGTGGTCTCCTTCGGCCACCGTCGCTTGACCCGGTCGAGGTACGAGACGTCCCGCGCACGGAACTCAAGCGCCACGTCCTCGTACACCCGGAGCTCGTTCTCCACCCGGGGAGCCTCCCTCAGCGTCACCGTGACTTCCATCGGCTTGCCGTCCCGCAGCACGGCCACCACCGCCTTGCTCCCCGGCTTGTAGGCGCGCAGCAAGGCGTCGAACACGTCCGCGTCCTGCGGCTCGCTCGCCTCCACGAGCGCGTCGTCCACCTTCGTCACCACGTCCCCGACCCGGAGCCCGCTGGGGTCGCCGTCGGGGAGGATCTGCGTGACCCGGGCGCCCTTGCGCCCCTTGATCCCGAGCGCCGTGGCCAGCTTCGGCGAGAGCACCTGCGTGCTCACCGGCAGCCAGCCCCGACGCGCCTCCTGGGGCGGCTCCTGCGGAGGCCGGATTCCGACCTCCACCACGGTGAGGAGCTTCTCCGCCCCGCGCTCGAAGGCGACGATGGTGGGAACCGGAGCCTTCCCCGCCTTCACGATCTCCGCCGTGGCCTTCGCGAGCGCCTCGGGAGACTCGACCGGCTTGCCGGCCATCGAGACGATGACGTCCTCGCGGCGCAGCGCCGGTACCGCCTTGTCCGCCGGCCCGCCCGGCCGGAGCGTGCCCACCAGGACGCCCCGGGTGTCCGCCCGCTGCAGCTCGATCGCCTCCACCCGGGTGACGCGCCGCCCGGTCATTCCCCACTCCTTGAACTCCCGCTCCTTCCCTCGCGATGCGTCGCGAGCGATGGGCGAGAGCGTCAGCACGAGTGTCTGCGTCCCCCGTACCAGGCGGATCGCCAGGGGCTTCCCCGGCGCACGTTGCAGCAGCTCGTTGGTGAACGCTGGCAGCTGCGTGTCGAAGCGGACGGTCACCGGCCGCTGCTCCACCTCGATGATGCGGTCCCCGGGCTGCACGCCCGCCGCCGCCGCGGGAGTCCCGGGGAGCACCCCGGCGACGAGGACCCCGGTCATGGTCTGCGGCGAGTCCTTGAGCAGCGGCTGGAAGGTCATCCCGGTCCAGGCGCGCTCGACCTTCTTCTTCTCGATGAGCTGCCGGGCCACCACGCGCGCCAGGTCGGAGGGAATCGCCGCCCCCAGGCCCATCACCAGCTCGTTGATGCCCACGATCTCCCCGTCCAGGTTCACCAGCGGCCCCCCGGAGTTGCCGGGGAAGATCTGCGCGTC
>RPRB01000066.1 GCA_003818285.1 Myxococcaceae bacterium
ACCCGCGAGCAGGCCTGAGCTCGCCGGTCGCCCTCAGGAGGTCAGTCGCGCCGGCCCGGGCTCGAGCCGCTCGTCGAGGCGCCGCTCGAGGAAGGTGAGGTCCAGCCAGCGGCCGAACTTGCAGCCCACCTGGTGCAGCGTCCCCGCGCGCTGGAAGCCGAGCCGCTCGTGGAGCCGGATGGAGGTCAGATTGTCGGCATCCACCCCGGCGACCATCACGTGCTTGCCGAGCCCGCCCGCCCGCTCGAGGAGCACGGTCACCAGCCCCCGCCCGACACCGCGACCGCGGGCGTCCGCCCGGACGTGGACGGTGTGCTCCACCGTGTGCCGGTACCCCGGCCAGGTGCGGAAGTCGCCGAAGGTGGCGAAGCCGAGGACGCCGGAGTCGTCGGTGGCCACCAGTACCGGATAGCCCGCGTCGCGCCGCGCCCGGAACCACTGCCGCCGGTCCTCGAGCGTCGTCGGCGTCTCGGAGAAGATCGCCGTCGAGTTCGCGAGGACGTCGTTGTAGATGGCGAGGATCGCCGGGAGGTCGGCCTCGGTCGCGTCGCGGATCATGGCGATGGCGAGCGTCCCGCATCCCCGGCTTGTCCCGCCAGCACAGTCCAGCGCTGGCAGCTTGACCCGGTCCGGATCTCGTGTTCTCTACCGCGGACGACTCGGGGCGTAGCGCAGCCTGGTAGCGCACCTGCCTTGGGCGCAGGGGGTCGGAGGTTCAAATCCTCTCGCCCCGACTCAGCACCTCCGAGCGTCAGCGAACGCTGCCCTCGGCCGGTGCCTCCTGCCTGGCCTGACCCTCGCGCCAGGCGGCCGGGGGAAGGCCAACCACCTTCTTGAAGGCGCGGCTGAACGCGGCCTCCGAGGCATACCCCACCTCCATCGCCGCCTCGAACACGCTGACGTTGCGCGAGCGCAGGAGTGTTGCCGCCAGCTGCATGCGCCAGCGGGTGAGGTACTGCATGGGCGCCTCGCCGACCAGATGGGTGAATCGTTCGGCCAGCGCCGAGCGCGAGAGCGCGGACTCCTTCGCCAGGGACTCCACCGTCCACGGTTCCGCGGGCCGGTCATGCAGCACCGCGAGCGCCCGGCCGACGAACGGGTCGCGCAGTCCGGCCAGCCATCCGGTCTGCTCGGGCGGAAGGGAGCCCAGGTAACGCCGAAGGACCTCCACGAACATCAGCTCGCTCGCCCGGGCCAGCACGGACTCACCGCCGGGTCGTCCGCCCGCGGACTCGGTCACCGCGAGCCGGGCCAGCGACTCGAGCCAGCCGCCACCCTCGCGGGTGCTCACCCGGATCGTCCGGGGGAGGGTGGCGAGAAGGGGGTTGAAGGGGCGCGCGTCGCAGCCCAGGAATCCGCAGACCAGCTGGGTGCGCGGCCCGCCCCCGCCTGCCTCTCGCAGGGAGAACGGAAGCTGGCTCCCCGGGGGGCGCCGGTAGGTGTCGATGGACACCGCTCCGCGCATCCGCGGGCTGCTGGACATGACGTGGGCGTCCCCCTGGGGGAAGACGATGAAATCCCCCTCCTGGAGCAGCACCGGCTCCTCGCCCACGATGCCACCCCAGCAGGTTCCCTCGGTGACCAGGTGGTACTCGAGCACGTGCTCCACGCCGGGCATGACGGTCGGAGCCACCTCGCGGGCAGGGAGCGCCTCCGCGGCGAAGGGGGCCCTGGCCTCGACCGAGAAGTAAGCCGCCCCGGTCAGCCGCACCGCCCGGAGCACGTCCGACAGCACGTCGGTGCTCACCGGGACACCCCCCACCGGAGCACGGGCCAGGTCCTCCCCGGACGGATGAGCAAGAGATGCGGAGTACGGGTCAAGCGCGCTCCCGGCCCTCGGAGGCATCCGTAGCCGTGCATCAAGTCCCCTTACCCCAGGAGCTCGTTTCGTGACCACCGCCTCGATGCCGCAGACCTCCGCCCCGACCTCGTCGCCCGACTTCGCCGCCATCAAGGCCCGCCAGCAGGCCACCTGGGCGAGCGGCGACTACGCGGTCGTCGGCACCACCCTCACCATTGTCGGCGAGTCGCTCTGCGAGGCCGTCGACCTGCGCGCCGGCCAGACCGTCCTGGACGTCGCCTGCGGGAACGGGGCCGCGACCCTGGCCGCGGCGCGCCGCTTCTGCAAGGTGACCGGCCTGGACTACGTGCCGGCGCTCCTCGCCCGTGCCGAGGAACGCGCCCGGGCGGAACGGCTGGACGTGGCGCTGGTCGAGGGGGACGCCGAGGCAATGCCCTTCCTCGACCGCCAGTTCGATGCCGTCCTCTCCACCTTCGGGGTGATGTTCACGCCCGACCATGCCCGCGCGGCACGCGAGCTCGCGCGGGTGGTCCGTCCGGGCGGGAAGATCGGCCTCGCCAGCTGGACGCCGGACGGCTTCATCGGCCAGGTGTTCGCGCTGGTGGGGCGCACCATGGCTCCGCCCGCGGGGGTGAAGTCGCCCTCGCTCTGGGGCACCGTGCCGCACTGCGAGCAGCTGTTCGACGGCGCCGCTGCCTCGATCCGCTCGGCGCACAAGGAGTTCGCCTTCCGGTACCGGTCGGCCGCCCACTTCATCGACGTGTTCCGGAGCTTCTACGGGCCGATCCACAAGCTGTACGGGGCGCTGTCCGAGGAGAAGGCCGCGGTCTTCACCGCCGAGCTGACCGAGCTCATCGGGCGCTTCAATCGCTCGGGCGACGAGACGGTGCTGATTCCCTCGAAGTACCTCGAGCTGGTCGTCACCCGGCGCTGAGCTGAGACCGGGACCTTCCCGCGGCGCCCGGGGGGCGCGTCGCCTCGTCGCCGGCGATTTCAGACGGCCGACGAGCCCGTCCCGCCGGGCGCGCACGCCAGCGCCCGGCGGAGGGCGCCCGACCTCCTCGAGGCCGAGCCCGCAACACGTGCGCCCGCGCGCGCAGCAGCCGCACCCGGTGCGTCCTCGCCGCGCGGTTCTCGACCGGCTCCCAGAGAGTGCATGACAGGGGCCAAACCATGGCTCGACCGATGCACGACCTCCGCTCGACTTCGGGGAAGGAGGTCAGCCATGCGCGTCCAGGACATCATGACCAGACAGCTGGAAACGTGCCGGGCAGACGACTCTCTGTGGCTCGCTGCCCGGAAGATGTGGGACCACGACCTCGGCGCCCTCCCGGTCCTGGGGGGCGATGGGCGAGTGACGTCCGTCCTCACCGACCGGGACATCGCGATGGCCGCCTACCTGCGTGGAAAACCCCTCGGTGAGGTGAAGGTCAGCGACGCGATGTCGCGCCGGCTGGTGACGGTGCAGCCGACGGAACCCATCCGCATCGCCGAGGACCGGATGCGCTCCGAGCAGGTTCACCGGATCCCGGTGGTGAACGAGGTCGGGTCCCTGGAGGGAATGGTGACGCTGAACGACCTGGCCCATCACCTCCAGACGCCGGCCTCGCGGGAGGGACTCGAGCCGGCGGAGGTCGCCCGAACGCTCTCCGCCATCAGCAGCCCGCGTACCGGCCCGTCCGGCTGTGCCCCCGCCTGAGCCGGTTCACAGCTCATAGAGGGGAGGGCTCATGAGCGGCTTGATGCGTCTGCTGGACCCCAACAACCTCCGCCCGGTATTCGACGCTCTCGCGGTGGGCAGGGATGGGTGGCGCGGGGTGCGCGAGGACCGTGACTTCCTCGGCGTGCTCCGCCGCACGCTCCTCCCGCTCCCCACGGACCGGGAGCCGGAGCTCGATCCGGATCCCTTCCCCCCGTTCGAGCCTGGGCCCTACCCGGCCCTGCGAGGTCGGAAGGTCGCCGTGGTGGTCTCGGGCGGGAGCGGAGCCACCAGCGCGGCGGTGGGCGTGCAGCGCGCCTTCGAGGAGGCGGGCGTCGAGCCCGCGGCGCTGTCCGCGGCCTCGGGCGCGGTACTCTTCACCCTGCCCTGGGCCTGCGGCCTGGACTCGGCGACCATCGCGCGGTTCTGGCTCGGTCTTCGACGCGAGGACTACGTGGACCTGGACTGGGGTGCCCTCCTGCGCTCGGCCCGCCGGGGCATGGGCGGATGGGCCGGGCTCGTCCGGGGGGACGCGCTCGAACGTTCCCTGCGCTTGCTCGTCGGCGATCGTCGGCTGGGCGAGACGCGAATCCCATTCTCGATGCCCGCCTGGAACATCGACCGGAACCGGGTGGAGATCCTCGGAACGCTCACCACGCCCGACCTGCCCGTGGCGGTGGCGGTCCGCACCGCCATTGCCATCCCCATCTTCGTGGAGCCGGTGCAGATCGGCCCGCACGTGTACGGGGATGGCGGGATCATCGACATCTTCCCGGTCCGGCCGGTGCTCGAGGTCAGGCCGGATCTGGTGCTGGGCCTCAACTGCTACCTCCCGGAGGGCTTCGAGGGCGAGGACGTCACCGGCTGGCGGCAGCGCTCGTTCGCCATCCTCCGCGCCAGCGGCCAGCTCCGCTGGTCCGGGATGGTGGCGCTGGCCCGGGAGCAGGCACTCCTGGCCGGTGATCGCCTCACGCTCCTCCACCCCGTCCCCTATGAGGCGGTGAGGGGCGGCAAGTTCTACGAGACCTTCGTGGACCGCCGGCGCTGGCCGGGGTTCATGAACGCGGGACGGGAGGCGACCCGGGAGTACCTGTCCGGGCTCGCTCCCCTTCGCGCCGCCGGCTGAGCGGCGCTCGCCGGTCGGTCAGAAGGGTCCCGCCCTTCGCGAGCGAGTCCCGTTCGCTGGTGAACGCCGCCGACCTTTCCGACGAACCTCGGGGCGCGCCGTGCCTATCTCTCACCCCCGTCGTTCCGGGACCTCGGGCCGCGCGCGACCTCGGTGGGAGGATGATCAGGAGACAGGATCTGGAGAACGGTCGCGCTCGAACGCTCGACTTCCTCGCCGGCGGCGGGGAGCTCGGCGCGGAGATGCGCCGCAAGGACTGGGCCTCCACCCCCCTCGGCGATGCGCGGCGCTGGCCGCAGAGCCTTCGCACGTCGGTGAGCATCTGCCTCAACTCCCGGATGCCGGTGCTCGTCTGGTGGGGCCGCGATCTCCTGATGCTCTACAACGACGCCTACCGGCAGATCATCGGCGGCAAGCACCCCGCCGCACTCGGGCAGCCGGGGCGCGAGTGCTGGCCGGAGATCTGGCACGTGATCGGGCCGATGCTCGACGCGGTGCTCTCCCGCGGCGAGTCCACCTTCTCGGAGGACCTGATGCTCCCCCTGGAGCGGAAGGGCTTCCCGGAGGAGTGCTACTTCACCTTCTCCTACAGCCCGATCCGCAACGAGGCCGGGCGCGTGGGCGGCGTCTTCTGCTCGGTGGTCGAGACCACGTCGCAGGTCCTCGCCGCGCGCCGCACGAGGACACTCCGGTGGCTGGCGGAGATCGCCACGGTGGGCCGCACGGAGGCGGACGCGCTGGCGATGGCGATGGCGGTGTTGGCGGACAGCGTGGCGGATGTGCCCTGGGCGCTGTTCCAGGAGCTGGGGGACGCGGGGCTGGAGCCCCCGGTGTCGGTGGGGCTGGAGCGCCCGGAGGTCGAGGCGCTGGTCCCGGTTCTGGCGGCTCGCCTGGAGCGGGTGCGCGAGAGCCGCAGCGCCGAGGACCTGCCGCCCATCGGAGATGGGGTTGCGGGCCCGCGCGGCTGGATGCTCCCCATCGGAAAGAGTGGCTCGGGCCTGAGCGGCCTGCTGGTGCTGGGGCGGAGCCCGATGCTCGCCTTCGACGAGTCCTACCGCACCTTCTTCGAGCTGGTGGCCGCCGGGCTGGCCTCGTCGCTGGAGACCGCCCGGGCCTTCGAGGAGGAGAAGCGGCGAGCCGAGGTGCTGGCCGAGCTCGACCGCGCGAAGACCACCTTCTTCAACAACATCAGCCACGAGTTCCGGACACCCCTGACTCTCCTGCTCGGGCCGCTGGACGAGCTGCGGGTTTCCTCCGGGCTTCCGGAGGATGCCGCCGGCCCGCTCGAGGTCATCCGCCGGAACGCCCTGCGCCTGCAGCGGCTGGTCAATGCGCTGCTCGAGTTCTCGCGCCTGGAGGCCGGCCGGGCCAACGCGGTCTTCCGGCCCACCGACCTCTCGCGCCACACCCGCGATCTCGCCGGCAGCTTCCGGGCGGCCTTCGAGCGCGCGGGACTGGAGCTGGAGGTCGATGCTCCGGACCTCGGGCAGCCGGTCTACGTCGACCGAGACATGTGGGAGCGCATCGTCCTCAACCTCCTCTCCAACGCGCTGAAGTTCACCTTCGAGGGCAAGGTCACGGTGCGGCAGCGCATGGAGGGGAACGAGGCCGTGCTCACCGTGAGCGACACCGGCACGGGCGTTCCCGAAGACGAGCTTCCGCGGCTCTTCGAGCGCTTCCACCGGATCGTCGGAGCGCGCGCGCGGACACACGAGGGGTCGGGGATCGGGCTGGCGCTGGTGAGCGACCTGGTGCGGCTTCACGGGGGCCGGATCGCCACACGGAGCCGGATGGGGGAGGGCACGGAGTTCGAGATCCGGGTGCCGCTGGGCCATCGGCATCTCGAGTCCGGGCGGGTCGAGCACGGGGAGTCCGGGACGGAGGTCCGCCAGGCGGAGGCCTACGTCGAGGAGGCGATGCGCTGGTTGCCCGATGCCCCGCCCGCGCCGCCGGTGGAAAAGAGCCTGGCCGAGCTGCCCCGCATCGTGCTCGCCGACGACAACGCCGACATGCGCGAGTACTTGCTCCGGCTGCTCGAGGGGCGCTTCCGGGTGGAGGTCTTCCGGACGGGCACCGATGCGCTCGCCGCCGTCCGGCGCGGCCGGCCCGACCTGGTCCTGACCGACGTGATGATGCCCGGGCTGGACGGGTTCGGGCTGGTGGCCGCGATCCGGGCCGACCCGCAGGTCCAGGACACTCCGGTTCTGATGCTCTCCGCCCGCGCCGGTGAGGAGGCGCAGAGCGAGGGGCTCGAGGCCGGCGCGGACGACTACCTCGTGAAGCCCTTCTCCGCGCGCGAGCTCCTGGCCCGCATCGACGCCCACCTCGCCCGGCGCACGCTGCGGCGGCTGGAGCGGCAGCATGCGCGTCAGCTGGCCTCGGTGTTCGAGAATGCGCCGGTGGCCATCGCCATGCTCCGCGGTCCAGAGCTGGTCTACGAGTTCGCCAATCCCAGCTATCAGTCACTGGTGGCCGGCCGCGAGGTGGTCGGCAAGCCGCTGCTGGCCGCCCTGCCCGAGCTGCGGGGACAGGGCATCGTCGAGATGCTCCAGGGCGTGCTCCGCGCCGGAAAGCCCTTCACCCAGCAGGCGCTGCGGGTGGACCTGGAGCGTCGTCCGGGGGCCGGGCCGGAGGAGGTCTTCTTCAACCTCGTCTACGAGCCGCTGAAGAACGATGACGGCCAGGTGTACGCGATCGCGGTGGTGGCCACCGACGTCACCGACCTGGTGCGCGCGCGCCAGGACGCCGAGGAGGCCAACCGGGCGAAGGACGAGTTCATGGCCATGCTCGGGCACGAGCTCCGCAACCCGCTCTCGCCGATGCTCACCGCGCTGGAGCTGATGCGGCTCCGGGCACCGGACGTGCTGGAGCGCGAGCGCGGAATCCTCGAGCGGCAGGTGCAGCACCTGGCGCGGCTGGTGGACGACCTGCTCGACGTCTCCCGGGTCGCCCAGGGGAAGATCGAGCTCCAGCGCCAGACGGTGGAGCTGTCCTCGGTGGTGGCGGCGGCGGTGGAGCAGGTGAGCCCGCTGCTCGAGGACCGCGGCCACTACCTGCGCATCTCGGTCCCGCGGAACGGACTCAAGGTCCTGGCCGATCCGGCGCGACTGGGTCAGGTGTTCTTCAACCTCCTGCACAACGCGGCCAAGTACACGGACCCCGGAGGCCACATCACGGTGGCCGGCCACCGCGAGGGGTCCGAGGTGGTCCTGGCCGTCCGGGACGACGGGGTGGGCATCGCGCCCGAGCTGCAGCCCCGGGTGTTCGAGACCTTCTTCCAGGCGCGGCAGGACGTCGACCGGGCCAAGGGCGGTCTCGGACTGGGGCTCGCGCTGGTGAAGAGCCTCTCCGCGCTGCACGGAGGACGGGTGGAGGTGGAGAGCCCCGGCGTGGGGAAGGGGAGCACGTTCACCGTCCGGCTTCCGCTCGCCGCCGAGGGCGTGGCGCTGGACCGGCCCTCGGGCGCGGGCGAGGACGGAGTTCGCCGCGTGTCCGAGGGGCTGCGCATCCTGGTCGTGGACGACAACGTCGACGCCGCGGAGAGCATCGCCGAGGTCCTGGAGCTGCTGGGGAACCAGGTGCGGGTCGCGCACGACGGGCTGGAGGCCCTGCGCCTGGCCCGGGAGAGCGTGCTGGACCTGGCATTGCTCGACATCGGTCTGCCGGTCATCGACGGGTACGAGCTCGCCCAGCGGCTCCGATCCGAGCATCCGTCGCTGCGCCTCGTGGCGGTGAGCGGCTACGGGCAGGACGGCGATCGGGCGGCCGCGCTCCGTGCCGGCTTCTCGCGGCACCTGGTCAAGCCGGTGAGCCTTCAGGAAATAGAGTCGGTGGTGACCGGGGTGGACCCCGTCCCGGCGCCGTGGGAGGTGCGCGATGGGAAAGAAGATCCTGATGCTGGTGGGCGACTTCGGTGAGGACTACGAGATCATGGTGCCCTTCCAGGCGCTCCAGGCGGTGGGGCACACCGTGCACGCGGCATGTCCGGGGAAGAAGGCGGGGGAGAAGATCCGGACCGCGGTGCATGACTTCGAGGGCGATCAGACGTACTCCGAGAAGCGCGGGCACGACTTCACCCTCAACGCGACCTATGCCGAGGTGAAGCCGCACGACTATGACGCGCTGGTCATCCCCGGCGGCCGGGCACCGGAGTACCTGCGGCTGGACCGGACGGTGCTAGCGACGGTGCGCTATTTCGCCGAGAGCGGGAAGCCCATCGCGGCCCTCTGCCACGGCGCGCAGGTGCTGGCCGCGGCGGAGGTCATCCGGGGGAAGAAGGTGTCAGCCTATCCCGCCTGCGCACCGGAGGTGCGCTTCGCCGGCGGCGAGTACATGGACGTGCCCGTGGACCGAGCCGTGGTCGATGGCACGCTGGTGACCGCGCCGGCGTGGCCCGCGCATCCGGACTGGATCGGCAAGTTCCTCGAGGTGCTGGGAACGAAGATCACGGCCTGACAGCGCGGGCCAGAACTTGCGGGGAGCCACGGGGCCGGCTTAGGACCGGCTGCAGCATCAGTCTGGCCCCGTAGCTCAACTGGATAGAGCGTCGGCCTTCTAAGCCGATGGTTGCGTGTTCGAGTCACGCCGGGGTCGCTCGAATCCCTGGAGCGGCTGAAGAACGCGGGGAGCGTGTACTTCATTCGCTGCGGGGCTTAACTCTCGGCTCGAGCGCGGGTTGCGCGAGGCGTGAAAACGCTCGCCCGCTCGTTCTGCGTCTGCTTCGCGGCGCTCGCCCTCGGATGCGGAGGCTCTTCGGCCTTCCAGGTCTCCTCGGCCGGCGGCAGCGGCGTCGCCGTGACCGGCACCCCCGGGCCGACGCCGTTCATCGGCTTCCTCCATCTCACCGGGCAGACCCTCGCCGCCCTCGATTCGGTCCTCTGGACCGTCCAGCCCAAGGCCGGCAGCGCCTCGAAGCCGGTGAGCGCGCGCTACGCGTACGCCGCGCTCCAGCGACGCGGGTGGGTGAGCGAGACGAGCGTCACCGTCCCCGTGTTCGGCCTCTATGCCGGCGCGGAGAACCAGGTCAGCGTGGAGCTTCAGGCCACCGACGGCTCGCGTCAGGACCTTGCCGTCCGCATCACCACCGACCCCTACGAGGACCCAGAGGGAGTCTACGACCATCCCACCATCCTCCAGCCACGCCCCGCGGGCAGCGCGCTCGGGTTCGACTTCCTCGCGCTCAAGCCGATGCGCGCCTCGGTGGTGGTGGTCGACACCGACGGCCAGGTGCGGTGGGTCGGCACCAGTACACCCTCGGCCGCCACCATCTTCACCGGCAACGGATTCGTGGTGGGGAGCCCGACTTCGACCCAGGTCGCGCGGCTGGAGCTCGACGGCGAGGTGACCGGAGCGCAGGTCGCCGACGGGAGCCTGGTCCAGTTCACCCACAACATCGACCCGGGAAAGGTCGGGGTCCTCGCCGAGTTCGACGCTCAGGGGGAGGTCGACGCGACGGTGGCCGAGACGGACGCTGCCGGCACCCTGCTCGCCGGGTGGAAGCTCGGTGATCTCCTGGCCGCGTACATGGCGGAAGCCGGTGACGACCCGTCGCTCTTCGTCCGCCCCGGCACGGACTGGTTCCACCTCAACGCCGCCACCTACGACCCCCGCGACGACAGCCTCATCGTGTCGAGTCGCGAGAACTTCGTGATGAAGATCGACTACGCCACCGGACACCTGATCTGGATCCTCGGGGACCCCACCAAGTACTGGGCTCAGTTCCCCTCGCTCCGGGCGAGGGCGCTGACCCTGGTGGGCGGCGGCCTCTACCCCATCGGCCAGCATGCGACCTCCATCACCTCCGACGGTCTGCTGATGCTCTTCAACGACGGGACTCCCAGCGTCAATCAGCCCCGGGGGGCGCCCGCAGGTCAGGCGCTGAGCACGAGCGCCGTGTCCGCCTACGAGATCGACCCGGTGGCAATGACCGCCCGCGAGGTGTGGCGATTCGAGCACCAGCCGGCGCTCTCGTCGGCGTACTGCTCCAGCGCCTACGAGGCCGGGCAGTCCCTCCTGGTCAACTACGCCCAGGCGGACAACGGCTCCACGGTGCGGGTGCTCGGCCTGGACGGGAGCCGTCAGGTGGTCTTCGACCTCGCCTACCGGAACACCGCCGCGTGCGACACCAGCTGGAACGCCGCTCCGGTCCCGTTCGACCAGCTCCGCTTCGACGAGTGAGCGCTCACTCGAGGTCGACCTCGAGCCCGAAGAGGAACATCTCGATGCCGGGGTTCGGCTTCGCCAGCTTGCCGTTGGACATGTGCGCGAAGCTCGCCAGGGCCCGGAGCCCGGGCAGCAGAGGCACCCCGAGCTCGACCGAGGTCTTGAAGAGCAGGTGCGAGCCGAAATCTCGCTTCCCGTCCACGGTTCGAATGCCCGGAGCGAACGCGGGGGAGAGCGTCACCCCCCACACCAGGGGGATCTCCAGCCGCACCCCGGCGAAGACGAACTGCGTCCCGTCGGTCGACTGAAGAAGACCGGCCGTGGGCCGGACCCACCACCACCGGACCCCGGGCTGGAGCTCGAGCTGGACCGCCAGCGCGTGCTCCGCCGTGGCCCCGAGCCCCCAGTACCCCGCCTGCATCGCGAAGCGCGCCGGCTCTGCCCGTGCCATCCAGGGAGAGAGCAGCAGCCCGGTCACCAGCACTGCGAGCCGCCCTCTCACGCCCGCTGGGTCCCTCCCTGTCCGGCCATCCTGGTCGTCCCGAAGCTAGCGCGCCCGCTGGGAACGCACCGGCAAATCGGACGATCGGAGGGCCTGGACGTTTCGAGGGGGGCTGCTGCCGACCGGGCAGCCGGCTTCTTTCCCGTCCCGGCAAACAGCGTCGAGGCCTCCTCTTCGCGTCCCGTCGTTCGCAGGTTCCACCGACCAGGACCCTCACTGGAGGAGCACACGTATGAAGATGAAGAAACTCTGGCTCTGCGCCGCCCTCGGTGCAGGGGGATTGCTGCTCGTCGCCTGCGCCTCGGATAGCGGAGCCCGGTCTGACACTGCGGCCGGTACCAGCGGCAGCGCGGCGACGCAGCCCTCGAGCACGAGCCCCGGCGCCACGCCGGCACCTGGCACGCAGTCGCCGGGCACCTACGGGACGCAGACGCAGCCCGGGACAGGCTCGACCGGAACGACGGGGACGTACGGAAGCGGCTCGACGACGCCGGGCACCGGCTCGACCGGCAGCACCGGCACCTACGGGAGCGGGTCGACCTCCACGGGCGGGAGCGGGACCTACGGAACCGGCTCCAGCTCCACGGGTGGCAGCGGCAGCGGCACGAGCACCACACCCTCAACGCCCTCCGACAATCCGCAGCCTCCGCCGAAATAGTCGGGCGGGAGCACCGGAAGGCTCAGCCCTCCACATCTGGGCGGCCCCGCGAAGCAGGGCGGGAGCCGCCCCTCTCGTCTCTGCCCAGCACTGCCCCCGCTTGCTTTCGATGCGGCGGGGAGCAGACGTCAACGCCCTCCCGGCGTCAGCGCGGTGAGCCGCCCATCGGCGAGCCGATAGTGCGTTGCCCCCAACGCCGCGGACAGCTCGCCGTCGTGGGTGACCACCACCTGGGGGATTCCACGCTCGCGGACCGCCGCGACGTGCGCCGCGACCTCGCGCTTTCGCTCGGGGTCCAGCGCGCTGGTCGGCTCGTCCCAGAGCAGGGCCGCCGGTTGGCACGACAGCGCGCGGGCGATCGCCACCCGCTGCCGCTCGCCACCGGACAGCGACTGCGGCCAGGCATCCGCCCGGTCCGCGAGCCCTAGGCGCTCGAGCCAGATCCGCGCCTCGCGTTCGCCGTCGGCCTCTCCCCGGAGGCGCGGCGCGAGCGTGCAGTTCTCCAGCACCCGGAGGTGCGGGAAGAGCTCCACCGACTGGAACACCAGTCCCACGCGGCCGAGGAGCGCTCCGTGTCCACCCGGGCCCACCTCGAGCGTTCCCAGGGCCACCCGGCCGCCGTCGAAGCCCTCGAGACCGGCGAGACAGCGGAGCAGCGTGGACTTCCCGGAGCCGCTCGGCCCGAGCACCACCGCCACGCCGCCCGGCTCCACCCGGAGGCTCAGCCCCTCCAGCACCGCGCGCCGCCGCGCGCCGACGTGCCGCGCGAGCCCCTCGACCACCAGGGCGCTCACCGCGAGACCTCCAGGTGCTCGCCGAGCCGGCGCTCCACCCAGCGCGAGAGCCGGGCGAAGGGCAACCCGAGCAGGAGGTACACCGCGCCCACCAGCAGCCCCAGCGCGAGGTGCTCCCGCGTCGCGGCGGCCAGCGTGCCATAGGTCTTGGTGAGCTCGGTCACCGTCACGACCGAGACCAGCGAGCTGTCCTTGAGCAGGGCGATGAAGTCGTTGGTGACCGGCGGGAGCGCCACCCGGATGGCCTGCGGCGCAATGACGTGGCGGATGGCCTGCCAGCGCCCGAGCCCGAGCACCCGCGCCGCGTCCATCTGCGTCCGTGGCACGGCGAGGAGCCCGGCGCGGTCGTTCTCCGCCTCGGCCGCGGCGTAGTTGAGCCCCAGCGCCAGCCAGCCGGCGATCAGCGGGCTGAGCCGGAGCCCGAGCTCGGGCAGCCCGTAGTACACGACGATGAGCTGGAGCAGGAGCGGGGTTCCGCGGAAGAGCTCCACGTAGCCCAGAGCGAGCGCGGAGAGCGGCGCGGGCCCGTAGACCCTGGCGAGCGCCAGGGCCGCGCCGAGCACCATGGCCAGGGCCATCGAGGCGACCGAGAGGAACAGCGTGACCAGCGCGCCGCGCCCCAGCGCCGCGAGGATCGGTCCCACGCCCGAGCTCCACATCCCCTGCGTGGACCGCGCGCGCCAGGACTCGAGCTCCACCGGCGAGCCGGGCGGCGCGGTGTCGACACCGAGCACCCGACCTGCCTCCTCCGTCCACAGTCCCCAGCGCTGCAGCAGCACGGGGAGCTTGCCGTCGCGAACGAGCGTCTCCAGAGCCGCGTTCACCTGGTCCCGGAGCCGCCCGTCGCCGGCCCGGGCCACCACCGCGTAGCGAACCTCGCCGAATCCCGCCGGAAGCGTCGTCAGCTCGGGCCGCTCGCCGTAGTAGAGGGCGATGGGCGCATCGAGCAGCACCGCGTCGGTCCGCCCCAGCGCCAGGTCGCGGTAGGGATCCTCCTGCCCGCCGTCGTAGGTGCGAACGTCGGCGCCGGCCGCGCGGAGCATCCGCTCGGCCAGCGTCCCCGGCAGCGTGCCCACGCGGCGCCCCGCGAGGTCGGCGAGCGTGGCCGGGGCGCGTGGATCGTTGCGGCGGACCGTGAGCCGCTCCGGCCCTGCCCAGTAGGGGCGGCTGAGCGCGTAGGCCCCCGCGCGGTCGTCGGTGACCTCGATGCCGTTGATGACCAGGTCCACGTCCCCCCGCTCGAGCAGCGGGAGGAGCTGGGCGAACGGCCCCTGCACGTGCCGCGCGGTCCGACCGAGGCGGGCGGCGAGGAGCCCCGCCAGCTCCGCCTCGAACCCGCGCAGGGGGCCCGGCGGCTGCTCGAAGACGTACGGCGCGCCTCCCTCGGCATCCGCGCCCCAGCGAAGCTCGGACGGTGCCGCGGCGAGGGCGACCGAGACGACCAGGGCGGAAACGCTCACGAGCGCGGGGCAGTGTATGGCATGCAGAGCGCTCCATGCTCGCCCCGCTCGCGCTCCTCCTGCTCGCCGCGCCCCCGCCGGCTGCACCCTCCACCTTCGAGAGCCTCGTCGGCCGTGCCCTCACCGACGGCGCCACGCTGGCCACGGTCACCGATCTGGCCGACCGGATCGGCCCCCGGCTCGTCGGCTCGGATGGCGCCGCCGAGGCGGTGCGGTGGGCCGTGGCCCAGTTCCAGACCGCGGGCGTGCCGGTGCGCACCGAGCGGGTGAAGGTGGCACGCTGGATCCGCGGCGAGGAACGCGGCGAGGTTCTCCGCGGACCCGGCCGGCAGGGCGGCCCTCTGGCTCTCACCGCCCTCGGCGGCAGCGCGCCCACCCCCGCCGGCGGAGTCGAGGCCGAGGTGGTGGAGGTGACCAGCCTCGCGGCGCTGGCGACCGCCCCGGTGGAGGGCCGCATCGTCTACTTCCACCACCGGATGTCGAGCTGGGAGGGCTACGGCGAGGCCTCCGAGCTCCGCAGCTACGGACCGGCGGAGGCCGCGGCGCGCGGGGCCGTCGCGACGATGGTCCGCTCGGCCGCGACCGGGTCGCTGCGCTCACCCCACACCGGAGCGGCGGTCTTCAGGGCTGGCGATCGCCCCATCCCCGCGGTGGCCCTGGCCACCGAGGACGGCGACGCGCTTCACCGCTGGCTCCAGGCCGGACCGGTCCGGGTGCGCCTGCAGCTCGGCTGCCGCACCGAGCCGGACGTCGAGTCGGCGAACGTGGTGGCGGAGATCCGCGGACGGGAGAAGCCGGCCGAGGTGGTGCTCCTCGGCGCGCACCTCGACTCGTGGGACCTGGCGGTGGGCGCGCAGGACGACGGGGCCGGAGTGGCGATGGTGCTGGAGACCGCGCGGCTCATCTCCCGCATGCGTCCCGGGCCGCGGCGGACCGTCCGCTTCGTGCTCTTCATGGGCGAGGAGCACGGCGGGGCCGGCGCGAGCGCCTACGCCGATGCCCACGCAAGCGAGGTGCACGTGGCGGCGCTGGAGTCCGACGCCGGAGCCGGACGGCCGCTCTGGATCTACTTCCGCGGCGGGGAGGGCTCCGAGTCCTTCCTCGCCCCGCTGCTGCACCCGCTCGCCGCGCTGGGGGTCGACCCGATCCCCAGGAAGCACACGCTCTACGGCGAGGATCTCAAGGCCCTGGCCAGAAAGCGTGGGCTCCCAACCGTTCATCTCTGGCAGGACCCCTCGCACTACTTCGACGTTCACCACTCGGCGGCGGACACCCTGGACAAGATCGACCCGGTGGCTCTGGCACGGTCGGCTGCGGCGACCGCCTGGCTGACCTGGTCCCTCGCCGACGCGGCGGGCACTCTCGCTCCGCCGCCCATCGAACCCCCGCCACCGGCACGCTGAGGTTTTCGTTGCCGGTCCGGGGCCGACTGCCCACAATCGCCGGCGTGTCCACGCTCATCGGTCGCCTCGAGTCGTGGCCGCTGCTTCGCCAGCTGCGGAGGAGCGACCCCTGTGCAGTCGGCGACACCGCCGCGACGGAGCGCACCCGCGGCCTGCGCGCCCGCATCCGCGACGCCGGCAAGCCGGTCCGCTCCGTCTGCCCCTACTGCGCGGTGGGCTGCGGGCAGAAGGTCTACGTCAAGGAAGGGAAGATCGCCGACATCGAGGGCGACGAGGACTCACCCATCTCCCGCGGCCGGCTGTGCCCCAAGGGCGCGGCCTCGTTCCAGCTGGTCACCGGCGACCACCGCATCCGCGACGTGCTCTACCGTCCCCCGGGCGGCACGCAGTGGGACGTCCTCCCGCTGGAGAAGGCGATGGACATGGTCGCCGACCGGGTGTGGCGAACCCGCGAGGAGACCTGGGAGGACACGGCGCCGAACGGCGAGAGGGTGAAGCGCACCCTGGGCCTCGCCCACCTCGGCGGCGCCACCCTGGACAACGAGGAGAACTACCTCCTCAAGAAGCTCTACACCGCGCTGGGCGTCGTCCAGGTCGAGAACCAGGCCCGCATATGACACAGCTCCACGGTCCCCGGTCTGGGGATCTCCTTCGGACGCGGCGGGGCGACGGACTTCCAGCAGGATCTGCAGAACTCGGACTGCATCGTCATCGAAGGCTCGAACATGGCCGAGAATCACCCGGTGGGTTTCCAGTGGGTGATGGAGGCCCGTGAGCGCGGGGCGACGATCATCCACGTCGACCCGCGCTTCACCCGCACCTCGGCCGTCGCGGACATCCACGTCCCCATCCGGCCGGGCACCGACATCGCCTGGCTGGGGGGCCTGATCCGCCACGTCCTGGAGGAGGAGGCCTACTTCAAGGAGTACGTGCTGGCCTTCACCAACGCGCCGGTCATCGTCCGCGAGGACTTCCGCGACACCGAGGACCTGGACGGCCTCTTCAGCGGCTGGAACGCCCAGGAGGGCAAGTACCACGTCGACTCCTGGCAGTACGAGGGCGCGGGCACCATTCCCGCTGCGGGGCACAAGCACCTGCCCGCGGACGCGGGCGCAGGCGCCGACGCGCCGGACAAGCGCCCGGCCACGCTGCAGGAGCGCGACGAGACCCTGCGGCACCCGCGCTGCGTGTTCCAGATCCTCCGGCGCCACTTCTCCCGCTACACCCCGGAGATGGTGGAGCAGATCTGCGGGGTGCCCCGCGCGCTGTTCGCGAAGGTGGCCGAGACGCTGATCCGGAACTCGCGCCGCGAGCGCACCGCGGCGTTCTGCTACGCCGTCGGCTGGACGCACCACTCGGTGGGCGTGCAGTACATCCGGACGGCCTCCATCCTCCAGCTGCTCCTCGGGAACATGGGCCGGCCCGGTGGGGGAATCATCGCCCTCCGGGGGCACGCCTCGATCCAGGGCAGCACCGACATCCCCACGCTGTTCAACATCCTCCCCGGCTACCTGCCGATGCCCACCACCAAGCACGGGGGCACGCTCGCCAAGTACATCCAGGGCAACCGGTCACCCACCGGCTGGTGGAGCGAGTTTCCGAAGTACATCGTCTCGCTTCTCAGGGCCTGGTTCGGCGACGCGGCGACGAAGGAGAACGACTATCTCTGGGGCGAGCTCCCGAGGCTCACCGGCGATCACTCGCACATGACCACGGTGGCTGACATGGCCGACGGCAAGGTCCCCGGGTACTTCGTGATGGGTGAGAACCCGGCCGTCGGCTCTCCCAACGCGGGCCTGCAGCGCAAGGGCCTGCGGAACGCGAAGTGGGTGGTGGTCCGGGACCTGGCGATGATCGAGACCGCCGAGTTCTGGAAGAGCGCTCCCGAGGTACAGGCGGGAGAGGTTCGCCCCGAGGACATCCAGACCGAGGTCTTCTTCTTCCCCGCCGCCGCGCACACGGAGAAGGAGGGCACCTTCACCAACACCCAGCGACTGCTCCAGTGGCGGGAGAAGGCGGAGGAGCCGCCGGGAAACGCCCGCAGCGAGCTGCACTTCGTCTTTCACCTCGGCCGGCGGCTCATCGAGAAGGCGAGGGCGTCGGGGAAGGAGCGCGACCTTCTCCTCCGCTCGCTGGTCTGGGACTACCCGACGCAGGGGAAGCTGCAGGAGCCGAGCGCCGAGGCCGTGCTCGCCGAGATCAACGGCTACACCTGGCCGGACCGGAACCCGGTGCCCGGTTACGCCGAGCTGAAGGACGACGGGAGCACTGCCTGCGGCTGCTGGATCTACTCCGGCTGTTTCTCCGGCGGGGTGAACCAGACCGCGCGGCGAAAGCCCGGACGCGAGCAGAGCTGGGTCGCCCCGGAGTGGGGATGGGCGTGGCCCGCCAACCGGCGGGTCCTCTACAACCGCGCCTCGGCCGACCTCGAGGGGAAGCCGTGGAGCGAGCGCAAGCGCCTGGTTTGGTGGGACGCGGCGAAGCGTCGATGGACCGGCGAGGACGTGCCGGACATCATCGCCGACCGCGATCCAGCCTACCGCGCGCCGCCTGGCGTGGAGGGGCTGGCGAGCATCGGCGGCAACACCGCCTTCCTCATGCAGTCCGACGGGCTGGGCTGGCTCTACGCCCCCACCGGCCTCATCGACGGTCCCCTTCCCACCCACTACGAGCCGCTGGAGTCGGTGGTGAAGAACGCGCTCTACGGCCAGCAGTGCAACCCCACCCGGCTCGAGTACCGCCGGCGCGACAACCGCTACCACGGTGCCTATGACGACCCGGCCTACCCGTTCGTGCTGACGACCTTTCGGCTCACCGAGCACCACACCGCCGGGGGCATGAGCCGCTGGCTGTGGTGGCTCTGCGAGCTCCAGCCGGAGATGTTCGTGGAGATCTCCCCCGAGCTGGCGCGCCTCCGGGGCATCACCCACGGAGGGTGGGCGACGGTGAGCACCGCGCGCGGTGCCATCGAGGCGCGGGCGCTGGTCACGGCCCGGCTCCGCCCGCTTCAGATTCAGGGGAAGACGGTGCACACCATCGGCGTCCCCTGGCACTGGGGTACGGTGGGGAGGAGCACCGGCGCCAGCGGAAACGAGCTGCTCGCCCTCGTGGCCGATCCGAACGTCAGCATCATGGAGAGCAAGGCGCTGACGGCGCACATCCTTCCCGGCCGGTGCGACCGCGGCCGGCACCCGTCGACGCTCGGGCCGACGCCGTCGCCGCTCGAGCCCGGCGATCCGCGCCGGGACCTGCCCCAGGTGGGGACGAAGCGCCCCATGCCCACCCAGGAGCCCTAGCCGATGACCGCCGCGAAGGGATTCTTCACCGACACCTCGCTCTGCATCGGCTGCAAGGCGTGCGAGGTCGCGTGCAAGCAGTGGAACCAGCTCCCGGCGGACGGGCTCCACTTCACCGGGAACTCCTACGACAACACCGGGCATCTCGGGGCGAGCACCTGGCGCCACGTCGCCTTCGTCGAGCAGACCCTCCCCGAGGCGCTGGGCTCCATCGAGCCCCAGGGGGCGGGGAACGGCTCGAGCTTCGGGATGCGCTGGCTCATGGAGTCCGACGTCTGCAAGCACTGCCAGCGCGCCGGCTGCCTCGAGGCCTGCCCCACCGGGGCCATCGTCCGCACCGAGTTCGACTCGGTCTACGTCCAGCCCGACGTGTGCAACGGCTGCGGCTACTGCGTGGTGGCCTGCCCGTTCGGGGTGATCGACCGCCGCGACGACGACGGGCGGGCCTGGAAGTGCACCCTCTGCTACGACCGGCTCTCGGACGGGATGACTCCCGCGTGTGCCAAGCACTGCCCCACGGAGAGCATCCAGTTCGGCGACGTGGAGGAGCTCCGCATCCGCGCCGAGCGACGGCTGGAGGAGCTGCAGGCCCGCGGGGTGCGGGGGGCACAGCTCTACGGCCAGGACGCGCGCAATCAGCCTGGCACCGGGGGGCTCAACGCCTTCTTCCTCCTCCTCGACCGGCCGGAGGTCTACAACCTCCCGCCGGACCCGGTGGTCCCGACCGCGAAGGGCCGGGAGAGCTGGACCTTCGCCGGCCTCGCCGCCGCGGGGATGTTCTTCACCGCCATGGCCGGCGCGCTGCTGGCGCGGAATCGGAGCGTGCGATGACCGCCCCCCCCAATCCGGTCCCGTTCCCCGGGCCGGCAGAGCTGGAGCGGCCGACGGACGGGCGCGAGGTGGATCCCTCCCTGGGGCTCCTCCAGGGCGAGGGCGCCGCGCAGCGAGTGCGGACGCCCGAGCCGCACCCGGGTCATCTGGCTCCGACCCATGTCGAGGCGGACGCGCGGACTCCCACGTACTACGGGCTGCCGGTGCTCCAGCAGCCGGTGTGGATCCGGACCATCCCGGTGTACCTCTTCGTGGGGGGGATGGCCGGTGCCGCGAGCTCGCTCGGGGCGGCGTCGCTCGTCGCCGGCGGGCCCACGCTGGAGCGGCTGGAGAACCGCTGCCGCGCGCTCGGTCTCGCCGGCGACCTGGCGGGCTCACTGCTGCTCATCGCCGATCTGGGCCGGCCGGAGCGCTTCCTGAACATGCTGCGGGTGTTCCGGCCCACCTCGCCGATGAGCATGGGCTCGTGGATCCTCGCCCTCTCCGGAGCGGCGAACACCGCGGGCTTCCTCTTCGGCAGCAGGAGGGGCCCGCTCGGCGCGCTGGGGCGGGTCGGCATCGCCGCCGGTGGCGGGCTCGGGGCGCTGCTCGCCGGCTACACCGGGGTCTTGCTCGCCAACACCGCGATCCCGCTCTGGCAAGCAGCGCGCCGGGAGCTCCCCGTGCTCTCCGTCGGCTCGGGGATGGCGAGCGCCGGCGCGGTGCTGGAGCTGTTCTCCGACTCGGGCGCCTCCCGCAAGGTGACCCACTGGTACGGCAGCGTGGGGAAGGTGGTGGCGATCGGGGCGATGCTGGTGATGCAGCGCTCCGCGCCGCGAGCGCCGCGAGTCACCGAGCCGCTGCGCACCGGTGCCACCGGATTGCTCTGGCGCGCAGGCCTGGTCCTCACCGCGGCGGGCCTGGTGGCCTCGGGCCTGGGGAACAAGTCGCGTGCGCGCGAGCGGCTCGCCGCGGGACTCACCCTGGCCGGGGCGCTCGCCACGCGCCTCGCGGTGTTCCACGCCGGCAAGCGCTCTGCGCGAGATCCACGCGCCACCTTCGAGGGACAGCGAGCGGGGATGGGCGCGGCCGAGCTCCGCCGGCCTCCCGACCCGAAGCCCGCGGTGTTCAAGCTCCCGGTCATGCGCTGAGCCTGGACGCTGGCGCGCCCTGCGCGCTTCCGCAGGCGTCCCCCTGGTGCGGGGGGCTGAGAGCGGCTGACCGCGGCACCTCTCCGCCGCGGGTGGGCGCCACGAGCACATTGTCCGCTCGCTGACACTCGTTTACCGTCCTGGGTCGTGCCCCATCCACGCGTGGTCGTCGCCGCCTGCCTCTTGGCGCTGGCAGGGTGCGCGGGCTCGCTCGACAATCCTGACCGCTTCGGAGACGGAGGCTCGAACCTCGGGTTCGTCTGCTCCAGCCTGAGCAAGCCGGCCAAGACCGAGGTGATCCTCAAGAAGTGCGTCTCGGGTTGTCACTCGGCCGCGGTCCACGAGAGCGGGCTGGACCTCGAGTCCGCCGGCGTCGGCGCCCGGCTGGTGAACGTGAGCACCAATGCCTGTCCGCCCCGGCACCGCGTGGACAGCGTGGACGGCGGAACGCTCCAGGAGCTCATCACCCAGACCAGCCCCACCTGCACCTCGGCGATGCCGCCCGGGGGCGGGCTCACCAACTCGGAGATCAGCTGCATCGTCGAGTGGACCAGGAACCTCGCCGCCGGAGGAGAGGAATGAGGATCTCCGTCGTTCTCCTCCTCGCCGCACTGGTCGCGCCGCCGGCGCTGGCGGCCGGGAAGAAGGCCTCGAGCACCTCGAAGAGCGCGCGCCGCTACGGCGTGCTGGCCACCGGCCCGAGCGCCGCGGTGGCGGGGAAGGCTGCGGTGAGCGCGCTCAAGGGCGTGACGGTCCCGGACAATCGCCTCCAGGAGGAGGCGCAGAAGTACGGGGTGGCCCTCGGCACCGACCCGGCGTACCAGGCGCTGGCCCTGGGAATGAAGCTCGACGCGGTGGTGCGGGTCACCACCCTGGACAAGGGCACTGCCCAGCTCGCGGTGGTGCAGGTGCGCGACGGGTCGACGGGCGCCATCGTCGACGATGCCACCTGGAAGGCGCCCAGCGCCAAGGCGCTGGGGCAGGTGCTGTCCAAGCAGATGAAGCCACGGTTCCAGCGCTCGCTCCAGGGGACCAAGGCGCCCCGTCCAGGATCGCTCCAGGCGGTCCCCGCCGCGGGAGGCGTGGCCGCGGTCGCCGCTGCTCCGGCCGCTGCGGCGCCCGCCGCTTCCCAGGCGCCCTCGCTCGGTGCCGCCTCCGCCGCGGCGGGCACCGACCCGCCGCTCCCGACCGGCGCCGCGCCGCCGCTTCCCACCGCCGCCGCCGCGACCACGGCCGCGCAGGCGGACCCGGGCGTCGTCGGCTCGGGGGTGAGCAGGGAGGCCTCGTCGCGGGAGTCCGACCGGCCGGTGCTCGACATCGCCGCCGGCGCGGCGTTCTTCACCCGGAACTTCACCTACACCGACGACCTGAACCAGACGCTGCAGGGCTACTCGCTCGGGGCCGCGGTCGCCCCGGCCGTGTCTCTGACCTGGGCCCCGCTGTTCGGCCGCCGCGTCTACCTCGTCGGGCACATCG
>RPRB01000067.1 GCA_003818285.1 Myxococcaceae bacterium
GAGCCGCCGGCACGTCTCCCAGCGACACCAGCTGCGCGCGGCCGGGCGCACCGCTCACCGCCGCACCGTTTCCGCCGTTCACCGTCCGGGCGGCGACGGCCGAGCCGTTGGTCGCGCCCTGACCGTCGGTGGGCTGCGCCCTGCCGTCACCGGAGCCCAGGAAGGGGCGACCGTCGGTGCGGGTCCGCGAGAAGAGCTCGCGCCAGCTCGGGTCCACCGAGGCAGGGTCCTCGAGCCAGCGGGCGTACAGGCCCTCGATGAAGTCGATGTTGGAGCCCGAGAGAAACGTGTCCGTGGGGTTCGACATGGGGATCGTCGTGCCCGGGGGTTTTAACCTCGAACCGCTGGCCGGGCGGAACTTTGTCCCCTCGCCAGCCCCTCAGGAACCGGGGGCAGGCGGTGTGGGTCGGTAGTGCACGGTTGCGGCCGGGGGCGCCCCCTCGGCGGGGATCAGCCGGGTGAGCAGCCGCCGGCGGTCCACCAGGCAGACCGAGCCCTGTCCGTCCCGGCAGTAATACAGCGACACCGTGTACACGGCGTCGGACGCGGTCCTCAGAGGGGAAATCGCCGCGCGGGCGCGGAGAAGGCCGCCGCCGCTCTCCAGCTGCACCGGAGCGGAGCGTCCGCCGACCGCGAGCTCCACCCGCTGCGGAGCACCCGCGGTGAAGGTGTGCCCCTGCGGAAGACGCACCTCGAGCTGCAGGTCGAGGGCTCCCGATGCAACCGTCGCATCCTCGAGGTGCTGGACCGGCAAGGCACGGGTGGCCAGGACCGGCCTCTCCACCAGCCCCTTGACCGAAGGAGGGGTGAGCCCGGCGAGGGGCAGCGGGGCGACGGCCGCGGGAGCAGGGGAGACCGTCACCAGGCGATGATGGTCGGTGTCGGCCACCACCAGCCGACCGCCGGCGATCGTGAGTCCCCCGGGCTGGGCGAGCCCCCGGGCAACCGTGCTGACCTGGCCGTCGGCGAGCGACACCCGGCGGACTGCCCCGTTGAAGGTGTCCGACACCCAGAGGATCCCGCCCTCGAGCGCGAGCCCGAGCGGGTGCTGGAAGCGGGCCCGTCCGAGGGGCCCGTCCCTCAGGCCGAACTCGAACAGGCCCTCGCCGGCGAGCGTCTTCACCGAGCCTGCGCGCGGGTCGACGCGGCGGATGGCGCTCGCCTCGCTGTCGGCCACGAAGAGCACCTGCCCATCGGTGGCGAGACCGGAAGGCTGGGCGAAGGTGGCCTCCGCGAGCGGTCCGTCGTCGAGGCCCTCGCGCCCGTTCCCCGCCCCGGCGGACAGCGCGCCGGTCCGGACGTCCAGACGCCAGAGCTGGTGCGAGCCGGCCATGGCGATCCACAGGGTGTCGCCGAGGAACGCCACGTCCCAGGGGCTGCGCAGCGCCGACGTGCGCGCGTCTGCGGCGGCCTGGATCGCGCCCTCCGCCTTGCGCCCCGTGCCGGCGACTGTCTCCACCCGGCCGCTCTCGAGGTCCACCCGGCGCAGAGCATGGTTGCCGGTGTCGGCCACGTAGAGCGCGCCGTCCCGCTCGGCCAGTCCCTGCGGGGAACGAAACGACGCGCTGTCCGGCGCTCCGTCCGAGAACCCCTCCAGCCCCGAGCCGACGGTGCGCAGGAGCCGTCCGCTCCCGTCGAACGTCAGGATTCGGTGGTGCCCCGAGTCGGCGACGGCGAGACGGCCTCCGGAGAGCGCGAGCACCTTGCCGGGAAAGGCGAGCGGACCGGTGTCACGGACTGCGGGTCGCTGGAACTCCGGCGGCCCCGAGGCGAGCACCCCGCGCGCCCGCCCGTCGTCGAGCGCCGCCTGCACCCAGCCGGTGAGCGTCGGAAGCTCGGGCTCGCCCCGGAACCAGGCCACGGCGTAGCCGCGCGCATCCACCAGGACCGAGGTGGGCCAGCCGTGGATCACGTACTGCTCCCAGACCACCATGTCCGAATCGGTGCCCACCGGGTGCTCGATGCCGTGCCGGGCCATCGCCTCGGCGACGGCGCTGACCTCCTTCTCCGCGTCGAACTTCCCGGAGTGGATGCCCACCACCTGGAATGGCTTGCCGCGGAAGCGCTCCTCGAGCGCCCGGAGCACCGGGAGGGCGTGCAGGCAGTTCACGCAGCCGGAGGTCCAGAAGTCGAGCAGGACCACCCGGCCCTTCAGCGCTCCGCGGAGGAGGAGCGGCCGATCCGTTCCCAGCCAGGTCCCCACCCGGTCGAGGTCGGGGGCCCGCGGGTGTCGTCTGTCGAGGAGCGCACGAATGGACACGGACGGCTCCGGGGGGCCGGCGTCGGGGGCGGGCGAGGCCGCCAGAAGGGCGAGGAGAGGCATTGACGGAAGCACGGGACAGCCTTTCGGGAGGACCTACCTCCACGGCTACGCGCCGCGCCACCGGGCGGTTTCGGGCCCAGCACTCCCTGGCAGCCGTGGTAGACCCCGCCGCCATGTTGCTCCAAGGCAAGCGCCTGATCATCACCGGCGTGCTCACCCCCCAGTCGCTGGCGTACGGCATCGCCGAGCTCGCCCAGCAGGAGGGAGCCGAGATCATCCTCACCTCGTTCGGGCGGGGGATGTCCCTCACCGAGCGCTCGGCAAGGCGGCTGAACCCCGCCCCGGAGGTCCTGGAGCTCGATGTCGCCAACACCGAGCACTTCGCGCGCCTCACCGAGAAGCTCAAGGCGAGTGGGAAGCCCATCCATGGCGTCCTGCACGCGGTGGCCTACGCGCCGGAGGATGCGCTGGGCGGGAACTTCCTCAACACGCCGTGGGAGAGCGTCGCGACCGCGTTCCGGGTCTCGACCTTCTCCCTCAAGGAGCTGGCGGTGGCGGTGGCCCCGGTGATGACCGAGGGCGGGAGCATCGTCGCGCTGGACTTCGACAACTCGACCCAGGCCTGGCCGGTTTACGACTGGATGGGCGTGTGCAAGGCGGGGATGATCTCGGTGATCCGCTACCTCGCACGCGACCTCGGTCCGAAGAACATCCGGGTGAACGCGGTGGCCTCCGGACCGCTGATCACCATCGCCGCGAAGGGGATCCCCGGGTTCAAGCAGCTCTCCGACACCTGGACCCTGTCCGCGCCGCTCGGCTGGAACGCGCGCGACCGCCATCCGATGGTCGCGAAGACGGTCGTGGCGCTCCTGTCGGACTGGTTCCCAGGGACCACCGGCGAGGTGGTACACGTGGACGGTGGGCGGCATGCCATCGGCTCGCCGCCGGTGGACGTCATGGAGCGGATGACAGCCGCAGCAGTGGACGACGAACGCGGCCCGAAGGAGTGAGGCGGGCCGTTCTCTCCTTGCACGGAGAGGCGGGGAGCCCGAGCGCCTTCCGGACTTCCGGGGGGCCACCGGCGTGACCCAGCGGACCCGGCCCGCCCGCGCCGGGGAGCCTCAGTCCCCCGAACCAGGGGGACGCCGTGGAAGCGCGCAGGAGCGCGCCGCCGATCGGGCTCAGCCCCCCGCACCAGGGGGACGCCGGTGGAAGCGCGCAGGAGCGCGCCTGCGATCAGAACCGCTTCAGCGCGACGATGTCGTTGTTGAACGGGTCGACGTAATAGACGTTGCCCTGATCCACGCCGCCAATGAGCGACGAGTTCTGGGCGATGCGCGGGTAGCGGTAGAGCCAGCGCGGCTGAAGCCCCGGACCGAAATGCAGGACGACATCGCCGAAGGTCGCGCTGTTCAGGAGCACGCTGAGGCTCCCGTCGGTCGCGGACCGCACGTTCTTCGCGAGGCGCAGCGCCGACGAGCCGTAGACGTAGAGCCCCGGCACGCGGGCGACCACCGCCGGGCCCGTCCCGTCCGGTAGCCAGGCCTCGAACGTGGTGTAGGGCGGGTCGTTCCGCATGGTGACGATCGCGCCGAGCGCCGGGACCGTGCCGAACGTGCCTCCCTGGAGAACCCCGAGCACCAGCGGCTGGCTGGGCAAGGTGACGCCCACCTTGGCCAGGTAGCTGCCGCTGATCGCGCCGGCGGCATCGACCCGGAGGACCACCCACCGTGGAACGGAGGTGGCCGCGCCACAGTCGAGATTCACGCCCACCGCGAAGCTTCCGTCCACCACCGGCAGGAGCCTGTTGACCGATTGCACCGAGCATCCGGCGAAGGCGGAGTCCGTGCGCGGTTGCGGCACGAAGGTCGACTGCGGGAGGGCGAACACGCTCCAGGTCGGCCCGCAGAACGATGCATCGTCGTTCGGTGCGAGGTAGGTCCCCAGTGCGCCGAAGGCACCTGCCGTGCCGCCCGCCACCGGAGCGGCGAGGTCCAGGTTCGGGTTGGCGGTGTTGTCGCCGTTGCCGATGACGAGCTGGCCGGTCGCCGGCTGGAGGCACTCGACCGTATGTGTCGCAGGCGCGCCGTAGCAGCTCGTGAACACGCCGTTGAGGATGTCCGGGATGCAGACCAGGTCGTCCATCCGGGTGAGGACCGGACCGGTCACGGTGCCGTCGGATTGCAACACGTCGAGGGAGAAGGGCACCGAGTAGCCAGTGGCCGGGCGGGGTCCGTTGATCGGCTCGCCGAGCGCGATGACGTCGCTGAGCGTGCGCTGGATGGGATCGGGCCGGGTGAAGAGCACGTTGCCGTGGCTGTCGAAGTCGGCGGCCACGTAGCCCGCGTCCTGGGGGAAGGGGATGGTGCCGCCGTCCGGGATGGTGAGCGCGGAGGGGATGCTGATGGGGCTGCGGAGCCCGGCGTCGGCGATGACGACTCCGGAATCGTTCAGGCCGGCGTCGAGGCCGGCGTCGGCTCCGCCGTCGGGCGTTCCACCCTCTCCGCCGCTCCCCGCGTCCCCGGACGAGCCGCCGGCGTCCGGGTCGGGGGGCGGCGGCAGCGGGTTGCCCGAGACGAGGATGCTGTTCGGGTCGAACGGGACGTAGGTGCCGTCGCTGGCCCGGAAGAAGCCCGGGAGCCAGTCGGAGGTCGCGTTCACCGTGGTGTTCTTGGCCAGAGCGACCTGGATGCCGCGGGCGGTGGCCACCGGCTCGGCGGCGTCGATGGCGATGCGTCCGGGCACGATGCGGTCCCAGAGCACGCGGCTGAGGAGCACGCCCTGCTCGAGGTGACTCGCGTTGCCGTTCGTCGCCCGCGCGTCGACGGTGAGGCTGACCGACCTCTCCACCTCCACCAGGACCTCGAAGGGGACGTTGAACGGATCCCCGCCGTAGTTGTCGATGCCAAGCCCGGGCGCCCGGATGAAGGTGACGTCGTAGAGCGGCGAGCCGCCGTCGGGATTGGCGCGCTGGACGATGCCATCGGCCTCGCGGCCCGCGAGCCGGACCGTCGGGGGAAGCAGGAGCGGCCGGTTGCTGCCCACGGTGAGGTCGAGCCGGGAGAGCGGCGACACCCGCTCGGGGAGCACCGCCGACAAGGAGGCGGTGGTGGTGTCGAGCAGCACGTTGATGGTCTTGGTGCTGACGTGCCCCAGCATGTCCACGCCGATGAAGGTGAGCTGCAGCTGCCCCACGCCGGAGTCCGCCACCCCGCTGGTCACCAGGGTACAGCGAGTAAAGTCGACCACCCCGGTGTACGGCGGCACGTTCCAGGCGAAGACGCCGGTGCTGGGCGCGCCGCCGCAGGTCACGGTGACCGAGGCCACGCCGTTCACCGAGTCCGCATCCAGGCTCACCGGCGCGTTGAGGGAGATGGTTTGTCCCTCGAGCGGGGAGTGGATGGTGAGCGTCGGGCCGACGCCGCCGTCCCCCGGGACGCTGGGGAGCTCGAGATCGAGGCAGGCCGGGAGCACGAGGCAGGAGGCGGCGAGGAGCACTCTCCTCCAGCGCACCGTCATCACGGACAAAGACGATCCTCCCCGGGGGAGCAGACGCCATGCGAGGGTACCAGACCACCGCCGTGCGCGGAGAAAGCTGCCAGCCGCCAGGGTGGTCGGATCGACCCCGGGGTGTGTGTGCGGAGCGGAGACCGGGTGGGTGACCACGAAGATCGATCGAGGATCGAGCGGATGGCCAACTCGCGGTCAGGGCGCAGTGCAGCCGAACACCGACGCGCAACCGGTGGGGGTGTCGTGGAAGGTCTGCGCGCAGAGCGCGTTGCGGTGAAGTTGCTGGTCGCCGTGAGGTCGGGCGTGTTGCGCACCCCGGTCAGCCACATCGCGACGATGCCGTAGCCCGCGCTGAACCGGATCGTGCTGTTGTTGGGGAGGTCGTGGCAGGCGCCGAGCACGCCGGCCAGAAGCCACGGCGCGACCGGACGAGCCAGGCGCGTGGTCACGCTCACCGGTACACCCCTGCTCCGACCGCGTGGCGCGAGCTGAGCGGTCGTCGCTCGAAGGGGTGAGGAAAGGTGGCGGGTCAAACCCGGACCTGGGGCGGAGAGCGTCATGCTGCAACGTGGCAGTGCTCCTCGGAGGTTCTGTACAGTTTCGCCTGTCGAGCCTGCGCCGGGCTCCTGGCTGCCGGACGGCGCTCCACGAGGGAGATGACCGTGACGTCGCTTCGCGTGGTCGTGCTGCTCGTGCTCACCTCCGCCGGTGTGGTGCTCGCCACGGAGCAGCGCCCCAATCTCCTGGTGCTGGACCTCGAGCCGCGCGGGGTGGGGCTGCCCGAGGCGCAGGCGGCGACGGGAAGCGTCGTCCGGGGGCTCCGACAGCTCGAGGTCTTCCAGGTGCTCAGCTCGGACGACGTGCGCCAGCTGCTCGCGCTGGAGCGCACGCGGCAGCTGTCCGGCGCGAAGGCGGAGAGCAGCGTCGGTCAGCTCGGCGCGGCGCTGAACGCGCCCAACGCGGTGGTGGGCAGCGTGACCCGGGTCGGGGGAAAGCTCCAGGTGGAGATCCGTCTGCTCGATGCCCCGACCCAGAAGGTGCTCGCCCAGAAGAGCCTGAACCAGGCCACCGTCGAGCAGGTGGCCACGCAGCTCCCGGGCCTGGCGCAGGAGCTGATGGCGCCGCTGCTCCGTGAACAGCAGGGGTTCCTGGTGGTGAAGTCGCGCGAGGAGGCGGCGGAAGTCCTGGTGGACGACACGCTGGTGGGGAGCATCCCGCTGAAGAGCTCGATCGACCTGTCCCGCGGCATTCACCGGCTGACGGTGCGCAAGGACGGGTTCATCGCCCAGACGCGCTCGGTCCGTATCGAGCCCAAGCAGACCACCGTGGAGGAGGTCGAGCTGCAGCCCTCGGCGGACTACGCGAAGATCTACAAGGACAAGTACGGGAAGATGCGGGTCGGTGCGTGGATCGCCACGGGCGTGGCGGTGGCCAGCCTCACCACCGCGGTCTTCATGACTGTCTCGGCCAACAGCGAGTACAACGACGAGTTCAAGCCGCGGCAGGCCTGGCTGCAGGGCGCCGCCGGCACGGGGCCCCAGACCAAGCCGCCGGAGATCGCCAACAACCCGACGGCGAACGCCGCGTGGGACAGCTGCACCGCGAGCGGCGCCGTTGCCTGCAAGCAGGCCGCGGAGGACTCGAAGAGCAGCGTGCAGGTGAAGCAGTACGTGGCCATCGGCACCGCGGTGGTGGGCGTCGCCTCGGCCGGTGTGGCCACCTGGCTGTGGCTCAGCGGCAAGGACCCGAACCGCTACGCCGACCTGGTGGCGGGCGTGAGCCCAAACCCGCAGGGCGGGATGACCCTGGCGCTGGCCGGCCGGTTCTGACGTCGCCGCGGAGGTGTCCCGCGGAGGTGTCCCCGCGAAGGTGTCAAACACCTTCGACTCCGCCGCCGCGAAGGTGTCAAACACCTTCGACTCCGCCGCGGAGGTGCCAAACACCTTCGACGGCACCAATCCGCAGGGCGGGATGAGCCTGGCTCCGCGGCGGAGGTGTCAAACACCTTCGACGGCAATCCGCAGGGCCAACGACCGCTGGCGCTGGCCCGCCGGGCCTGCCTACGCCGCGGAGGTGTCAAACACCTTCGACGCAGCGGTGCTCCCCCAGCGCGCCGCCAACCTTCTCCACGGGGGAGGGTGTCTCTCCACCCAGCCTTCCACAATCATTCCCACAGCTATGGAATCTTCCGCTTGGGCTGCTTGCCGAGGAGCCACATGGACGCTAGGGTGCGACCCGATGCGGCTCTCGGAGAAGGACCCCCGGCAGGAACGACTGGAGCGGGAGCGCCGCGCGGTCCTGGACGCGTGGCCCCTCCCGGCGCAGGCCGCCGTTCCCGAGGCGGACGAGCCTCTCGACCGGTCCGACGAGGGAGACGACGAGCCCATCACCGAGAAGGTGTCCGCGGACCCCTCTCCCCGGAAGCCCGGCCAGCGCTGAGCGCGGGCCCGCCGTGCATCCGACCGGCGAGGGGGAGTTCCTTCCGACTACACGGTCGCCGGAGCGACCGAATCGGTCTGCAGCGCGAGACCGCGCCCGTCGGGAGTGACGTCGAACTTCGCCACCCCGCCTGCCTGGAGCGCGCCGAACAGGAGCGCCTCGGCGAGCGGCTTCTTCAGCGACTGGTCCACGAGCCGCGCCATCGGGCGGGCACCGAACGCCGGGTCGTAGCCGTTCTCGGCGAGCCAGCCGCGCGCGGCCGGCGTCAGCTCCAGGGTCACCTTCTTGTCCGAGAGTTGCGCCTGGAGGAGCCCGACCTCCTTGTCCACCACCTTGAGGATGGTTTCCGGGCTCAGGGCAGAGAAGAGGATCCACCCATCGAGCCGATTCCGGAATTCCGGGGTGAAGGTCCGCTCGATGGCCTCCTTCGCCTTGGAGGTGTCGATGACCACGTCCCCGCCTCCGAAGCCGATGGTCTTGCTGCTCATCTCCCGGGCCCCGGCGTTGGTGGTGAGGATGAGCACGACGTTCCGGAAATCCGCCTTCCGCCCGTTGTTGTCGGTGAGCGTGGCGTGGTCCATGACCTGGAGGAGGATGTTGAACAGGTCGGGGTGGGCCTTCTCGATCTCGTCCAGCACCACCACCGAGTAGGGGTGCTTCCGGACCGCGTCGGTGAGGAGCCCGCCCTGGTCGAACCCCACGTAGCCCGGGGGCGCGCCGATGAGCCGCGAGACGGTGTGCTTCTCGCTGTACTCGCTCATGTCGAAACGGAGGAACTCCACCCCGAGCACGCGGGCGATCTGCTTCGCCAGCTCGGTCTTGCCCACGCCGGTGGGGCCGCTGAACAGGAAGCTGCCGATGGGCTTCTCCGGCGAGCGCAGCCCGCTCCGGGACAGCTTGATGGCCGAGACCAGCTCCTGGATCGCCGGGTCCTGCCCGAAGATTACGCTCTTCAGGGCCGGCTCGAGATTGGCCAGGGCCTCGCGGTCGGAGTGCGAGACGCTCTTCTGGGGAATCTTCGCGATCTTGGCGACCACCGCCTCGACGTCGTGCGCCGTCACCCGGTGAGTGCGGTCCTTCTCGCCCCGGAGCCGGTCCGCGGCGCCGGTCTCGTCCACCACGTCGATGGCCTTGTCGGGGAGGAAGCGGTCATTGATGTACTTGGCCGCGAGCTCCGCCGCGGCGCGGATCGCGTCCTCGTCGTAGGTGACGTCGTGGTGCTCCTCGTAGCGGGACTTCAGCCCCTGGAGGATGAGGACCGTGTTCTCGACGGTCGGCTCACCAACCTCGATCTTCTGGAAGCGCCGGGAGAGGGCGCGGTCGCGCTCGAAGCTCGCCTTGTACTCCTGGTACGTCGTGCTGCCGATGCAGCGCAGCTTGCCGGACTGGAGCACCGGCTTCAGGAGATTCGAGGCGTCCATGCTGCCGCCGGTGGTGGCGCCGGCGCCGACGATGGTGTGGATCTCGTCGATGAAGAGGATGGCTCCGGGCTGCTTCTGCAGCGCCCTGAGCACCGCCTTGAGCCGCTCCTCGAACTGGCCGCGGAACTTGGTGCCGGCGAGCAGCGCGCCCATGTCCAGCGAGTAGATGATCGCTCCCTGGAGGGGCTCGGGCACCTTCTCCTCGTGGATCCGCAGCGCCAGGTCCTCGGCGATGGCCGTCTTCCCCACGCCGGTCTCGCCGACGTAGATGGGATTGTTCTTCCGGCGGCGGCAGAGCACCTGGATGGTACGCTCGAGCTCCTTCTCCCGGCCGATGAGCGGGTCGATCCGACCTTCCTCGGCTTCCACCGAGAGGTTCACGCAGTAGGCGCGCAGGGGGTCCTTCTGGGCCCCGCCCTCCTCGTCTCCGAGGCCGCCGGAGCTTTCCCCGTCCTCCTCGCCCTCCGACCCCTTGGAGATGCCATGAGAGAGGTAGTTCAGGAGGTCGAGGCGGGTGATGCCCTCCTGCTGGAGCAGGAACAGGGCGTGGCTCTCGTCCTCGCGGAACATCGCCACCAGGACGTCTCCACCCTCGATGACCTTCTGCTCGGCGGAGAGGGCGTGGATGGCGGCCCGCTGGAGCACCCGTTCGATGCCGATGGTCTGCTGCGGCTCGGCGCTCACGCTGTCCGGGAGCCGTTCCACCGTCTCGGCGAGGAACTTCTCCAACCGCTGCCGGAGCCGCTTCACGTTCGCCCCACAAGCGACGAGGATCTTCTGTGTCTTCGGCTCACGGGTGAGCGCGAGGAGCAGATGCTCGAGCGTCAGGTACTCGTGGCGCATCGACTTGGCGTCGGCGATGGCCTGCCGGAAGCTGGCCTGAAGCTCCTTGGCGATGAGGGGCGTTGCCACGGGTCTAGATCTCCTCCGGTTCCATCGTCAGGCGGAGGGGGAACTCGTGCTCCCGGGCCAGCGCCTCCACCAGCTCTATCTTCGTACGAGCCACGTCAAACGTATAAACGCCTGCCACGCCGATGCCCGTGTTGTGAACGTGGAGCATGATGGCCACCGCGTCGGACTCGGATTTGTGGAAGACCTCGCGGAGCACCGCCACCACGAAATCGCGGGTCGTGTAGTTGTCGTTGTGGAAGAGCACCTTGTAGAGCTGCGGCCGCTTGAGCTTCCGCTCGCTCTTGCTCTCGGTTTCGACTCCGCTGTCCGGATCCACGCGCTCGGGCATCGGCCTACCTTCTAGTCCTTGAAACCGGTCTCCGCCCGCCACGCCGGGAGCCCGGTCTGGATGGCGGCCCGCTCATGGGCCAGGAATTCTCGCACCGCCCGGTCCAGCCCCCGGTGGAACAGGGCATGTGCGCTGTAGGTGAGGCTGGGAGTGAAGCCACGCACGAGCTTATGCTCCCCCCCGGCGCCGGGCTCGAAGCGGACGAGGCCCCGCCGGACCACCTCGTCCATGCCGGCGTAGAGACAGACGTTGAAGTGGAGGAAGGGGTGCTCCTCGAAGCACCCCCAGTACCGCCCGTACAGGACGCGGTCGCTCGCGAGATTGAAGGCCCCGGCCACCACCCGGTCCCCGGAGCAGGCCTGCACGAGCTCCACCCGGTGCCGGAAGTGCTCGAGCACCCGGGTGAAGAAGCGCGGGTTCAGGTACCGGCGTCCCCAGGCGAACTTGTCGACGGTGCTGGTGTACAGCCGGAAGGTTTCCCTGGGGTCGGCCTCGGCCAGGGCGTCGCCACGGAGCACGCGGAGGGTGAGGCCCTGCTCCGTCGGCGCTCGGCGCTCGCGCCTCAGCTGGTTCCGTCGCTTGCTGGTGAAGCGCTGGAGCACGTCGTCGGGAGTGCGGTAGCCCTCGTTGAGAAAGTGGTACTGCACGCCCTGGCGCACGGCGAAGCCCAGAGGCTCCAGGGCCATGGCCTCGCTCTCGGTGGGGAAAAGGACGTGGACGCTGGACAGCCCCTCCTCGCGGGCGAGCTCCAGGGCACCCCGGGCCAGCTCGAGGGTCCGGGTGGGGCGATCCTCTCCCGGCGCCACGAGGAAGCGCCGGCCGGTCGCGGGGGTCAGCGGCGTGGCGATGACCAGCTTCGGGTAGTACGGCACTCCGGCCCGCTCCGAGGCGGTAGCCCAGGAGAAGTCGAAGACGAACTCGCCGTTGCTGTCGCTCTTGCGGTAGGCGGGTGCCGCGGCGACGAGGCGGTGCCCTCGCCAGAGGGTGAGGTGTCGCGGTTCCCAGCCGGACGACGGGCCCACGCTCCCGCTCGCCTCCAGGGCCTCCAGCCACCGCCATTCGAGGAAGGGGACGGCGTCGTCGTCGACCAGCGCGTTCCACGCCGTCTCCGGCACGTCGGAGACGGCGCGAAGGACCTTGAGCTGCGTCGGGAGCGACTGCGACATCGGTTCGAGCTGCCCCGCCACGGTGGGGCGAGATAACGATACACCCGGTGCGGCTGCCACCCTCGAGGGGCGGGTCGGTGCGTGTGGCACCCGGGTGTCGCGCCGCGGGCTGGCTCAGCGGGTGAGCTCGCGGGCGAGGAGCTGGCCCGCGGCGGCGAGCCCCGCCCGGGCGCGGGCCTTGCCGGCATCGGTCTCCATCACCCGGCCTGCGGCGTCGCTCGCCGTGCCTGCGGCGAGGTCGGCGAGGAGGAGGAAGGCGCTCAGGTCCGGAGTCACCGGGGCGGACCGGCCGGGGCGGAGCGGACGTTCGCGGAGGCTCTTGGCGACTTTTTCCAGAACCCCCTCTTCGTCCAGCTTCTTGGTGCCCCCGAGGAGCGCCTGCCAGGTGGCGGCGAGCAGGTCCTCGAGCAGCGGGCCCGAGAGCGCCGTGTTGAGCCGCCCGGCCCCCTCGTCATGGTCCAGCTGGTGCGCATCGGCGTACGTAGGCGCGAGCTTCGCGACGACGATCGCGCGTGTGGCGAGATGGGCGAGCCGGGCGGGATACCGCATGCGGAGAGGAGGATGCAGGCGGGGGCGGTGCTCGCGCAACGGCCGCAGGGTCCGGTCGACACGGCGGTGGACGGCAAGGACCAGTGGAACCCATGGAAGGTGTTTCGTGGAAGGTGTTTGACACCTCAGACGGCGGTCGAAGGGGTCGAAGAGGCGGCGCCGAAGGTGTTTGACACCTTCCCGAGGACACCTTCCCGAGACACCTCCCGAGCGATCAGCGGCGGGGGGACAACTCCCGCTGGGGCGTCGAAGGTGGCGTCGAAGGTGATTGACACCTCCGCACCCGACCCTCCGCAGGCGCATCCGCGCGGAGACTCTCGCGCTCACCGGGGGCGGGGCGGCGTGCTAGGTCGTCCTGGGTCATGTCCGAGTCCGAGTGGTTCGCGCTCAACCGCGCCTCCTGGAACGCGCGGACGCCGGTGCACCTCCGGTCGCGCCTCTACGACCTCGCCGCGTTCAAGGCGGGGAGGAGCTCGCTGAAGCCGATCGAGCTCGAACAGGTGGGAGACGTCCGCGGCCGCTCCCTGCTCCATCTCCAGTGCCACTTCGGCCAGGACACGCTGAGCTGGGCCCGGCTCGGCTCCCGGGTGACGGGGCTCGACCTGTCCGACGTGGCCATCTCCGAGGCGCGCGCGCTCGCGGCGGAGCTCGGCCTCCCCGCCCGCTTCGTGGAGGGCAACGTCTACGACGCTCCCATTCTCCTCGGCGGCGAGCAGTTCGACGTGGTGTTCACCTCTTACGGCGTCCTGGGCTGGCTTCCGTGGCTCGAGCCCTGGGCCCGCGCCGTTGCCGCGTGCCTCGCCCCGGGCGGGATCTTCCACCTGGTCGAGTTCCATCCGGCGGTGTGGATCTGGGACGACGCCTTCGAGCGCGTCGCCCACCCCTATGACGCGCCGGGCGAGGCCATCGCCAGCGAGGAGAGCGGCACCTACGCCGATCCCTCGGCGCCCATCCAGCTCCGGGACGTGGGCTTCAATCACGGGCTAGGGAGCGTGGTCACGGCGCTTCTCGGCCAGGGTCTCGTCCTGGACCGTCTCGCCGAGTTCGATTGGTCCCCCTACGACATCTTCCCGAACATGGAAGAGGTCGCCCCGGGCCGGTTCCGCATGCGGCGCTTCGGCCGGAGCCTGCCGCTGGTCTATTCCCTCGTCGCCCGCCGTCCGGGGTGAGCCGGGCTCAGCCCCCCGCACCAGGGGGACGCTGAGGGGCCCCCCGCACCAGGGGGAGGCTCGTGGAGCGGCGCAACGGCGCCGCGCGTCCGGGCTCAGAAGAGCCACACGCCCTGGCGCACGCAGGCGCGGAGGACGACCTGCTTGAGCTGCGGGTCGCTCACGTTGCGAAACGCCGCGCGCGCACCGCCGACGTCGTGGCGCAGGCAGGCAGCCCGGGCTTGGATGGCGTACCCGAGCGTGGACTTCTGGATGTAGAAGCTCTGGTCCACCAGCCGTGCCGCATCGAGCGGCTTGTTCTTCGCGAGCGCGTCCTCGGCCTGGTCGAGCAGCTTGCGGGCCTCGGGCTTGATGCCGTCGGAGGGAGTGGCAGGTGGCTCGGGTTCCACGCCCTTCGCGGGCTCGGCCGAGGCGACCGTGCGCGGCTCGCTCGCCTTGGCCGCCTCCGCGCGGGCGCGGTGCTTGCGAACGGGGGGCGGCTTCTCCCGACGCGTCGTCGGGCTCGCGGCGGTGGCGGGCTCCTTCGCCGGGCTCGTCTCGTTGCCGGTGGGCGGCGGGGTGACCGGAGGCGGCGGCGGAGACGGCGCGGGCGGGGGCGGAGGCTCCAGACGCTTCACTGGCTCGATCGGACCGAGGCTCGCCGTCTGCGTCGGCGGCGCGGGTGCAGCCCGGCGGGAGGCCCAGAGGACGCCGCCTCCTCCGAGGGCGACTCCCACCACCGCCAGCACGGCCAGGAAGGGCCACATCCGGCGGGGGGCGGGCTCGGGCATCTCCGGCGGGACGGTCACCGCCCCGGACCGGACCGGCTCCCGGGAGGAGGCGCGTGTCTTCGGCCACGACGCCGTGGGCCCGGTGGGGTGCGGGGTATGCGTCGGCTCGAGCGGGCCGACGGCCGAGTCCATTCCTCGGGGCTGCCCGGTGTGGAAGCTGTGCAGCGGCCGTCCGGTGAGCTCGAGGATGAGGGCGCCGATGTCCTGCGGCCGGGCAGCGGGATCCTTCTGGAGCGCGCGCTCCACCGCGTTCAGCACGTTCTCCGGCAGCGCCGGGGCCAGCTCCCGCAGCGGGGTGGGTTCTCCGTGCACCACCCGGTACACCACCTCGGCCAGCGAGCCGCCGGCGAACGCGGGCTGCCCGCCGAGCATCTCGTAGACGATGGCCCCGACGGCGAACACGTCGGTGCGTGCGTCCACCGCGGTGTTCTTCCCGGTGGCCTGCTCGGGAGACATGTATTGCGGCGTCCCCATGAGGATGGCGTCCTGGGTGCGGAGCGACTGGCTCCCGCGAATCTTCGAGATGCCGAAGTCCAGGACCTTCACCTTGGTCGGCATGTCCTCCTCCGGCGTGCAGAGGAAGACGTTCTCCGGCTTGAGGTCGCGGTGGACGACCCCGGCGCGGTGGGCGGCCTGGAGCGCCGAGCCGATCTGCCGGGTGACGGCCAGCGCCTCGTCGAGCTGCAGGCGTCCGGAGGCGAGCCGGCCGGCGAGCGTCTCGCCCTGGAGGTACTCGAGGACGATGTACGGCTGACCGGTGGGGAGGGTGTTGAAGTCGAGCACCTCGACGATGTTGGGGTGCCCCAGCCGGGAGGCGATCTCGGCCTCGCGCCGGAAGCGCTGGAGCATCTCCTCGCCGCCCGCAGCCGCGTCGAGCAGCACCTTCACCGCGACGTGCTTGCCGGGCAATCTCAGGTGCTCTGCCGCCCACACCGCGCCCATGCCGCCGCGGCCGATGAGCCCCTGGATGCGATAGGTCTCGCCCAGCACGGCACCCACGTCGAGCACGTCGCGGCCAGCGTCCATCGGCAAGGCTGGACTATACTCGTCCGCCGACCGTGACACTTCCGCCGGCGGCTGCCCTCGTCCTGCTGCTCCGTCTGTCGCTCGCGGCCGAGCCGGCCGCCGATCCCATCGACATCTCGGCGGTGCGCGAGAAGCTGGTGGTGGTCGAAGACGGGCAGGGTCACTACATCGCCGTCCTGCCCTTCGGGGACAGCATCTGGGACCACCTCTACTGGTCGCAGGACGGACGGGATTTCTACCAGCAGCGGGTGTTCGGGGGCGGGTCGAGCGGGACCGAGTCCTTCGACCGGAGCTTCTGGGAGCCTCGGGTGCGCGGCCGGAGCGGCGCAAGCTTCGGGATGCACGACGCCACCTACAAGCTGTGGTGCGGCGAGCGCGCCACCGAGTTCAAGCCTCTCGAGCAGGGCAAGGCGACGGCGATGGTCGGCGGCGCGAAGTTTCATCCCCCGCGCTGGAAGTACCGCGCCTACGCGCTCGCCCGCGACGACGCGGGCACCTACTACTACGTCGATCGTCGGCGCGACGAAGGGAGCATGGAGTTCCGGCTCTACTCCGGACCGCGCGGCTCGATGAAGCCCCTGAAGATGGTGAACGTGGTGAGCGACTCCGAGGGCGACATCTTTTCCACCAAGGCCGGGGAGCTGCGCCTCGTGCTCGACAAGAAGGAGAGCGCCTGGGTGCAGAAGGGAAAGCGCCAGCAGCTCAAGAGCCTCCCCGTCGAGGACAACGTCGCGCTCATCTACTCCGACCTGGGCGTCTACACCGGCCAGCCGCTCGGGACGCCCTGCGATCTGCTCTAGCGCTCCTTCAGCTTGAGCTCGAAGGTGGGCGAGGCCACGGTGCGCCCGTCGGGGAGCACCGCATCCACATTCCAGAGGAGCCCGCCCCCCGCTGCACGCCTGCGCACGCCCTCGGGCAGGCGGAGCTCCCGCGCCGACACCCCCACCGCCTGGTGCACCACGACCAGGTCCGGAGTGAGCACGGTCACGTTGTAGCTGCTGGCCCCGGGGACCTCGGACCAGCGCAGCAGCGCCTCGTTCGCCGGCTGCACGGGCGGCGACTCCGCGCGCAGGGTGGTGCCGGCGCCATTCCCGCGCTCCACCGCCGGAGCTCCGGGCGGCGAAGGACGGAGCACCGTCCACACCACCGTCGCGGCCAGCGCGGACACGGCGAGCGGGACCAGGGCCCGTCTCCGAGCCCAGGCCCGGGCCGGTGCTGCAGGCCCCAGGGGGACGGGGGGCGGAGGATTGGCCCCGACCGTGTCCGACGCCGCGGCCGCGCGGCGGACGTCGGCGAGAATGCGCCAGGCTTCGGCGCATCGGGCGCAGCGAGCCCCGTGGTCCACGAGCGCGCGCACCTGGTCGAAGGGGAGCTCGCCGGCAGCGGCGGCCCAGAACGCGTCGGCGGGCGGGCAGTCGCGCTCGCCTGGGTCCGGGAGCGCGTCACGGAAGCGTTGCTCGAGATCGTCCGACGGCTCGGTCATCGTTCCCCCCCACCGAGGCAGGCGCGCAGATCCGCGAGGCCACGGTACACCAGATTCTCTGCCTGCTTCTCCGTCCAGCCGAGCGCGCTCGCCACCTCGCCGGTCTTGAAGCCCTGGAGGTGCAGGATGACCGCGGTGCGGCGGCGGTCCTGAAGGGCATCGAGGCAGGCGAGGAGCTCCGAGCGCGCCTCCGGCCCGGGCGTCACTCGCTCGCCGCCCGACGCCTGCTCGGCCTGGCGCTGCTGCCGGCGAAACCGGCGAATCTCGTCAATGACCACCGTGTACGCGACTCTCCAGAGGTAAGACGCTCCGCGGGGGTTGGTTCCCTCACCTGCGCCGGGCCGCTCCAGGAGCCGCACCAGCGCCATCTGGACCAGGTCCTCCCGGTGTGCGGCCAGGGCAGGGGGACAGTGCCGCTCCACTGCACGGATCAGCACCTGGCGGATTCGCTCGACGCTAGCCGGGTCTGGGTCCAGGGAGCCCGAATCGCCCCCCCGCGTGGGAGTCATGCCCTCTCTTTCGAAGTAAGCACAGCATTCCGATTCGGGTAACCTCCCTCGACGCGATGGGTGAGCGATTTTTGCCAGCGATCGTCCGGGTTTTCGGACGGTGGGGCCTCTTGCTCCTCGTCGGCCTCCCAGCCCCGTGGCAGGCCTTGGCCGGGACCCCGGCCCTCGCCGAATGCAAGGCGCAGGTGCGGTCGGAGTCGCGCTCGCTGCAGGGATACATCTGCCTCCTGGCCCACATGGGAGAGGGACAGGAGGAGGCCCTACGTTTCCTGGACGCCCGGATGCGGCTCGACCCTCGGAATCCCCGGCCGCACCTGTACGCGGGAATCATCCGGAGCCTGGTGGGACAGCGGGTTGATCCGCGGGAATGGCGAGTGGCGGTCGAGGGCTTCGCCCGCGAGCACGACGTCGCCGGGGAAATCTACGCGTCCACCTCGCTCCTCTCCGCGATGTGTCTCGGCAACGGAGTCTGCGACGACCAGGCGCTCGAGCTCCTCCGCCGGATCCGGGAGCTGGCGCGCTCCTCGGCGCGGGTAGATCTCCAGCAGGTGGCCGAGATCTGGACGATGAAGCTCAGCTTCGTCATGGACGACATGGACGGTGCCGAGGGTGCCGAGCGGCGGCTCCTGGCGCTCGGTCCACCGCGGTCGCTGTGGATCCAATCCGAGAGCCTGCAGGCCCGAGCACACCTGATGGCGATGCTGGCGGACTACCGGCGGATGCGAGCGCTCTACGTCCAGCTGCTCGGAATGCTCGACGCGGACGATCCCCGGCGTCCCCTCGCTCTCGGGGGCCTCGCCGCGGCAACGGTGCACCTGGCGATGCAGCGGCTCGAGAGCCCCGCCACCGCCGAGCGCCTCCTGCGCGAAGCGATCACCGAGCAGGAGAGAGCGGGCCGCCCCCTCCTGTACGTGGAGCTCGGCTCCCTCGCTTCTCGAGTCCAGCTGGCGATGCTGCTCGGTTCCACCCCGGAGTCCTTCTCGCTCCTGCGCTCGGCGCTGGGGGAGCACCTGTCGCGCACGTCCTTCAGCTACCCGATGTACCCGAGGCTCCTGCTCTCCGAGCTGCTCGCCACCGCGGATCCTCCGCGGCTCGGGGAAGCTCTCGGGGTGGCCGAGGACGCGGTGAAGGAAGCGTTCACCGGAACCGACTTCGAGAAGGTCCGGGCGCTGGTGCTCCGTTCGCGGATCCGCTTCCGGATGGGAGAGTTCTCTCTCGCTCGCGCCGACGGGCTCGCCGCGCTGGACCGTGCCGAGCGGCTGCGCGAGCAGCAGCGGGCCATGCCCCTGCGCCTGCGGTACGCACAGTCGCTGTCCTTCGCCTACCAGTCTCTCGCCGGCGCACTCGCCCGGTACCGCCCGGCCGGGGACACCGGGGCGCTGGACGAGGCGTTCCAGGTGATGGAGCGGTTGAGGGCCCGGGGGCTGATGGAGACGCTGCTGGCGGGGGAGCGCACCGACGAGCCGGTTGCGGTGCGGCCGCCGACGCTGGGCCAGGTCCAGGCACGGCTCGCCCCGACGGAGGCGCTCCTCTCGTACCAGATCTGGCGGCCCGAACCGACGATGGATGCTCCGTACCGCGAGGGGAGCTCGTGGGTCACGGTGGTGACCCGGTCGCGGGTGGAGGCATTCGCCATCCCGAACGCGGACGTGCTGGACCCGCAGATCCGCGCCTGGACCGGGCTGCTCGAGCGCCGCGATGGCTCGGACCGTGCCGCCGGCGCGATGCTCCACCAGGAGCTCCTGGCCGCGCCGCTGGCCTCCCTGCCACACGGCATGGAGCGGCTGGTGATCGTGCCCGATGGTGCGCTGCACCGGCTTCCGTTCGACGCGCTCTCCCGCGCTCCAGGCGAGCCCTACCTGGCCGAGCGGTTCTCCGTGTCCATCTCGCCCTCGGCTTCGCTCTGGGTCAGGCTCCGCGCGGCGCCGCCGCTTCCCCCGGGGAAGCTCCTGGTCCTTGCCGATCCGTCGTCCGGCTCCTCGGCCCAGTCCATCCTGCGCGACGCGAGCGGGGCATTTGGAGCGCTGGTCCACGCCCGCCGCGAGGCGGAGGTGGCGCTCGCTGCCTTCCCCTCGGGGAGCGAGATGCGGGCCGGGGCGCCGGCCTCGGAGACCTTCCTCAAGCTGGCGTCCCTCGAGGGAGTGTCGCTGCTCCATCTCGCCACCCACGCGGTGGTGGACGAGCTCGACCCCGAGCACGCCGCGGTGGTGCTCGCGCCGGGGAGCGCGGCCGAGGACGGAAGGCTCGAGCCGCAGGAGATCGGCCGGCTTGCGCTCGACGGAAGAACGGTGGTCCTCGCCGGCTGCGAGACCTCCGCGGGTCCGGTGTTCCGGGGCGAGGGAGTGATGAGCCTCGCCCGAGCCTTCTTCGGCGCCGGCGCCTCGGCTGTGGTTGGGACGCTGGACCGGGCGCGGGACGACGAGGCCGCCGTCTTCTTCTCCACGATGTACCGGGCGCTGGCGCGTGGGGTGAGCGTGGGCGAGGCGGTGACGGCGGCGAAGCGGGAGGCGATCCGCCGGGGTGCGCCGCCGGCGGCGTGGTCGGACGTGGTGCTGCTCGGGAACGCCGACGCGCGGCCGCGGGCACGGGAGATGCCGGCCCTGCTCCCGCTGGCGCTGACCGGGGCGGCGGTCGGACTCGTCGGGCTGGGGGCCCGGTGGCGACGGCGGGGTGCGCGGCGGCTCTCACAGCGTCAGACGGACGGCCCTCCGGATGTGCACCGCGACCGCCTGGGCTAACGTCCAGGGCTCGCGATGCACGGCTCTCCCCGCATGGTGTGGGCGCGTGTCCTCGCCTGGGGGATCCTCGCCGTGACGGTTCCGCGGGGCCTCGCCCGGGCGGAGACGTACCCGGGCATCGCTCCTGCGAGTCCACGCGCTGGTAGGCCTCATGGCCGGCCGACGCTGGCAGCGCGGGCCGGACGGCGGGGGTAGGAACGACCCCGGTCGGGGAGCGCTCTGGCCGGGCGCGGCCAGGATCCCGCGTTCTGGCGCGGACGGGCCGGGGGTGGGGTGCCGATGGTGGATGCGCCAGCACGGGTGAGGGAAATCCAGGCTGTCGAGCGTTGATGGAGGCGACGAGGGGACGTGGCGTCGCTTCCGCTGGCCAGGGGGGGCCCCGGGGGGGAGGAAGCGACGTCACGTTCTCCGCCCGGACCCTCGGCCCGGGTTGAAGTCGAGGGGCGGGCGCCTTAAAGCTCTGGCATGTCCGTGAATATCCAGCTCGAGTGGACCCCCAATCCGAGCACCCTCAAGTACGTGGTGGACCGGACCCTGGTCCCCCGGGGCGCGCTGAACTTCACTAGCCCCGAGGCGGCGTCCGCCCGGTCTCCCCTGGCGTCCAAGCTGATGGGCATCGAGGGAGTGAGCGGGGTGATGCTGGGGAGCAACTTCGTCACCGTCACCAAGGGCGAGGCGGGCGAGTGGGACATCCTCAATGACGCGGTGATGTCCACGCTGGACGCACACCTCGGAGCGAACGAGCCGGTGGTCTCTCCGGGCGCCCTGGAGGAGATGGGCGCGACGGCCAGCGGGACCGAGGTGGAGGACCGGATCCGGCAGATCCTCGATCTGGAGATTCGCCCCGCGGTGATGCAGGACGGAGGGGACATCACCCTCGACCGGTTCGAGAACGGGGTGGTTTACCTGCACATGCGCGGGTCCTGCTCCGGCTGCCCCTCCTCCACCATGACCCTGAAGATGGGCATCGAGAACCGCCTGCGTGAGGTGGTTCCCGAGGTGGTCGAGGTCGTTCCGGTCTAGGTGGGACCCCCGGGGCGGCCGGTATGCTCCCCGCGCCGCCACCCATGTGAGACGTCAGGTCAAAGCAGCGGAGGTCAGGCGCGAGCTCCTTCCCGAGCAGTCTCCCGAGCTGCTGCGGGAGCTCCATCTGCTCACCCGTGACGGGGACCTGAACGCCGACGCGCTCCGGAAGCTGAAGCAGGTCAACCACCTGGTGGGTCTGCTCCGCCCCGCGGTGGAGGACGTGTTCGCCCGTTTCGGGCGGCCGCTGGTGGTCGACGCCGGGAGCGGCAACGCGTACCTGGGCTTCGTTCTCTACGAGCTGTTCCTCAGGGCGCAGGAGAAGGGCGAGCTGGTCTCCATCGAGGCCCGGCCCGAGCTGAGCGCGCGGAGCGAGGAGCGGGCGCGGCGGCTCGGATTCGGACGGATGAGATTCGTGACCGCGCCGCTGGCATCGGCGCCGTGGCCCGACCGGTTCCATCTGCTCACCGCCCTCCACGCCTGCGACACCGCGACCGACGACGCGCTGGCGGCCGCGATCCGCCACGGGGTGGACCACGTGGCCGTGGTCCCGTGCTGCCAGGCGGAGGTGGCGCGTCAGCTGCGGGAGCGACCACCCTTGTCGCCGGCGCTGGCGGCGCTCTCTGAGCATCCGTGGCACCGCCGGGAGTTCGGCTCGCACCTGACCAACGTCATCCGGGCGCTGGTGCTCGAGGCGCACGGGTACTCGGTGACGGTCACCGAGCTGACCGGCTGGGAGCACTCGGTGAAGAACGAGCTCATCCTGGGCCGGAAGATTCGGGGTGAGTGGCGCGAGGCGCGGCGGCGGCTCGAGGCGCTGCTCGCGGAGACCGGCGTTCGGCCCGCGCTGGTGCGGGCGCTGGAGCCGACATGAGCGAGGACGGACGGACCCTGGACCCGCCGGACTGGGAGGGAGTCCGCGCGGTCGGGCACCGGATGATCGACGTGCTCGTCGACGGGCTGCGGGACGTTCGGGAGCAGCCGGCGTGGACGCCGATGCCGGAGGAGGTGAAGGC
>RPRB01000068.1 GCA_003818285.1 Myxococcaceae bacterium
CAGCACGCCGGGAAGGCGCCCGCCGCGCCGGAGATCCCGCTCCCCGGGCTGCCCGATGCACAGGCGCAGCTCGCGCTGCCCGTGCTGGTGGGGGAGCGGTTGGTGGGGGTGCTGGCGCTGGAGAGCAAGGAGGCGATGGCGTTCGACGCCTGGACCGAGACCTTCCTCAACATCCTCGCCAACCAGATCGCCCTGGGCATCGATCGCGCCGCCAGCGCGGACGACGAAACCGAGCCGGTGCCCGTCGTCGCCGAGCGGACTCGCGGTGGCGAACCCGCGCCGCGCGCGCGTGTGTTCCAGCTGTTCCGGAATGATGACTGCATCTTCGTCGACGGCGAGTACCTCATCCGGAACATCCCCGCGAAGATCCTCTGGAAGCTGCTCCGGGCGAATGCCCAGAGCGGGCGCACCGAGTTCAGCAACCGGGAGCTGCGGCTCGACGACTCGCTCGGGTTGCCCGAGGTGCGGGACAACCTCGAGTCCCGGCTGATCCTCCTGCGCAAGCGCCTGGAGGAGAAGTGCCCCGAGGTGCAGATCCGTCCGGTGCGCCGGGGGCGATTCGAGCTGCAGATCGGCTGCGGCGTGCAGCTGCGGGAGAGTGACTCGGCGTGAGCGCCGCGGGCTCGAGCGAGTCGTCGGAGCGCGACCATCGGGGTGCGTAGCGCGTCACGAGTACACGGCGAGAGCGTGGGCCAGCGAGTCACTGTAAGAGTCGGCCTGCCAGTGAGCCCTCGTCGTTGCGCGTGGGGAGCGTGGAGCTTCGGCGGCCCGTGACTCCCTGGAATGGCTTGGCGTCGCTCGGAGGCGTACATCGCTCGGCGTCGCAACCTCCCTCTCACCCGCAAAGGCAGGCGCGCCATGAGCACGGTCAGAACAGAGGATGGCACGGAGATCTTCTACAAGGATTGGGGCAAAGGCCCGGTGGTCACGTTCTCGCACGGCTGGCCCCTGAACTCCGACGCCTGGGATGGCCAGCTGTTCTTCCTCGCGCAGAACGGGTTTCGCGTCGTTGCGGTCGACCGGCGTGGCCATGGGCGCTCGACCCAGGCCTCGTCCGGGAACGACATGAACGGCTACGCCGACGACCTCGCGGCCGTGATCGAGGCCCTCGATCTCAAAGATGCCACGCTGGTGGGGCACTCCACCGGAGGTGGGGAAGTTGCGCGCTACATCGGGCGCCACGGGACGAAGCGGGTGGCCAGGGCCGTTCTCGTCGCCGCAGTGCCGCCGCTCATGCTGAGGACCGCGGCAAACCCCGAAGGTCTGCCGATCGAGGTGTTCGACAACCTGCGAAAGGGCCTGACCGAGAACCCATCGCAGTTCTACAGGGATCTGGCGATCCTGTTCTACGGGGCCAACAGGCCCGGGGCCAAGGTTGCTCAGGGCACGCTCGATCAGTTCTGGCTGTGGAGCATGCAGGCGGGGCTCAAGAACGCCTACGAGAGCATCAAGGCCTTCTCCGAGACCGATTTCACCGAGGACCTCAAGAAATTCGATGTGCCGACCCTGGTCATGCACGGCGAGGACGACCAGATCGTCCCCGTGAAGGACTCGGCGAGGAAGTCGGCTCGGCTCATCAAGGGCGCGAAGGAGATCTACTATCCCGGCGCGCCACACGGCCTCACGGCGACGCATCAGGATCAGGTCAACGCCGATTTGCTGGCCTTCCTTCGAAGCTGAGCAGGCCATGCCGCAGCCCGCGCCGGATCAGTCGAGGAGCCCGCTGATCCGGTTGCGGTCCACGGCGCGGACCGCGACCTGCGCGAGCAGCGCCACCGCGAACCCGAGTCCGGCGAAGCGCTCGTCCTGGGTCAGCCCTTGCCGGTAGCGGAAGTAGATCTGCTGGGCGATGACCGCGACCTTGAACAGGCCCAGCACGTAGTGGAAGACCACGTCGTCCACGGCGCGGCCGCTCCGGGTGGCGTAGCGCTGGACGATCTCCTCGCGGGTCAGGTTGCCGGGCAGCGCCGTCGGGCCGAACGCGGCGGGGCCGACCATCTCCGTCTCGCCCGGCTCGAACCAGTAGGCCAGCGTCATGCCCAGGTCCGAGACGGGGTCCCCGAGCGTGGCCATCTCCCAGTCCAGCACCGCGCGGACCTTGGTGAGGTCGGCGGGGTCGAGCACCACGTTGTCGTACTTGAAGTCGTTGTGGATGATTGCCCCCGGCCGGTCCGGTGGGAGGTGCGCGGCGAGCCAGCCGGCGAGGCGCTCCATGTCCGGCACGTCGTCGGTGCGGGCCCGGGCGTAGCGCTCGGTCCAGCCGGCGACCTGACGCTGGACGTACCCCTGCGGCTTCCCGAAGTCCGCCAGACCCGCGGCGGCGGGATCCACGCCGTGCAGCTCGACCAGGGTGTCCACCACGGTCTCGGAGACCACGCGCATGCTGGGGGCATCGAGCTCGAGGCCCGCCGGGAGCTTCGTGCCACGGAGGATGAGGCCCGGCACGCGCTCCATCACGTAGAGCTGAACGCCGAAGGGTGATTCCTCCTCGGGCACGTAGAAGAGCGTGCGCGGCACCTTCGGCCACACCGGTCGGAGCCGGGTGAGCACGGTGTACTCGCGGCGCATGTCGTGCCCGGCCTTGATCTGCTTCGCTCCCTTCGGCGGGCGCCGGAGCACGAGCTCGGTGCCGGCCACCCGCAGCCGGTAGGTCAGGTTGGAGTGCCCCCTTGGGAACTGCTCGACCTCCACCGGGCCGGCGAGCTGGGGAGCGTGACGGTCGAGGAGGCGGCGGAGCGCTTCGGCCTCGAGCTCCTCGCCCGCGCGCACCGGGCGAGTGGGGTCCAGATCGGCCACTGCTCAGGCCCCGCCGCGGCGGTCGGGCAGGCCGCGGGCCCGGAGGATGTGCCGGGCCACCGAGGCCTGGTGTACCTCGTCCGGCCCGTCGTAGATGCGTGCCCCGCGCTCGTGCCGGAACCACCAGGCCAGCGGCGTGTCGTCGGTGATGCCCAGCGCGCCGTGAGCCTGGATGGCGCGGTCCAGCACCCGGAAGAGGGTGTTGGCCACGACGAACTTGATCATCGAGATGTCGTCGCGGGCGGCGTACGCGCCATCGCGATCGATGCGCCAGGCGGCGTGCAGCACCAGGAGCCGGGCGGCGTCGATCTCCGCCCGGCTCTCGGCGATCCACTGCTGGATGGTGCCCTTCAGCCCCAGGGGCCGTCCGGGAGACATCTCGCGGGAGACGGCCCGGTCACAGAGCAGGTCGAAGGATCGCTGGCAGATGCCGATCCACCGCATGCAGTGGTGGATCCGTCCCGGCCCCAGCCGGGCCTGGGCGATGACGAAGCCAGCCCCGCGCTCGCCGAGCAAGTTGGCCAGGGGCACCCGCACCTTCTCGTAGGAGATCTCCCCGTGCGACGCCCACCCGCCGCCGGCCTCGCCCATCACGGGGATGTTCCGGACCAGCTGCACTCCCGGGGTGTCCATGGGGACGATGATCTGGCTGGCGCGGGCGTAGACGTTGGGCTGCTCGGGGTCGGTCACCGCCATGACGATGGCGAAGGTCGCGCCCTCGGCGGCGGTGGTGAACCACTTCCGCCCGTCGATGACCCAGCTGTCGCCCTCCAGGCGGGCCCGGGTGGCCATCCACGCCGGATTCGAGCCCGGCATCGCCGGCTCGGTCATGGAGAAGCAGCTGCGGATCCCTCCGGCGGCCAGCGGCTCGAGCCAGGTGCGCTTCTGATCGCCGGTGCCGAACTCGTGGAGGATCTCCATGTTCCCCACGTCCGGCGCCTGGCAGTGGAAGGCGTAGTGACCCAGCGGGGTGCGGCCGAGCTCCTCGCTGACGAAGGCGAACTCCATCAGCGACAGGCCCATGCCGCCGTGCTCGCGATGGAAGAACGGAGCCCACCATCCGCGCTGCCTCACCTCGGCACGGACCCGTTCCAGCTCGGGCTCGAGGACGCTCCATCCCTCCGGCATGCGCTTCTCCAGCGGCTGGATGCGCTCGGTCACGAAGGCGCGGATGGCGGGGAGGAGGTCGGCGACGCGCGACGGGGTGCTGAAGTCCATGACTGGAGTGCCTAGAGGAAGAAGTCGGGGATGAGCTCCGCGCCGGGCACGGTGGCGTACTTCGAGAAATCGGTCACGCCCTCGGCACGCAGCACGTCCTCGTCCACGCAGAACCGGCCGGTGAACTCGCGGCTCGGCCTGGTGAGGATGGCGTGCGCGGCGTCGGCCATGATCTCCGGCGTGCGGCTGCCGCGGACGGTGTCGTCGCCGCCGAGCAGGTTCTGGACCGCGGCGGTGGCGATGATCGTCTTCGGCCAGAGCGTGTTGACCGCGATGCCCTCGTCGCGGAACTCCTCGGCCATCGCCAGGGCGCAGAAGCTCATCCCGAACTTGGCCATGGAGTAGGCCACGTGGGGCGCGAACCAGCGCGGGTCGGTGCTGGGTGGCGGCGAATTGTTGAGGATGTGCGGGTTCTTCGCCTTCCTCAGATGGGGGATGCAGGCCTGGGAGCAGAGGAACGTTCCGCGCGCGTTGATGCCGTGCATGAGGTCCCACTTCTTCATCGGGGTCTCCACCGTGCCCGAGAGGTGGATGGCGCTCGCGTTGTTCACCAGGATGTCGATGCCCCCGAAGGTCTGCACCGTCTTCTCCACCGCTGCGTGGACCTGGTCCTCGTAGCGGATGTCGACGACGCAGGGGAGGGGGCGCCCGCCGGCCTTCTGGATCTCCTCGGCAGCGGTGTACAGCGTGCCGGGCAGCTTCGGGTGGGGCTCGGTCGTCTTGGCGGCGATGGCCACGTTCGCGCCGTCGCGGGCGGCACGCAGCGCGATGGCCAGCCCGATGCCGCGGCTTGCGCCGGTGATGAAGAGCGTCTTTCCCTGGAGGGTGCGCATGTCGCGCAGGGACCCTATCACCGGGCTCCCGGCGCGCGTGGGCCGACGTAGCGCGCTCGCGGGCGGAGGAGCTCGCCCGAGCTCCGCTGCTCGGCGACGTGGGCGATCCACCCCGCGCTGCGCCCGATGCAAAACATCACCTGTCCGGCCCAGGGCGGAAGCTGCAGCGCGTGGGCGACCGCCAGGAGCCCGACGTCCACCGTGGGCTCGCCGAGGCCGAGTCGCGTCGCCTCTGCCACCAGCGCCTCGAGCGTGCCCAGCGCCCGCCCGGGCCGCGGCTGCTGCGAGGCGAGTGACAGGAGGAGGGCGCCCCGCGGATCGCCGGAGGGGTACAGCGGATGGCCGAATCCGGCCAGCGTCTCCCCGCGACGCACCCGGGCGAGGAGGGTGGCCCGGGCGCGCTCGGGACGAGCGGCCTCGGACACCAGCGCCTGGACCCGCAAGCTCTCGGCGCCGTGCCGGGGGCCGCTGAACGCCGCCAGGGCGGCGAGGAGACACGCTTCCGTGTCCGCGCCGGTCGAGGCGGCGACCCGGGCGGCGAACGAGGAGGCGTTGAGCTCGTGGTCGGCACAAGCGACCAGCGTTGCCTCGATGAGCCTCGCCCCGCGGGCCTGCGCGCCGAGCGCGCGCTGGACACCGGAGGCCACGTCGGGCCCCGCCAGTGCGTCGGCGGGGCGGCGTCCTCCGGCGGCGGCGACCAGCCCCACCAGGGTCCACACCAGCTCGGGAGCTCCGGGCTCGCTCGCGACGGTGCGGGGGCGTGGCCCGGCTGCCCGGGCCCACCGGGCCCGCGCGCGTTGCCGGGCGAGCCGAACGGCGGACAGACCGGAGAGGAGCGCGTCGATGGGATCCACCGGGCCGCGCGGCAGTCCCGCGGGGAGCGCCCGTGGTCGCCGCCAGACCGTGGGGGTCGTGGGGAGGACGCCGGTCCAGAGGAGCTCGGCCACCGCCTCGAAGCGGGCGGTCCGGGCAAGCTCCACCGCCGAGTGGCCCCGGTACGACGGACCGTCGGGGCGGATCTCGGTCAGGGCGGAGCTGAGCACCGGCTCGCCCCAGCGGAGCGCGCCGGCGGCCACCGCCTCGTGGCCTAGCCGGGCGTCCGCCCGGTGCCGGAGCCGTTCCAGGTCGTCCCGGAGATAGCGCTTCTCCCGGTGGCGGCCGGAGGGGAACGAGCGCACCCAGCGGCGGCTCGCGTACGAGTAGAGGGTCGCCACCTTCACCCCGAGGATGCGCGCGGCCTCCTGGGCGTCCACGAGCGCCTCATGTGGATTGTCGAATCCAGATGGATCCATATGAGACCCACGCTAGGACAGATTCCACCGGAGGTGCACGTATGGCGGATTCGGTGGCATCGGGGCTCGAGGGCGTGGTGGTGGCGGACACGGCGCTCAGCGAGGTGGACGGCGAGCGAGGCCGGCTGGTCATCGCCGGCCACGACGTGGAGCACCTCGGCGGCTGGCGCACCTTCGAGGAGCTGTGCGCCGAGCTGTGGGGCTCGGTGCCTGGGGCCACCTCCGCAGAGGAGCTGCGCCTGGCGCTGGGCCGGGAGCGGGCCTGGGCCTTCGAGGAGCTGGAATGGCTGGGCCGGGCGCTCATCGCTCCCGACGGAATGGATGCGCTCCGGGGAGCGCTGGCCCAGCTCCCGGCCGAGGGGAGCGCGTGGGACCTCGGGGTTCGTCTCACCGCGGCGACCGCGGTGTTCACCGCGGCCTGGTGGCGCCGGCGAGAGGGGCTGCCCCCGCTCCGGCCGGACCCCGAGGCCGGGCACGCCGAAGATCTCGTATCGATGCTCCGAGGCAAGGCCACCACCCACCGGGCCAGCGGCCTGGAGACGTATCTGGTGACGGTGAGCGACCACGGGATGAACGCCTCGACGTTCACCGCCCGGGTCATCGCCTCCACCGGCTCGGACGCAGTTTCGGCCGTGGTGGGGGCCATCGGCGCGCTGAAGGGGCCGCTGCACGGCGGGGCGCCGGGGCCGGTGCTGGACATGCTCGACGCCATCGGCCGTCCGGAGGTGGCGGCGGAGTGGCTGGAGCGGGAGCTCCTGGCCGGCCGGCGCATCATGGGGATGGGTCACCGCGTCTACCGGACGCGGGATCCGCGGGCGGCGGTGCTGGAGCGCGCGGTGGAGCGGCTGGAGAAGGAGGGGCACCGCACGCCGCGGCTCGACCTGGCCCGCGCGGTGGAGCGCGCCGCGGAGGACGTGCTCCGTCGCAAGCACCCGGACCGGCCACTCCGGGCCAACGTTGAGTTCTACACCGCGGTCCTGCTCGACGCGCTCGGGCTGCCGCGCGAAGCCTTCAGCCCGCTGTTCGCCTGCGGCCGGGTGGTGGGCTGGCTGGCCCACGTGGACGAGCAGCGGCGCACCGGACGGCTCATCCGCCCGGAGTCGCGATACGTCGGCCCGCGCCCGGGCTGATCCGCGGCCGAGAGGTCGTCGGCAGAGACTGGCGGGAGGGCGACAGGGAGGAGAGCCGCGCGCAGGCTCAGCGCGTCGGACGGCGTTGCTGTTGGGCCACCAGCTCGCGACAGCTCGCGTCACACTCCGGGAAGAGAGCCAGAAATTCCACCCGGTCGCGGCACGCGTCCCCGAGCTCCGGCCGGGCACAGAGCAGCTCCGCCTCCTTCCGGCTCCGCTCGAAGAGCTCCCGGCGGAGGTCCGGGTTCATTCCGGCGAGCGCCCGCGAGTCCGCGTTTCGGAGCCAGCCCCACACTCCGACCATGAGCACCACGCCGAGGAGAATGAGGACTCTCGTCACCCAGGGGAGTGCCTCCTGCCTACGCCGGGCCGTGAGGGGGGAGACGCTGCTGCGACCGCTCCGCATCGATCGATCCAGGGGCACGTTGTGTGCCAGTGCGCCGGGGGCGTGGACCAGGCGCGGGCCGCCTTCGCGAGACGTGCAACATGCAAGGAGGCCCGGAATCTGCCGTGCGAAATGCAGGGCGGCAGCGCTCGAAGGCTGCCCGCGTGCGGGGGATGGGAGGTGGCTCGGTTCCTGCTCCTGTCCCCGGGACCCATGCGCGTCGCACCTGCCACGCTGCTCCTGTCCGCCCTCGGGGCCGCCCCGGCGCTCGCCGTCGACCTGCCCCTGGGGATCCAGCTCCATGGCGCGGTGGACGTTTACGCCGACGTGAACTTCAACGGGCCCGCGGACCACTCCAACTGGATCCCCGGTGTCGGCACCACCGCGAAGCGCGCCAACGAGGCGTCGGTCAACCTCGTCTCCGTCGAGCTGGTCAAGGATCCCGAGCCGGTGGGCTTCCATCTGTGGCTGGCCGCCGGCACCGGGGCGGACGTCGTTCACCTCGGTGAGCTCGTGGGCCCCTCTGCCGGTCCGGACGTCTGGCGCTACGTGCAGCAGGCCTCGGTAGCCGCCAAGGTTCCCGTCGGCCGCGGGCTCGTGATCGAGGGCGGCATCTACCCGAGCCACATCGGCTTCGAGGGCCTCGCCAGCCAGGGGAACTGGACCTACACCCGCGGGTGGATGGGCGAGCTCTCGCCCTACTACCAGACCGGGATCAAGCTCTCGTACGCGTTCGACGACTCCTGGAGCGCCCAGCTCCACGTCCTGAATGGCTGGCAGCGAATCGGGGACAACAACAACGGGAAGGCGATCGGCACGCAGGTGGCGTGGAAGGCCGGGCCGAGCACGCTGACCTTCAACACCTTCTTCGGCCCCGAGCTGGACAACGACAACGGGCACTGGCGTTTCTTCGGCGACATCGTCTGGGTGCTCGCCCTGAACGCCTCGATGCAGCTCGCGGTGACGGCCGACGCAGGCCTGCAGCAGCGCCCGAACATCGACGCGGCCACCTGGCACGCCGCTGGGGTGTACGTCCGTCATCAGTTCTCGCCGAAGTGGGCCACCTCCGTCCGTGGCGAGTACTACCGGGACTCCGACGGGTACATCACCGGCGTGGCCCAGACGCTGGTAGAGGGGACGCTCACTCTCGAGTGCCGGCCCTGGGAGATCCTGATCCTGAAACTCGAGGGCCGGTACGACCACTCCACCGCCTCGGTCTTCAATACCTCCACCGTGCTGCCCGATGGCACGCCGAGCACGGCGAAGGACCAGGTCCTCGTGGTGCTCGGAGCGGTGGCCGCCTTCTGAGGAGAGACCTCGTGCTCGATCTGATCTTCATCACCCTCACCGTCGTCTTCTTCGTCGTCAGCCTGGCCTACGCCCGGGGCTGCGATGCCTTGCTGGAGGACCGCCAGCCATGAGCTTCGATGACCTGCTGGGCAGCGTCGTCGCGGTGCTGCTGACCGCTTACCTCGTTTACGCGCTCGTTCGCGCAGAACGCTTCTAGGGGAAAGTCCCGTGACTCTCGCCGCCTGGGGCCAGCTGGCCCTCTTCATCGCCCTCGTTCTCCTCACCACAAAGCCGCTCGGTGCCTTCATGCACCGTGTCTTCGAGACCGATCGTCGACCGCTCCCGCGCGTCCTCGGACCCTTGGAGCGGTTCCTGTTCCGGCTTTCGGGCGTCGACCCCAGCCAGGAGCAGACCTGGGTCCGCTACACCGGGTCGCTGCTGATCTTCAGCCTCTTCAGCCTCCTGGTGACCTACGCCATCCTCCGGCTCCAGCACCTGCTCCCGCTGAACCCCCAGAAGTTCGGGGCGGTGGATCCGGCCCTCGCGTTCAACACCTCGGCCAGTTTCACCACGAACACCAACTGGCAGGCGTACACGGGCGAAGCGACGATGAGCTACCTGTCCCAGATGGCGGGACTGGCCTGGCACAACTTCATCTCCGCAGCCGCCGGAATCGCGGTGGCCATCGCGCTCGCCCGCGGGCTCACCCGCCGCCGCCCGCCGGACGCCCCCCGGACCCTGGGGAACTTCTGGGCCGACGTGATCCGCAGCACGGTCTACGTGCTGCTTCCGCTGAGCCTCGTCTTCGGCCTGGTGCTGGTCAGCCAGGGGGTGATCCAGAACCTGTCCGCCTACCGGGAGGTGACCACCGTCGAGGGGGCGAAGCAGGTGGTGGCGCTCGGACCGGTGGCCTCGCAGGAGGCGATCAAGGAGCTGGGCACCAACGGCGGCGGCTTCTTCAACGTCAACAGCGCCCATCCGTTCGAGAACCCGAGCCCCTTCACCAACCTGGTGGAGCTCTGGCTCATCTTCGCCATCCCCGCCGGCCTCACCTACACCTATGGACGGATGGCCCGCGACAGCCGTCAGGGCTGGGCCATTCTCGCCGCGATGGCGGTGCTCTTCCTCGGCGGGGCGCTGGTCGCGCACTGGGCCGAGGCGAAGCCGAATCAGGGGCTGGCCTCGCTCGTGCTCGACCACCGCGCCGGGAACATGGAAGGGAAGGAGGTCCGCTTCGGGACCGCCGCCTCGGCGCTGTTCGCCACCGTGACCACCGATGCCTCCTGCGGCGCGGTGAACTCGATGCACGACAGCTTCAACCCGCTGGGTGGGCTGGTCCCGCTGGTGAACATCCAGCTCGGCGAGGTGATCTTCGGCGGGGTCGGCGCCGGCCTCTACGGGATGCTGATCTTCGTCGTGCTCTCGGTGTTCATCGCCGGGCTGATGGTGGGGCGCACGCCCGAGTACCTGGGAAAGAAGATCGAGAGCCGGGAGATGAAGCTGGCGATGCTGTACGTGCTCATCTTTCCGCTGATCATCCTCGGCTTCACCGCCTGGGCTTCGGTGACCCAGTGGGGCACGTCCTCGCTGAACAACGCCGGACCCCACGGGCTGAGCGAGATCCTCTACGCCTTCACCAGCGGCACCGGGAACAACGGCTCGGCCTTCGCGGGACTGAACGCGAACACACCCTGGTACACCACGTTGCTCGGACTGGCGATGCTCACCGGGCGTTTCCTGATGATCATCCCCGCCCTGGGCATCGCCGGGTCCATGGTGGGCAAGAAGGTCGTCCCGCCGGGACCGGGCACGTTCCCGACCAACGGCCCGCTGTTCACCTTCCTCCTCGTCTCGGTGGTGCTGATCGTCGGCGCGCTGACCTTCTTCCCCGCGCTGTCGCTGGGTCCCATCGTCGAGCACTTCGCCGGCCTGGCCGGAAAGGTCTACTGAGCTATGTCCGCTCCGACCCGAGAGCTCTCGCTCTTCGACCCGTCGATCGTCCGCCCGGCGATCTGGGACAGCTTCCGGAAGCTCTCGCCTCGGGAGGTGATCCGCAATCCGGTGATGTTCGTCGTGGAGGTGGGCGCGGTCCTCACCACCGTCCAGTTCTTCCATGACCTCGTCGTGGCCCAGCGCTCGGCGCCGCTGTGGTTCACCGCCCTGGTCTCGCTGTGGCTGTGGTTCACCGTGGTCTTCGCCAACTTCGCCGAGGCAGTGGCCGAGGGCCGCGGGAAGGCCCAGGCCGCATCGCTGCGGAAGATGCGGAAGGACGTAGAGGCCCGGAAGCTGGTGGACGGGCGAGAGGAGAAGGTCTCCGCCTCCACCCTCCGCAAGGGCGACACGGTGGTGGTGGAGGCCGGACAGTACATCCCCGGCGACGGCGAGGTCGTCGAGGGCATCGCCTCGGTGGACGAGAGCGCCATCACCGGCGAGTCCGCGCCCGTCATCCGGGAGAGCGGGGGAGACCGGAGCGCGGTGACCGGGGGGACCAAGGTCCTCTCCGATCGCATCGTGGTCCGGATCACCGCCAACCCCGGCGAGTCCTTCCTCGACCGGATGATCTCCCTGGTGGAGGGCGCGGCGCGCCAGCGGACGCCCAACGAGATCGCCCTGCACATCCTCCTGGTGGGGCTCACCGCAGTGTTTCTCTTCGCGTGCGTGAGCCTGGTCCCGCTGGCGGTCTACAGCGGGGTGAAGCTCTCGACCACGGCGGTGGTGGCTCTCCTCGTCTGCCTCATCCCCACCACCATCGGCGGCCTTCTCTCCGCCATCGGGATCGCCGGGATGGACCGGCTGCTCCGCAAGAACGTCATCGCCCTCAGCGGACGGGCGGTGGAGGCGGCGGGGGACGTGGACACGCTGCTCCTGGACAAGACCGGCACCATCACCCTGGGCAACCGCATGGCCACCGAGCTCCTGCCCCTGGCCGGCGTCCGGATCGAGGACCTGGCCGACGCCGCCCAGCTCAGCAGCCTCGCCGACGAGACGCCGGAGGGGCGGAGCATCGTGGTGCTGGCGAAGGAGCGCTATCGGCTGCGTGGACGCGAGGTGGGGCAGGACGCGCATTTCGTGCCCTTCACCGCGCAGACCCGGATGAGCGGCGTGGACCTGGGCAGCCGCGTCATCCGCAAGGGCGCCGTCGACGCCGTGGCCCGCCACGTGGAATCACTCGGAGGCGCCGTCTCCCAGGAGCTCCGGGACATCGCCTCGCGCATCGGCGACTCGGGCGGTACCCCGCTCGCGGTCTCCGAGGGCGCCTGGATCCTCGGGGTCATCCACCTGAAGGACGTGGTCAAGGGAGGCATCAAGGAGCGCTTCGACCGATTCCGGGCAATGGGCATCCGGACGGTGATGATCACCGGCGACAACCCGCGCACCGCCGCCGCCATCGCCCGGGAGGCGGGGGTGGACGACTTCCTCGCCGAGGCGACGCCCGAGGCGAAGATGCGCCTCATTCGCGAGGAGCAGGCCAAGGGGAAGCTGGTGGCCATGACCGGCGACGGCACCAACGACGCCCCGGCGCTGGCCCAGGCCGACGTGGGAGTGGCGATGAACACCGGAACCCAGGCGGCGAAGGAGGCCGGGAACATGGTGGATTTGGACTCCAACCCCACCAAGCTCCTCGAGGTGGTGGAGGTGGGGAAGCAGCTGCTGATGACCCGCGGCACCCTGACCACCTTCAGCATCGCCAACGACGTGGCGAAGTACTTTGCCATCCTCCCCGCGCTCTTCATGGGGGTGTACCCGGAGATTGCCCCCCTGAACGTGATGCACCTCGCCTCGCCCTACTCGGCGGTGCTCTCCGCGGTCATCTTCAACGCGCTGATCATCATCGCCCTCATCCCGCTGGCGCTCCGCGGCGTCCGCTACCGCCCGGTCGGCGCCGCGGCGCTGCTGAAGCGAAGCCTGCTCATCTACGGCGTGGGCGGCGTCATCGTGCCCTTCGTCGGCATCAAGGCGATCGACGTGGTGGTCGCCGCGCTCGGTCTGGTCTGAGGAACGTCATGCGCAAGGAACTGGTCATCGCTCTCCGGGTCACCGCGGTCACCCTCGTCCTGACCGGGCTGGTCTACCCGCTGGTCACCACCGGCCTGGCCCAGGTGCTGTTCCCCTGGCGGGCTGACGGGAGCTTCGTGAAGGACGAGCGCGGCCGGGTCGTCGGGTCCGAGCTGCTCGGCCAGGGCTTCGCCACCCCCAGCTACTTCCACCCCCGGCCCTCGGCGGCGGGGAAGGACGGCTGGGACGCCACCAGCTCGTCAGGGACCAACCTGGGGCCGACCAGCAAGAAGCTCCGGGACTCCGCCTCCGACGCGCTGCGAAAGCTCGCGGCGGAGAACCCCGATGCCCGGGAGCCGGTTCCGGTGGAGCTGGTGACCTCGTCGGGCAGCGGTCTCGACCCACACCTGTCGCCGCCGGCAGCGCTGTGGCAGGTTCCCCGCGTGGCGCGAGCGCGGCGCGTGAGCGAGGAGCGGGTCCGGGCGCTGGTCGAGTCGCTGACCGAGCGGCGGGACCTGCTCGTGCTCGGTGAGCCCCGGGTGAACGTGCTGACCCTCAACCTCGCTCTCGACCGGCAGTTCGGGGCTCCCCGACCCGGCGGGCCGTCGGCCACCCGGGGCCCATGACCTCCGTCCGCGACCGCCCGGAGAAGAGGGCGGAGGACTTCCTGGCGCTGGTGCGCCAGGGAAAGCGCGGACGGCTCAAGCTCTACATCGGTTTCGCCGCCGGCGTCGGGAAGACCTACCGGATGCTGGAGGAAGCGCACGCGCTCCGCGAGCGCGGCGTGGACGTGGTGGTGGGCTTCGTCGAGACCCACGGGCGAGCGGAGACCGCCGCCCTCATCGAGGGCCTGGAGGTGATCCCCCGGAGGACGATCGAGTACCGCGGCGTGGAGGTCGAGGAGATGGACCTCGAGGCCGTCCTGACCCGGAATCCCGAGATCGCGGTGGTGGATGAACTGGCGCACACCAACGCCCCGGGAAGCCGGAATCGCAAGCGATGGCAGGACGTGGAGCAGCTGATCGCCGCAGGCATCAACGTCATCGGCGCGTTCAACGTGCAGCACCTCGAATCGCTGAACGATCTCGTCGCTCGGGCCACCGGCGTCCGGGTGCGGGAGACCATCCCCGACGCCTGGCTGAAGACCGCCGACCAGGTGGTGAACCTGGACCTCGCGGTGGAGGATCTCGAGGAACGGCTCCGGGCGGGGAAGATCTACGCCAGCGACAAGGTCCCCCAGGCGCTGGAGCGCTTCTTCCAGAAAGGGAATCTCGCGACGCTGCGTGAGCTGGCGCTCCGGGAGGTTGCGGAGTCGCTGGAGCGAGACACGCTGCGCCGCGAGACCTCCCCCGAGGCCCAGCGGCCCACCGGGGCGCGGGTGATGGTGTGCATGTCCTCGTACCCGCCCCGGGCCGCCGAGCTCCTCCGCCGCGGATCGCGCGTCGCCGGGCGGCTCAACACCGACTGGTTCGTGGTGTACGTGGAGACGCCGCAGGAGGCGCCGCACCGGATCGACTCCGAGGCCCAGCGGCACCTGCTGGAGAACATCGACCGGGCGCGCGCGCTGGGAGCGGAGGTTGTCCGGCTCAGGGCCTCGGATCCGGTCCCGGCGCTGCTCGACTTCGCCCGCAGCCACAGCGTGGGTCTCATGCTCATCGGTCGCTCGCACCACGGCGGCTGGCGGCGGCTGCTCGGGCTGACCGCGGACATCCGCCTGGTCCGGGAGGCCGAGGACCTGGACGTCCAGGTGGTTGCCCTGGGAGGCACGCGGGAATGATGTTGCGGACCCGGCTGCTGATCGCCCAGGCTCCACTCGCCGTCGCGCTGGCGGTCGTGGTGGTGATCACCGTGGTCACCACCAGCGCCCTCGGACGCGCCGGCGAGAGCATCCTGGCCGACAACTACCGGAGCGTGCTGGCCGCCCAGCGAATGAAGGAGTCCATCGAGCGCCTCGACAGCGGTGCGCTCTTCCTGGTCATCAGCGAACGCGAGCGCGGGCTGGCCCTGGCGGCCGAGCATCGCCCGGCGTTCGAGCGCGAGCTGCAGGTGGAGGAGCAGAACATCACCGAGCCCGGCGAGAGGGAGGCGGCCTCGGCGCTTCGCGAGGCCTGGACCCGCTACGAGGCCGATTACGACGCCCTCCTCGCGACCACGGGGGATCTCCGCTCCCGCTACCTCGAGGTGCTCCAGCCGGGGTTCGGCCGGGTGAAGGCCGCGGCGGACGAGATCCTGGCCCTGAACCAGGATGCGATGGTGCTGAAGAGCGTCCATCTCCGCCGGCGCAGCGAGTTCGTGCAGACGGTGCTGGTGGTGGGCGTGCTGGCGGCGCTGGTGCTGGGGCTCCTGGCCTCGGCGGCGCTGAGCTCGCGGGCGCTCAGGCCGATCGCGGTGCTCGGCCAGTCCGTCCGCCGGCTCGGGCAGGGGGACTACGCTGCCCGGATGCGGATCCCCGACGGTGCAGGCTCGGAGATCTCCCAGCTGGCCAGCGACTTCAACGCCATGGCCGAGAGCCTGCAACGCTACCGGGACTCGAGCCTTGGCGAGCTGCTCGAGGCGCAGCTGGCGGCCCAGGCTACCATCGACAGCCTGCCCGACCCGGTGATCGTCTTCGACGCGACGGGGAAGGTCACCAACGCCAACCGCGCGGCCGAGCATATCCTCGGGATTCGCGCCTCCGACGGGAATCTCTCCGCCGCGCCTCCGGCGGTGCGCGAACGCGTGGACCGGATGCGGGGCGAGGTGCTCGCCGGTGCCCCCACGGTCCAGCCGCGGGGCTTCGAGGATGCACTGGTCGTGGAGTCGAGCGACGGCAATCGCGCGCTGCTGCCGCGGGCCAACCCGGTGTCCAGCGACGAGGGGCAGCTGCTGGGCGTCACCGTGGTGCTGCAGGACATCACCCGCGTCCGGAGATTCGACGAGCTCAAGGACGACCTGGTGGCCACCGTCGCCCACGAGTTCCGCACCCCGCTCACCAGCCTGCGCATGGCGATCCATCTCCTGGCCGAGCAGTCGGTGGGGCCGCTGAACGAGAAGCAGCTCGACCTGATAGGGGCCGCCCGCGAGGAGTGCGAGCGGCTCCAGGGCATCGTCGACGACCTGCTGGACCTGGCGCGGATCCGCTCCGGCCGCCTCGAGCTGCACCCAAGGGAGATCTCCACCGAGCTGATGCTGGAGCAGGCCCGTCAGGCGGCGCGGGACGGGAGCGAACAGCGCCACGTGCCGGTGGACTTGGAGATCCAGCCGGGGGCGGAGCTCGTCACCGCGGATCCCGACCGCATCGACCTCGCGCTGAGCAACCTGCTCACCAACGCCGTCCGCCACGGCCCTCCGGGACGCCCGGTGCGGGTGCGCGCGCTCCGAAAGGACGGCGGGGTCCGCATCGAGGTGCAGGACGACGGGCCGGGCATCGCTCCCGAGTACCAGCCGCGCCTGTTCGAGAAGTTCTACCGGATCCCCGGCTCGGCACCGGGAGGAGCCGGCCTCGGGCTGTCGATCGTCAGGGACGTAGTCGAGGCCCACGGGGGCAAGGTGGGCGTGGAGAGCGCTCCGGGTGCAGGCGCGGTGTTCTGGATCGAGCTCCCCGACCAGCAGGCGAGCGTGGGCGGCGCGCAGGCATCGGCCTGAGGTGGCCGTGGCAGGCTCAGTCCGGCGCGCCAGCGACGACTCAGCCCCCCGCACCAGGGGGACGCCTGCGGAAGCGCGCAGGGCCGCGCCAGCGACCAGGCTCAGCCGCCCTCGAACTTCTTCCGTTTCCGCCACAGCGTGGACGCGTCGATCCCCAGGAGGCGCGCGGCCTCGTCGAGCGTCGGAGCGGTGGCCATCAGCCGCAGGATGTGCTCGCGCTCGATCTGGTCGAGGGTGAACGGCCCGCCGAGAACCGGGGCCGCGCCCTCGGTGGCGGCGATCCGCTCCGGGAAGGCGGCCGGAGGAAGGGTGTCGGCGGGCCAGACGATGGCCGCCCGCTCGACCGCGTTTCGTAGCTCGCGAACGTTTCCGGGCCAGGGATAGGACTCGAGGACCGGAATGGTCTCCGGCGCGAAATCCAGCCCGGGTCGGTGGAGCGAGGCCGCGAACTGGCGGAGCATCCCCCGCGCCAGCGGGAGGATGTCCTCGCGCCGCTCGCGCAGGGGCGGCACGGGGATCTCCACCACGTTGAGGCGGTAGAGCAGATCCTCGCGGAACCTGCCCGAACGGACGTCGGCCTCCAGCTCGCGGTTGGTGGCCGAGACGATGCGGACGTCGGCGTGGCGGGTCCGCGTCTCGCCCACCCGGTCGTAGGCCTTCTCCTGGAGGAAGCGCAGGAGCTGCGCCTGGGTGGTGGGCCCGAGCTCGCCGATCTCGTCGAGAAACAGCGTGCCGCCCTCGGCGGCCTCGACCTTTCCCGAGGCGTCTCGGACGGCGCCGGTGAACGAGCCGCGGGCGTGACCGAACAGCTCGGAGACCAGGAGCTGGTCCGACAGGGTGGGCGCGCTGACGGTGACCAGCGGCTTCTCCGAGCGCGGGGAGAGCCGGTGCAGCGCACGGGCGAGAACGCTCTTGCCGGTGCCATTCTCGCCCCGGAGGAGCACCGCGGCGTCCGAGGCGGCCGCGCGGCGAAGCAGGGACAGCGCGGCCTGCATCGCCGCCGAGCGTGTTTCCAGGAGGGCATCGGGATCCACGCCCGCGAGGCGGTCCTCGAGCGTCTCCACCCGCGCCCGGAGCCGGCGGCGCTCGCGCAGGCGCTCCACCAGCGCGCGGATCTGCGCCGGAGTGAAGGGCTTCGGGAGATAGTCGCGTGCCCCACGCCGGACCGCCTCCATCGCGGTATCGATCGACGCGTAGGCGGTGATGACCACCACGTCGAGATCCGGGTCCTCGGCCAGGAGCGCCGGCACCAGGTCGAGGCCACTCCCGGTTCCGAGCCGCAGGTCCACGAAGGCCACGTCCACGGGTCCGGAGGCCAGGGCCGCCAGCCCCGCCTCGGCCGAGCTGGCCTCGCGCACCTCGCAGCCCGCCTGCTCCAGGCACACGCGGATCATCGAACGGATGTTTCGCTCGTCGTCGACCACCAGCACCCGGTCCGGGGTGGGGTGGGACACGGCGTCCTGGGGAGGAGCGTCCATGCCGGTGACAGCGAGGTAGCACCGTGGCAGTTGGCGCGCCATGTGCCACTTCCTCGGAGGCCTGGGTCAGGACCCCGCGGGACGGCGGTGCGAGCCTGGAAGGTCTCCTGCATCCGCCGCATCAGCAGCAGAGCAGCCAGGTCACGTCAGGATCCTATTGCCTGATTCCGGCGTCCCGAAGGGCCGGAGCGTGGGGGCTCCGCAGCGCGGGCGCGGACACCGACACCTGCGCTGTTGCCTGCAAGAAGGGAAGACCCGATCGGGTCCGGGCCCGGAGCGTCGTCGTTCCAGGGCGGATCGCGAGCAGACGCCCGCGTCCGGCTGGAGCGTTGGAGACGGCGAGGATGCTCGGGTCGTCCGACGACCACACGAGGTCGTCCGCGAGGACCTGCGTCCCACCGCCCGACAGCGTCGCCGTGGCGGTGGCGGTCGCGGAGGCGCCCACGGTCAGGGCGCCCGGTGCGGTCACCGACAGGCGGGTGAGCGTCCCGCCGGTGATCTGCAGCGGCGCCCCGGCGGTCAGCCCGCCGAAGCGAGCGGTGAGCGTGGGCGCGCCGGACCGGAGCGCGCGGACCGAGCCCGGGAGGACCACGCTCGACACCGTGGCGAAAGACGGGTCCGAGCTGATCCACTCCGCCTCCGCGGTCACGTCGACGCTCGTTCCGTCCGGCGCCCGGGCGATTGCCCGGACCCGGGGCCGGGTCCCCGCCGCGACCGGTCCGCCGGGGAGCTCCAGGACGAGGGAGGACGGCGGCGCGCCGGTCACGGTCACCCAGACGTTGCGCGCCTCGCCGCCCAGGGGATGGGCGTAGACCTGGACCGTGCCCGCGTCGACGCCGCGGGCGATGCCGCGATCGGGGCCGGTGCCACGGATCCGGAGCAGCGCGGGATCCTGGGGAGCCCAGGTGACCCACCGGGTGAGGTCCTGCACCGTGCCGTCGGAGAACGTGCCGCTCGCCCCGAAGGTGGCGGGAGCCCAGGTGACGATGCTCGCGGGGGCTTGCAGCGCGATCTCCTGGAGGGTGGCGTCGGTCACCAGCACCGAGACGCTTGCCTGGACCTCGTCGAGCCCGGCGACGAGGACAGCGCTTCCCGGGGCCTGCGCGAGGAGCGTTCCGCGCTGGACCGGGGCGTTGGTGACCATGGCCACGCTCGGCTGGCTCGAGCGCCAGACCGCGTCGGCGGTGACGTCCGTCGAATCGCCGGAGGCAGTGAGGAGTATCACCGTGACCGGGAGCGCGGTCCCGGCCGCGAGCGTCGCCACCGGCGGCCAGATCTCGAGCACCGGCGGGTCTGCCTCCACCTCGAGCTGCGCCTGCGCGGTGGCGGACCCGAAGCGGGCGCGCAGCGTGGCGACGCCCGCATCCACGCCGCCCAGCACCAGGCCCGCGCTGGGCCCGTCCCCCTGCGTGAGGACGCCCCCGGGAGTCGCGCTCCAGCTGGTCGCGGAGGTCACGTCCACCACGGTGCCGTCGGGCCAGTGGCCCACCGCCGCGACGCGGGTCCGGCCTCCGACCGGGACCGTGCCCGAAGGCGGAACGATCTCCAGCGTGGGGGTGCCCGCCGGAGCTCGGACCCAGGCCCCGGCCGCCGCACCGGGGATGATCCCCACCACGGAGAGCCGGCTCCCCGGCTCGCGGGTGCGAACCGTGCCCCCGCGCTCGCCGGTGTCGACGTCGATGCCTGCATCGGCGCCCTGTGGCCTCCAGCCGGCGACCTGGGTCAGGTCCTGCACGATGCCGCCGGACAGGATGCGCTCGAACACCAGCGAGCCTTCGGCGCCGACCGGCACCACCAGCTCGGGCGGCCACACGTGCCACCCCACGATGGCATCGACCGTCGCCTCGATGGAGGCCCGTGCGTCGAGGCCCCCCTGGTTGGCGATCACCGTGCCCACGCCCGGTTGCTGGACGGCGGTCACCTCGCCGATGGACGAGACGTCCACGGTCCGGTCGACGCTGCTCCAGGCCGGAGCGGTCGGCACCGCGGTCCCGTCCTGGTGGGTGAGCCACGCCGAGAGCCGGGCGGTGCCGTTCACCTGGATGGCGTCGGGGAGGGCAGGGGAGATCTCCAGCTGGACCGGCGCCTCGGGCACGACGGCGAGCTCCGCCGCGGCCTGCTGGTTGGAGGCGACGGCGCGCACGGTGGTGGTCCCCGCGCTCAGGAGGGTCACGATCCCCGGCGAGCTGAAGTACCCGATGCTCTGGTCATCCACGCTCCACTGCACCGAGCGAGTCATGGGCTGTGCCGACCCGTCGGAGAAGGCGCCGGTTGCCTCCAGGGCGAGGTCCGTCCCCTGGACCCCGCGAGGCTCGAGCGGAGAGATGGCGAGCCCGGTCAGCGTGGCGTTGCTGACCTTCACCGAGGTCGCCCCGGTGACGTCGAGGTAGCTGGCCTGGATCAGCGCCTGGCCCGGCGCCTGCGCGCTGAGCCGCCCCCAGCTTCCGGAGGTCGTGGACACGGCGAGCACGGAGGGCGCGCTGCTCGTCCACTTCACCAGCGAGGTCAGGTCGGCGTGGGAGCCGTCGCTGAAGAAGCCGATGGCGGTGGCGTTGCCTGCCGTGCCCACGGCGTACTGGACCCGGTCCGGCACCACGACCACGCGCTGGAGCTCGGCGTTGCTCACCACGACGGTGGTGGTGGCCCGGAGCTGCTGCCCGGCGAAGCTCATCGTCCCTACCAGGAGGCCCTGCCCGGGACGGAGCCCCTGGACGAGGCCGCGAGTTCCCTCGAGATTTCCCACCGAGATGACGCTCTCGCTGGCCGGGTCCACGCTCCAGGAGACGAGATCCGTCACCAGGCCGCCGTCAGGCACCGGAGGCCCTCCCTCGGCGGTGAGGGTGGCGAAGGCCTGGGTGGAGCTACCGGCCGGGATGAGGGAGGGATCCGCGCCGAGCGCGAGCGTGGCGGTGATCCGTTCTCCGAGCTGACAGGTTCCCTGCCTGGCGCCGGCGGGAACCGAGCAGAACTGCCGCACGGGGCAGTTCTCGTTGGTGTTGCAGGTCGCGCCGGTGAGGTCGAGGTTGCAGCCCGCGAGCAGGACCAGAGCGATCGCTCCCGCAGCGACGAGGCTGCACGTTGCAGCGAGAGGATCGGTCGCCGCAGCGTCAGCACACCCCGGTCGGAGCACTTAGCGCGCCTCCGGCGGCGCGGCGAGGTGCGGCTCGAGAAAGAACAGGGCGATCGCCGCAGCCCCGGCGATGCCGGCCGCGGCGTAGAAGCCGTTGGCTGCGTTGCTGCGTGCGACCGCGGTGTCGTAGACCTGCTGGACCTGCTCCGGGCTCCGCGGGGTTCCGTCCTTGAGGGTGTCCTGCGCCTGGTGCGCGCTCACCCCGAACGCGATCCCCGCGCCGAGGCTGGCGGCGGCGAGCCCCGTGGCAACCCAGGTCCAGCGGCGCGGCGGGCTCTTCGGAACGGGCGCCACGGCATCGCGCACGGCCGCGTCGGGTGCGCGCTCGGGCCCCGCGGCCACCGGAACCAGGGGAACCAGCGACAGCTCGAGCTGGATGCGGGCGCCCGGCGCGAGCTCCACCTCCCGCTCCAGCGGCTGGTAGCCCTCCTGCGCGGCGCGGACCCGGTGGACCCCGGGGCTGAGCCGGACGGCGACCGGAGAGAGGCCCGCCGGCTCGCCGTCCACCGACACCGTGGAGGGTGGCTCCACCGAGATGCGCAGCGACGCCTCGAGAGGAAGTCGGGCGCGGAGCTCCTCGATGCGTGCGGTCACCGCAGCCCGATCCGGCGCGTCCGGCGCGGCGGCGAGGTACGCGCTGTACGAGTCGACGGCATCGGCGAGCTGCCCCAGCTGTTCCTGGCAACGGGCGATGTTGAACAGCGCCTGGGGGGCCGGGGCACGGGCCTGGGCCGCCTCGAAGGCGGCGAGCGCAGCGCGAAAATCTCCCGCGCGGTACAGCGCCGCACCTCGCTCGAAGTCGGCCCGGGCCTGCTCCACGTCGCCGGGAGGAGTGGAGAGCAGCAGGCCGGCCATCACCACCGCCAGCATCGCGGGCGGCGACGTTAGGTCAAGGCCGCGGCGTCCGGTAGCCACGGCGCGCGATGGTCAAGACCCTGCGTCAGACCGGTCAAGGCCGCGGCGTCACAGCAGTCAAGGCCGCGGCGTCCGGTAGCCACGGCGCGCGATGGTCAAGACCCTGCGTCAGACCGGTCAAGGCCGCGGCGTCACAGCAGTCATGGCCGCGGCGTCCGGTAGCCACGGCGCGCG
>RPRB01000069.1 GCA_003818285.1 Myxococcaceae bacterium
ATGCTCGGGTCCATGGGCCTCTTCAGTACGCAACCGCCGGGTCGGGCTCCAATGCCGTGTCGGGCCGGTTCGCATGCGGAGCAGGAATGCCACCCCGACTCCTGAACCTCCCGCCCCTGGAGCTCTTCCGCGGCTTCGTCGCGGTGGGACGGTCCCTCAACGTCACCGCCGCCGCCCGCGAGCTGGCCATCACCCAGCCGGCCCTCAGCCGGCAGATCCACGCCCTGGAGGACGCGCTGGGGTGCGCGCTCTTCGTCCGCCGGCACCGAAGCGTCGAGCTGACGCCGGAGGGAGCGCGCCTCTTCCGCACCGCCGACGCCTGGCTCGATCAGCTCGGCGAGGCCATCGAGGCGCTCCGGCCGGTGGACCCGAGCTCGGTGGCCCTCACCACCTCCACCGGCTTCGCCGCGCTCTGGCTCCTGCCCCGGCTGGGCGAGCTCCAGGCGATCCATCCCGACGTGGACCTGCGGGTGGTGGCCAGCAACCGGGTGCTCGACCTGGAGCGCGAGGCCATCGACCTCGCCGTGCGCTACTGCCCGACGGAGCGCGCGCCCTCGGGCGCGGTCCGGCTGTTCGGCGAGGAGCTGCTCCCGGTCTCCAGCCGCCCGATGGATCTCGACGGCCCGGCGCAAGACGGGAAGGCGGTCCTCCTCGACTACGACGACCCGACACATCCGCTGCTCCACTGGGCCCACTGGCTCAAGGCCTCGGGCGCGCCGCGGCCCAGGCCGTTCCGGGTCCTCCGCTTCACCCAGTACGAGCAGGCGATCCACGCGGCGCTCGCCGGCCACGGGGTGGCGCTGGGGCGCCTCGCGCTGGTGCGCTCCTTCCTCGCCACCGGCCAGCTGGTGGCCGCGACCCGCCGCCGGCCACTGCCCATCGACTACGGGTACTGGCTGGTGTCGCGGAGCCGACCGCTGGGCCGCAACGCGGGGAAGGTACGGTCGTGGATCCTCTCCCGTGCGTCGGAGGAGGCGAGGGAATGACCGCGGCTGCATTCGCTTCACGAGTACCGGGTGAACTACGTGCTGGCCAAGGTGCCGGGTGTGGTGAGCGCCACGGTGCTCGCCAGCGCCGGTCAAAAAAAGGCGGCCCGCCTGCGAGTTGGGGGGGACCCCCGCGGCGAGCCGACCTGTGACGGGCGGTTGCTTTCCCACTTTCCGGCCGTCGACACTGGGTCCAACGCCTGGACCCCGCGGAGGTTAGGGGACGGAGCAGAGGAGCAGCCGGATGGCGCGAACCGACCATCGGGCATTCGATGTGAACGCACCGATCGTCCACGGCGCACGCGGGAACCCGCCGATGCGACGCAGGTGCGCGTTCACCCGTGGCCCAGGCCGCCGAACCTTCTTCAGACCAGTTGCCTGTGGCCGGAATTCCGCGGTGAACTTCCGCCGATGATGCGCGGTGCTCTCATCTCGCTCGTGCTCCTGGTCGCTGGCTGCGCGACCCCGAGCGCGACGGTGCCGGCTCCTTCCGCGGTGCTGCTGGAGGTGCCCGCGGATCACTGCGAGCCGCTCGGCGCGCTGGCGGTCCGGATGTCCACGGAGCTGCTGGCGCCCGAGGATGCCCTCCACACCTCCGCGGTGAACGAGCTCCGGAGGCGCGCGGCGGTGCACGGCGCCACGCACCTCGTGGTCGCCCGGGCGTCGAGCCCGGCGAGCATGGCCTACGGCACCACCGCGGCAGCCTCCGGAGTCGCTTATCGCTGCCCGGAGGAGCGCTGATGCGCTCCCTGCGGCACATCATGCGACATTCGTAAACACACTGTCACCCGGAGAGAGCTGGAGAAATCCGCTCTCGACGGCGAGCGTGCTCGGTCGGTCTCGGGCCTGGGGCACGAGCCACACCTGACCACATCGCCATGATTCCTTCGTGCTTCGCGCCACGCGTGTGAGGGTCCGCGCTCCACAACGAACCGGGCGCTTCCACGAGTCGCCCGAACGCGGAAAGGCATGACGACTACACGATCCTCAGCGACGACCGCCGCCGTTCTCTCCCTGCTCCTCGCCGCGGCCTCGGGCTGCGGTCCCTCCGGCGCCGACGATGGCCGGGAAGCCTCGGAGATCGGGACCGACACGGAGGCGATCGACTCCTCGTTCCTTCCCAAGCAGTTCCAGACTCGCTGGGCACCAGGCATCCCGGGCGGCGTGCCCAGGGACAACGACCCGGTCCGACCGGCGGCGGTGTGGCTCCCGGCGGGGAATCCCTACGGGGGCTACTCGGTGAACCCGGCTCTCGCCGGCCAGGGCAACGCAGCGGCATTCACCAGCGCGATGCAGGCGGCGATCAACGCCGCGGGCGCGGCGGCCACCCCGAGCAGCCGGAGAATCGTCCTCCTCAAGGCCGGGACCTACTACGTGAATCCACAATCCCTTCCGAACAAGGGCGGCCGGGTGGGGCTCTACGTCACGGTGGACAACGTGACCATCCGCGGCGAGGGCGCCGACCGGACGCGTCTCGTCGCCAACGGCACCATCCCCGAGTACGGCACGGTGGTGCTCTTCGGTCACCGGGGCGGCTTCAACGACGGCGACTTCCGCGTGACCGCCGTCACCGCCAACGCCTGGATGGGCACGAACACCATCGCGGTGACGGACGCCAGCCGGTTCGCGGTGGGCGACGTCATTACCATCGACATGCTCGACGGCCCGGCGACGGCGACCGGGAGCGTCCAGCTCAACGCCAGCTTCGTCTGGTTCTACGACGGCGAGTACTTCAAGCGGCAGCCCTCCTTCTCCTGGGCCGGGCCGAGCACCGGAGCTCCGGGGGTCAACGTGAACGACCTCTCGAGCGCGAACGCCGCCGCAGTGAACGCCGTCCCACGGTGGCGCTCGGTGGGGCAGGCCAGCGAGATCACCGCCATCAGCGGGAACACCCTCTACCTGAAGGAGCCCCTGACGAAGGACTTCATGCAGTGGCGCTCCCCGCAGGTCTGGCGGATGGTGGCGAAGGACAACCGTTCGGTGTTCCTCGGCAACCGCTGGTCGGGAATCGAGAACATCGCCGTGGCCGGCGGCAACAACCAGTGGGGCTTCCCGGGCGGGACCATCGCCTTCAGCTACATGTCCTACGCCTGGGCCAAGAACGTGGAGGCGGACGGCTCGCGGGGCTCCGACTCGGCTCACCCCGGGAAGGACGGCTACAACATCGGCCTCGGGCGTTGCTACCGCTGCGTCATCCGTGACTCGTACGTGCACGAGTCCCGGGACCAGAACCCGGGCGGTCAGGCCTACGGCATCGTGATTGGCACCGGCAGCTCGGCGAGCCTGGTGGAGAACAACATCTCCATCAACAACAACAAGCCGATCGTCTCCATCGCCAGCGGCGGCGGGAACGTCATCGCTTACAACTACGTGGACAACGCGGTCATCTGGAACTCGCCGGGCTGGCAGGAGAACGCGATCGACGACAGCCACGGCGCGTTCACCCATCACGATCTGATCGAGGGCAACTGGACGCCCAACATCGGCTCGGCCACCACGCACGGCAACTCCGGCTGGCACGTTCACTTCCGCAACTACGCCACCGGAAGGAACTCGTCCGGGAACGTCACCGGCAACCTCCGCGCGGTGGGCGTGGACGCGTGGACCCACGACAGCGCCTTCGTTGGGAACGTGCTCCGCGGGGGCAACGTCTACGAGACCAACCCCTCCTCCCGGAGCGGGACGCCCATCTTCGCCCTCGGCAACAACTTCATGTTCGGCGGGAACTGGGACAACGGATACGCCAAGGCCCACATCTGGCGCGACGGGAACTGGGACTCGGTGAACGGCCGGACCGTCTGGGCGAGCGGGGCGAGGACGCTCCCGCCCTCGCTCTACCTGAGCAGCAAGCCGGCCTTCTTCGGGACGCGGACCTGGCCCTGGGTGGATCCGCTCAGCGGCACGGTGGGAACGCTCCCCGCCAAGGCGCGGTACGACTCGGGCACGCCGAACATCGTGCCCTGACCCGATCGACGGGAGCGACCGGAACCGTCTCTTCCGGTCGCCCCCGCATCCGAGGCGCCAGCAGGGAAGGTTCGCGGAGCGGCGCCGCGCCGGTCAGTGACCCGCGGCGCTCCAGCTCAGTCCCCGGCCGGGGGCGTGTCGATGATCGGCTGCTGCATGAACTGCTGCCGGGCGACCATCTGCATCACCTCGTCCCCGCTCACGTCCATCGCCGCCTCCGAGGCCGGCGACGGCACCGGGACGACGATGGCGGTGGCTCCCACGAGCTCGTCGCGGAAGACCACCACCACCCTGCTGAACATGTCGTCGGCCGGGATGTACCGGGGTGACAGCACGCCCTCGCGTTCCTCGAAGTTCCGGGTCGGATCCGTGCCGAGGCCGGCGAGGCTCTTCTGCCAGGCCATCATCGCCTGGGTCGGGTCCTGTCCCTTCGCCTGCGCCTCCTGCATGAGCTGGATCATCTTGCTCTGGTCCATCGCGGCCATGGCGCGGGACTTCATCGCCAGCTTCAGCTCGCTGGCCGAGTACGCCTTCTTCCCGCCCTGCGTGTAGAAGGCCACCACCTTGTCCGGGGCGTCGGCGGTGCTGAAGTACGCCTGCTCGTCGTTGCTGGCGAAGTACCGGTAGGTCGCGCCGGGATACGGTTTCACCTTGAGGCGCGCGGGGTCCGGCGGCGCATCGGCCACCGGGTACTCGGGCCGGCGTCCCGAGACCTGCCGTTCCAGCATCCGCCGCTGCTTGTCGTCACCATGGGAGCGGATGACGTTCGCCGCCTCCTGGCGGACCGTGGCGTAGGGACTGTCGATCGAGGCGACCGCCGCCGCCATCCGGGCTGGACTTTGCGGCGAGACCTGGAGGGCCAGCGCCCGGAGCTGGGGGGTCTCGGCCTTCAGGCCCACCTCGATGGCCGAGGGAGATGGAGTCTCCCCGTCCTCCATGGAGAGGAGCAGCTTCGTGTAGAGCGCGTACTCGAGCTTCGAGCGCATCTGCCTGCAGGCGTCGGAGGTCGAGGACGGCGTGCAGGACGCCGCGTACTTCTGCCGGAGCGCCTCGACCTCGACCCTCTCGCTCTGCGCGCGAATCGAGGTCCCGAGAGCGAGGATCACCAGGCACTGAGCGATGGGCAGCATCACTTCTTCCCTCCGAGCGTCTTGGCCAGGGTGTCGATCTCCTGGGGCGTGGGAATCACGTCCACGTCGATGTCGGTCCGCTGGTCCGTGCCCACCGGAGGCATCGGCATCTTCTTCGTCTTCTGGGTGGAGCCCTTCCACCCGCACTGCTTCGACTTCGCGAGCGCGGCGATGGACTTCCTCAAATTTGCGATCCCGGCGGTGTAGCCCCGGACGTCGTAGGCGGCGTAGTTGCGCCAGTCCGCCAGATCGACCGGTTGCGAGGACTTCTTGTTGTTCTTGCAGTCGGTCTGGTGCTGCCCCTCGTGGGTGAGGATCATGTCTGCCACCGCCGGGCAGTACATGGACTTGATGTCGTCCTTCGAGACCGGACAGGTGATGTCGTTGCCATCCTTGTCCGTCAGGTTCTTGCCCTTGTCGTCCTTCGGGTAGGAGACGAGCTTGCACGAGTCGATGTCGGTTCCCATCTCCGGCTGACCGAACCCACTGCCGCCTCCCTCGGGTGAGTTCAGATACTCGGTGAATCTCGCCGTCACCCAGTCGCGCATCATCTGCCCCCCGCTCTTCTTCATGTCCTTCGGGTCCTTCGCGATGGGCGGCAGTCGCCAGTCGATGAACTCCTGGAACTTGTCGCGCAGGAACTGCTGCTCGGCGAGCTCCTTGTAGAGCTTCGGCAGGTCGGAGCAGCGGTTGCAGGGCGCGGGTGGAGGCGGCTTCTTGTCGGGCTTCTTGCAGGCCTCCTTCTGCGTCGTCGGAGAGCTGATGGCGCTGGCCGGCGTGGCCAGCAGCAGCACGGCGGTGAAGCTGAGCATCCCGGTCGCGCTCAGCGGCAGGGACCGTCGGTGGGGCATAGCGACTCCATCAGGACGAGGGTGGACAGCAGCCGTGGATCGGCCGGGGACAGCGCGACGGCCCGGCGGAGGGCGGCGGTGGCGGCGCGGGGCTCCTGCTCGAGGAGGACCAGCCCAAGGTTGTTCCAGGCGCGGGCGGACCCGGGCGCACGGGTGACGGCCTCGGTCCAGAGCGCGCGCGGGTCGGACCAGACGTGGACGCGGGCACGGACCGCCTGGGCCGCGAGCACCGCGATCGCGAGAAGGGTCGCGCCGGCGAGCGCGCGGGCCCGCGGGTTCCTGGCTCTGGAGACCAACCCGGCGAGGAGTGCACCCAGGGCGATGGCCGGCCCCACCCAGGCGAGGTGGAGCGACCGGTCGGTGACCGTGTCCGCCCGGGCGAGCAGCGTGTGGGTGGGCACGAGCGCGAGCAGCGCCCAGCCCACCGCGAAGGCGAACGTCGGCGCACGACGGCGCAGGAGCCACGCCACGGCGATCACGCCGGCGAGGACCGCCGCGCCCAGGAGCGGCGGCACCCATCCTTCCCCCGGGGCATGAACGAGGGAGAGCGCGGAGGGCCGGACCCAGAGCGACAGCTGCGCGGGGAGCGCCGAGAGGTGCTGGAGGAGCGCCGGCAGCGGCCCGTGCTGCGCCAGCGACCACCCGGCGAGCGTGCGGTAACGAGGAAAGGCCAGCACGAGCAGGGCGCCGAGGCCTGCCGCGGTCGCGACCAGCGGCCGGATGCGCGACGGGCGGTCGGGGGAGTCCCAGCGGGCCGCGACCCAGGCCAGCAGCGGAAGGACGAGCGCGACCTCCTTGGAGAGCACCGCGAGCACGAGGAGCAGCAGGGAGAGGCTCGCCCAGCCACGCCTCGTCCGGGCATCGTCGGCGCGGACCGATTTAAGATGCGCCCAGATCGCCCAGACCGACAGCGCGGCCATCAATCCCATCGAACGGCCGCTGACGTAGGCCACCGCCTCGGCATGTGCCGGCTGGAGGAGGAACGCCGCGCCGGCAAGGAATGCCGCCGCCGGGCCGAGGCGGCGGACGGCGAGCGCCCACACCCCGATGGCGGTGATCGCGAGCAGCGCGAGGTTCGCGGCCAGCAGCAGATCCGCCCGGTGGCCGTGCAGCGCCTCCTGCGCCGAGAAGGTCAGCCGGAGGAAGGGACGGATGCGCCAGCCGCCCGCGAGCCCGAGCGGGCCGACCAGGTCATCGTCCTGAAAAGTGCCGCCCGGGACCGCACCCCAGACGATCAGGCATAGCGCCGCGAGCGCGAGCGGCGCACGGACCCGTCCGGCCCACCCGGTGTGCTCCACCCTTCCACTCTCCCCTCTCCCGCACGCCCCGGCGATTCCCCGGAGCGCGTGCACTCCAGCAGGAATCGCCCGGATCCCGAAGCGGAAAACGCAGCTCGCTTCGCTCGGCCGGCCGGTTAGCGCACCAGGAACAGCTGCGTCTGCTGCTCGGCGAAGAAGTGGTACCCGTCCCCATCGAGCCACGCCGGGTCCTCCTCCATCATGAAGACCTCCTGCCCACCCCACTCGGGGACGGCGGTCCGGGTGTTGAGCTCGACGGCCAAGTACGAGCCGGGACGGAGCGGACGGGACGGCTCCTTCCGCGCCGCGGAACGCATGTCGATGCTGGGGCCCAGCGCGTGCCCCTGGAACCCGAGCGGGTGCGAGTAGATCTGCGCGGTGATGCCCCGGGCCTTCATCTTCGCCACCGTGCCCTCGTAGACCTCGGCCGACGGCCGACCGGGCCTGGCCTCCTCGCGGCACATCACGTCCTGGAGGGTGCGGGTATTGGCCAGCGCTGCCTCCAGTCCCGCCGGGGCCGCCGCCTCACCGTCGCGCAGCACGTAGGCCATCCGCTGGAAGTCGGTGTTCAGCCCCATGAAGGTGAAGCCGAAGTCGAGGTGGAGCACGTCCCCCCGCGCGATGATCACGTCCTCGTCGGCGACGGCGAGAAAGCCGCGGGACATGTCCGGAGCCTTCCCCTTCCGCTGCACCCGGAGGTCGGGCTGGAACCAGAGGCTCACCCCGAGATCCCAGGCGCGGTCGAAGAGCCAGCGTCGGACGTCGCCCACCCGGGTGGTCCCCGGGCGGATCACCTCGGCGGACAGCGCGCGACGGGCGAGCGCTTCGGTGAGCTCGACCATCCTGCGGTACATCGGCGCCTCCTCGGGAAGCCGGGTGTCCGAATACTCCTCGATGAGCGGCCCGGCGGGGACGAAGCGGGCCTTCGCCTCCGGGCCCATCGCCTCGGCGAGGGCGTCGTGGGTCGTCTTCGTGAGGCTGCGGGTGACGCCCCGCTTGCCGTCGATGGAGAGGGCGATGGTCCTCGGCCGGTACTTCTCGTACAGCGCCTTCATCGCCTGGTCCCAGGGCTTCGGGTCGCGGTCGGTCTCGAAGTAGCGCGAGAGCGCCTCCTCCCAGAAGCCGGTGACCGCGTGCCGCGCGAGACCGGCGGGACCCGCATCGACGAAGACGAAGAGGTCGCGGTTGCCGGCGTACGGGCGCGGCGGAGCCACGAACTGGGTCAGCGGGTCGTCGTGGAACTCCTCGTTGACCACGATCCACATGCCCACGCCGTGCCGCCGCATCATCTCCAGCAGGAGCACGTGCCGGTGGGTGAGCCACTCCTCCCGGACCCGGATCTGCTCGCTCCAGGGTGGAAGCGCGCTCCGGTCGAGCTGCGGAGCGGGCGGCGGGGCGGCGGTGTGGGCGCAGGCGCAGAAGAGCAGGAGCACCGAGGCACGGACGACAGGACCCATGGGCGGTTCTTAGGCGGGCCGCCCTTCACGCCGGGAGCGAATTCAGGACCGGGCCGGGGCGGACCGGGCTCCTGCCAAGGCGGGGGGCGCTACCGGATGTGGGACCCGTCGCCCGCCGACGCGCCGCAGCGTTCCGGGCTTCACCCGCGGGCCGCCGGCGGTGATAGTCACCATCCTACAACCCGATGGAATCGCCCGTGCTCTCAGTGTCCGACGCCCTCGCCGGCAAGCGTGTTCTCTTGACCGGCAGCACCGGATTTCTGGGGAAGGTGACCCTCTCCATGCTCCTCCACCGCTACGGCGAGGTGCTGGGGCGGGTCTGGGCGCTGGTGCGGCGCGGCTCCGCCAGCAGCGCCGAGGCCCGCTTCGTGGAGAAGGTGGTCCGGAGCGAGCCCTTCCAGCCGCTCCGGGACCACCGCGGCGACGACCCGGCAGAGGCGTTCGTCCTGGAACGAACCCGGGTCCTGGACGGCGACATCACCGATCCACTCTTCGGTCTGTCGGAGCAGGCCTTGCAGCAGCTCGCCGGCCAGGTGGACGTGGTCGTCAACTGCGCGGGCCTCGTGTCCTTCAACCCATCGCTCGAGGTCGGGTTGAAGATCAACACCTACGGCGTGCGAAACGCGGTCGAGCTGTGCCAGCGGCTCGGGGTGCCCCTGGTGCACGTGTCCACCGCCTTCGTGGTCGGCAACAAGAGCGGGCTGGTGTTCGAGGACGAGGAGATCGTCGGCTACTTCCCGCGCAAGGCTGAGCTGGACGGGCGCGACTTCTCACTCCAGAACGAGCTCGACGATGCGGCCCGGCTGGTGAAACGGCTCCGGGAGCAGGCCGAGGACCATGCCCTCACCTCGGAGTTCCGCGCCCGGGCCCTCGAGCGGCTCGAGGAGGACGGCCGCGACGGGCGAGACGACAAGACCCTGCGCCTTGCCGTGGGGCGCGAGCGGAAGCTGTGGCTCACCCAGAAGCTCACCGACGCGGGAATGGAGCGCGCCCGGAGCTGGGGCTGGCCCAACACGTACACCTACACCAAGTCGCTCGGTGAGCAGGTAATCGCCGGCACGCCGGACCTCCGCTATGCCATCGTCCGCCCGAGCATCGTGGAGAGCGCGCTGCGCTATCCCTTCCCCGGCTGGAACGAGGGGTTCACCACCTCCGCGCCGCTGGCCTTCGCCGGGCTGAAGGGCCACCCGCTCATCCCCGCCGGCGAGCGCACCATCCTGGACATCATCCCGGTGGACCTGGTGGCCGGCTCGCTCATCGCCATCAGCGCCCGGGCGGTCAGCCACCCGGAGCGCCGCGTGTACCAGCAGGCCTCGGGCGACTCGAACCCCTTCTACTCCCCGCGCTCGGTCGAGCTGGTGGGCCTCTATCGCCGCCGGCACTACCGCGAGCGAGAGACCGGCAGCGCGCTCCTGAACGACGTGCAGAGCCGGCTGGAGCCGCAGCCGGTCTCGAAGCGCAGCTTTCTGACCCGGTCCGCCCCGCTGTTCGCGACCGGCGCGCGCCTGCTCCGCAAGGGCATCGAGGACCACGGTCCGCGGTGGGGTGCCCCGCGGGTCTCGGCGATGCTGGAGCGAGCGAAGGAGCAGCTGGAGCGGGTGGAGGAGCAGGCCGGCTCGCTGTCCGCGCTCATCGACCTGTTCCTCCCCTTCCTCTGGGAGAACCGCTACGTCTTCCGGTGCGACAACACCCGGTCGCTCTACGCGGCGATGGACCCCGTGGATGCGGCGAGGATTCCCTGGGACCCGCACGGCATCGACTGGCGCCGGTACTTCCTCGAGGTGCATCTCCCCGGGCTGGAGAAGTGGGTCTTCCCCGGGCTGGAAGAGGAGCGCGAGAGGCGCAAGGCCATCCACGCCCACCGCGACCTGCTCGAGCTGTTCGATGCCGCGGTGCACGCCTACCGGCACCGGGTGGCCTTCCGCCGGGTGGAGGGCGAGCGTGAGGAGCGCTTCACCTACGGCGAGGTGCACCGCTGGGCGGCGCGGGTCGGGAGCTTCCTCCTCCGGAGCGGAGTGAAGCCGGGGGACCGGGTGCTCCTCGTCTCCGAGAACCGTCCCGAGTGGGCCATCGCCTACTTCGGCATCCTTCGCGCGGGCGGGACCGTGGTTCCGGTGGACCCTGCGTCGAGCGAGGCCGAGGTGGTCAACATCGTCCGCCGGAGCCAGGCGCGGGTGGTGCTGCTCTCGGAGGATGCGGCGCAGGACCTGGGGGGCCTGTGGCGCACGCTGTCCGATCAGTCGCTGGCAGTGAGCCTGGCGACGCTGGCCCAGGCCATGGAGGGGGACCCGTCGCAGCCCGGCCGGATGGGCCCGGTGCGGAAGGGCGCCGCCCCGGACGACGTGGCCTCGCTCATCTTCACCTCCGGAACCACCGACACGCCGAAGGGCGTGATGCTCACCCACCGGAACTTCGCCTCGCTGGTCCCGAAGCTCGCCGCCTCGTTCGACTTCGGGGTGGGCGACGGCCTGCTCTCGGTGCTGCCGCTGCACCACACCTTCGAGTTCTCCGCGGGGATGCTCACCCCCTTCAGCCGCGGCGCGGAGGTGACCTACCTCGACGAGCTCACCACCGACCGGCTGGGCGAGGTGCTCGAGTCGGGGCACGTGACCGCGATGATCGGCGTGCCCGCGCTCTGGACGCTCTTCCACCGGAAGATCACCCAAGAGCTCACCGCCAAGCCGGCCATCGTCGAGCAGGGGATGCGCGCGCTCATGTCCGCGCACGGCGCGCTCCGGAACCGGAAGAACCTCAACCTGGGCAAGATCCTCTTCTGGCCGGTGCACCGAAAGTTCGGCGGCCGGATCAAGTTCCTGGTCTCGGGGGGCTCGGCGCTCGCCGACGACGTCCACCGTGCCTTCCACGATCTGGGCTTCGACCTGGCCGAGGGTTACGGGCTCACCGAGGCCGCGCCGGTACTGAGCGTTCAGGCCCCGGGGAACAAGCGCATTCCGGGAAGCGTCGGGAAGGCGCTGCCCGGAATCGAGCTGCGCATCGAGAGCCCGGACAACGACGGCATCGGCGAGGTGTGCGCCCGCGGACCCAACGTGATGGCCGGCTACTTCGCCGACCGCGAGGCCACCGAGGCCACCCTCCGGGATGGCTGGCTGTACACCGGGGACCTCGGACGGCTCGACGCCGAGGGGCAGCTCTATCTGGTGGGGCGGAAGAAGGACGTCATCATCGACGCCAACGGGAAGAACGCGTACCCGGACGAGCTGGAGGAGCTCTACGGGGACCACCCGTCGATCAAGGAGCTCTCGGTGGTGGGCCTCCCGGACGACACCGGTAGCGAGATCGTCGCTTGCCTCTGCGTGCCGGAGTACGGGGAGCGTCGCCGCGAGGAGGTCCGGGCAGAGCTGGAGGAGCACTTCCGGCGGGTCTCCGCCGAGCTCGGCTTCCACCGGCGAATCAAGGTGCTGCGTTTCTGGGACGCCGACCTCCCGAAGACCAGCACCCGCAAGGTGAAGCGGAAGCTGGTGGTGGACGAGCTCCGGAAGCTGGAGAAGCTCGCCGCCACCGGAGAGAAGGTCCGTCCCGCCGCGCACGGTAGCTCCATCGAGTGGCTGCAGCGACTCGTCGCCGAGGTCATCGGCAAGCCGGCGAGCGAGGTGCGCCCAGAGTCACGCCTGTCGGCAGACCTGGGCTTCGACTCGCTGATGCTCACCGAGCTGTCGGTCGCGCTGGAGGCGGCTGGCATCGTCCTGCCCGAGGCCGGTGACCTCTCCGGGGTGGAGACGGTGAAGGACCTCGCGCGTTTCCTGGGGAGCGCGGCCCGGCGTCTGGCCGAGCCCGCCGAGGGTGTGCAGCCGGCAAGCCCCGAGGCCGAAGCCCAGGACCGCGAGATCCCGGTGCCGGCCCCGGTCGCGACCCTCGGCCGGACGATGGTCGACCTCTGGCAGAAGGTGATGTTCGGCGGGGTCTTCGACGTGAAGGTCACCGGTCGGGCCTACGTCCCGCAGAGCGGGAACTTCCTGGTCATCGCCAACCACAGCTCGCACCTGGACATGGGGCTGGTGAAGTACGCGCTCGGGGAGCAGGGCACCCGGCTGGCCTCGCTCGCCGCCCGCGACTACTTCTTCGACACCCCGCTCAAGCGGGCGTGGTTCGAGAACTTCACCAACCTCATCCCCATGGACCGCCACGGGAGCCTGCGCGAGTCGCTGCGGCTGGCCGGCGAGGCGATCCAGAACGGCTACCACTTGCTCATCTTCCCCGAGGGCACGCGCTCGCCCGACGGGCAGATGCGCGAGTTCTACCCCACGCTCGGCTACCTCGCGCTGACCTACGGGGTGGACATCCTCCCCCTTCACATCCAGGGCGCGTTCGAGGCCCTGCCGAAGGGGAGGATGGTGCCGAAGCACACCGAGATCTCGGTCCGCATCGGACCGGCGCTGGGCATCGCCGAGCTGCGGCGGAGGGCGCAGGGGCTGGCCCGGAGCGAGAGCTACCGGCTGCTGACCCGCATCGCCGAGGAAGCGGTGAAGCGGCTGCGCGAAGGAAGGGTGTTCTGGCTCGAGCCCGACGTGGAGCTCGCTCCGGCCCCGGTCCGTCCGCGGAAGAGCTCGGGAGGGGGCCCGAGGTGAGCTCCGGCCGGAGCGTCCTGGTCACCGGCGCGACGGGGTTCCTGGGCAAGGCCCTCGTCGCGCGGCTGACGGCGGCGGGCCACCGCGTCCGGATGCTGGGCCGGAGCGCCCCCGGCCCGGACCTCCTCGCGCACGGCGAGTTCGTGCAGGCCGATCTGGCGGAGCGCGCCGCGGTGAAGCGGGCGCTCGCCGGGGTGGACGTGCTGTACCACCTCGCGGGGATGGTCTCCTTCGATCCGGCGGACGGACCAGCCATGTACCGGCTCCACGTCGCGGGCACTCGCGGGCTCCTGGAGGAGGTACGGGCGCGCGGCGGCCTCGAGCGGATGGTGCTCGCCTCGACCAGCGGCACCACCGCGGTCTCGCGCACCGAGCGGACGGCGACCGAGGAGGACCTGGCGCCGGTGGAGGTCGTCGGCCGGTGGCCGTACTACCTCTCCAAGATCTACGAGGAGAAGCTGGTCCTCGAGTTCGCCGGAAAGCACGCCCTGCCGGTGGTGGTCCTCAACCCGAGCCTCCTGCTCGGACCCGGGGACGACCGGCTGTCGTCCACCTGGACGGTGATGAAGTTCCTCCAGCGCGACCTGCCGGCCATGCCGAACGGCGGCCTCAGCTTCGTGGACGTGCGCGACGCCGCCGAGGCCTTCGTGGCCGCGCTGGACCGCGGCGAGCTCGGCGGGAAGCACCTGATGGGCGTCAACATGTCCATGTCCGAGTTCTTCGAGCGCCTCGAGCGGATCTCCGGCGTTCCCGCGCCGCGGCTCCGGCTGCCCTCGAAGGTCAACGTGGCCGGAGCGAAGCTGCTGGAGAAGCTGGCCGAGGCGCGCGGGCGGGAACCCGCGCTGGACGCGGCGAGCGTGGAGATCGCCGAGCACTGGTTCTGGGTGGATTCACGGAAGGCCGAACGCGAGCTGGGCTTCGCGCCCCGGGATCCTCAGGAGACGCTGCAAGACACGGTGCTGGATCTCCTCTCCCGGATGCCGGAGAAGCAGTGGCCGGGGACGAAGGGACGTCTGGCGAGCCTGCGCCGCGGCTGAGTTCATCCGCGTCGAATCAACGCTCACTGGTCCGGCGACACGCGGCGCACACACCGCAACCGCCCACCCGGGGCGCGATGGCACCATCGGTGCAGCCGCAATGCGTCGCACCGACCACCTCCGGGTCGGAGGGGAGACGCTCATGCAGGTCCAGCTCTTCGTCGCACCCCGCTCGGTGGCATCCCGTGAGCCCGGGCTGATCCTCGGCGCCGCGCTCATCCTGGCGTACTTCCTCCTGTCCACCGCGATGGTGCAGGACTACCGTCGCGCGTCTCCGCCACCGCTCGTGGGGGAGATGACCATCCTGGTGCGCTCGAGGTAGGCGCGACGCCCATGGGTCGAGGAGCGCTGGCCGGGTCGCGGCCGACGCCCCTCGTCGTGTCACTCGGCCTGGGCGACGACCGTCGCAGGCGCGTGGGTCTCGGTGGTGCGATAGGCGTTGTACAGCGCGCCGTGGCCACCCACCCAGAACGCCAGCAGCAGCGCGCCGATGAGGAGCGAGCCCAGTCCGCGGGTCCGAGCGATCTGTTCGAACGACTCCAGCGAGATCGAATTCGAGGTCGTCATGACGTTCTCCGGTCGAAGGGTCGGCCGGATCCGTCCCGGCCACGGCGGGCTGAATTGCACCGCCGGGGCCAGCGTCTCAACGCTCCAAGTCGCTGATTTTCCTCGACTCTCACCTTCCCCGCGTTGCGCCTGGCGCCACGGGATCGGGATCGGGCGTTGCGCGGACGGTCACGCCGTCGCCTTGTCAGTGGGGGACAGGTAGGTTTGCCCATGCGGATGCCGGTACGCGACAGAGAGCGGGAAGTTCCTGAAGAGATGACTGGTGAGCCGGCCCCTTCGGCCCCCCCGCCGGATCGCGACGCGCACGCCACCGCGACGTTCGGCGTCAGCCGACCGAGCCTGGTACCCGATATCCGCCGGTTTCGCCTCCGGGTGGTCGACGGACCCGGCGCCGGACAGACCTTCGAGTCCACCGGCGAGCGCACCTCCATCGGGAGCCACCCGCTCAACGACGTTCTGCTCGACGAGCGCACCGTGTCCCGTTTCCACTGCGAGCTCCTGGTGGACGACAAAGGCGTCTGGGCCAAGGACCTGGGCAGCCGGAACGGCACCGTGCTCGACGGCGTGCTGGTGAAGGAGGCCGCGGTCCGCAACGGCAGCCTGCTGCAGCTGGGCCGCGTGGGCCTGCGCTTCGAGCTGTCCGGGGAGAAGACCAGGCTCCAGCTGTCGGAGCACCCGCGCTTCGGCTCGCTCGTCGGCAGCTCGGTGGCGGCGCGGATGAGCTTCGCCCTGATGGAGCGCGCCGCGGCGTCGGACGTCACGGTGCTCCTCGAGGGCGAGACCGGCACCGGAAAGAGCCAGGCCGCGGAGTCCATCCACCGCCAGTCGAGCCGCCGCGATCACCACTTCCTGGTGGTGGACTGCGGTGCGCTTCCGCCCAACATCCTCGAGTCGGAGCTCTTCGGCCACGAGAAGGGCGCATTCACCGGCGCGGTGACCCGCCGGGTGGGGGTGTTCGAGGAGGCCCGCGGCGGCACCGTCTTCCTCGACGAGATCGGCGAGGTACCGCTCGAGCTCCAGCCCAAGCTCCTCCGGGTTCTCGAGGCCCGGGAGATCCGGCGGCTGGGCACCAACAGCTACACCCCGGTGGACGTCCGGATCATCACCGCCACCAACCGGGACCTCCGCGCCGAGGTGAACGCGGGGCGCTTCCGATCCGACCTCTACTTCCGCCTGGCGGTGGTGAAGATTCCCCTCCCCCCGCTGCGCCAGCGGTCGGAGGACGTGCCGCTCATCGTGGAGAAGCTGATCAGCGGGCTGGGGGCCGACGCCCGGGTGAAGGCCACCCTGCTGGATCCGGCATTCGTCTCCCAGCTCCAGCGGGCCGCCTGGCCGGGGAACATCCGCGAGCTCCGGAACCACCTCGAGCGCTGCGTGGTCCTCCAGGAGACGCTGCTGCCGGGCGAGGGGGAGGAGAGCGGACGGCCGTCCGGGGACGAGGCGGCCCAGATCGACCCGCGCATCCCCTACCCCGAGGCGCGGCGGCGGGCGCTCGACGCCTTCGAGCGCCAGTACGTCGAGGCGCTGCTGCAGCTCCATGGGGGAAAGGTGTCGCAGGCGGCGGCGTCGGCGGACATCGACCGCGTCCATCTGTACCGGCTGATCAAGCGTCACCACGTCCGGGACTGAGCGTCCGCGCGCGTCGCTCCCGCATCGCCGGGTCCGGGACCGACCGTCCCACCCACGCACGCTTCCGCCCGCGTCGCCGACTCCGGGACCGACGTCCCACCCAATACGCCTCCGCCCGCATCGCCGACTCCGGGACCGACCGTCCCACCCAATACGCCTCCGCCCGCATCGCCGACTCCGGGACCGATCGTCCCACCCGCGCACGTCGTACCGTCCGGGGCAGAGCGGTCCGCCCGCGGCATCGGCCCTGCGTTCCACTTCCGGAACGTGCATCGCCACCGCCGCAACGAGACCGGGCCGGCGCTCCCCGGCGAAGTTCCCGCAAGCACGGGCTCCCGCGGTCCGGCACGCGCGCTGCACAGGCACCGGACCGTGCAGCCAACGCCAGCAGGAGACCCGACCATGAGCCCTCGCACCGTGACCGTTTCCCCTCTCTTCGAGACGTCCCGCCGCCGCTCGCACGGGCTCGTGGTGGGCATCCTCCTCGTGCTCGGGTACTTCGGCACCGCCGCGGCCCTGATCCGCGACTACTCGGCAGCGCCGTCGAGCGTGGAGCAGGTCGCGTAGAGATCCGGGGCAGAGAAGCACGCCGGCGGCAGACCGCGTTCACGAGCGGTCCGGGGCAAGACATCGCCCCGGGCCGCTCGTCGCTTTCCGGCCCCCCGCGCCACCCTCAGCGCACGCCGGAGGGCACCCGAACAGCACGACGTTGCGTAGGGCGCCACAGACGAAGGGGCGTGTCACTTCCGGGGCAATCCGCGGCCCGGAGCGAGCCCGCCAACCGCCCGCAACTCCGGGGCCGGAGACCCGATCCGGGCTGGCATCGCCGCTGCAATCGCCCTCTCCCGTCGAAGCAATCGGAGGACGCCATGAAGCCCGAGACCACCAGCTCCAACACCCAGCTGTTCCGCTCCTCCCGCCGGTGGAGCCCCCTCCCCTTCATCCTCAGCGGCGTGCTGCTCGTGGCTGGCTACGTGGGTGCGAGCGCCGTGCTGATCGACAACTACTCGAACCACAACACCGCCCAGGTGGGCGGGCCGAGGGCCTGAACGGAGAGCGGGAACCTCGGGGGGGAACCCCGGAGGCGGCGGAAACGAGGCGCAGAACCCCTGTCCCCTCCTGCGCCCCTGACTCGTGGGGAGACCGCCGCGCTCCGGGACCCCATTTTTCAAAGCAGCGGCCGGACGACGGCTGCCACACGAGGCCCGGGGCACGACCGCGACCGTCCCCGGGCCTCGGCGTTGCGGGCTAGAGCCGGACGCGGATCTCGTACCGGCGGTTCTTCTGCTTCTTGGCCGCGGTGTCGTCGGGCTTGACCAGCATCGCCTCGCTGCCCCGGCCAACGGCGATGATCTCTCCCTTGCCGATGCCGCGGGCGACCAGCTCGTTGACGATGGTCTGCGCGCGCTGCTCGCTGAGCACCTTGTTCTTCCCCGCATCGCCGCTCGAGTCGGTGTGCCCGCTGACCTCGAACTTGTAGGCGTGCGCCCCGGTCGTGTCGAGCTGGCGCTTGGCATCCACCAGGGCCGAGGTGAGCTTCTTCAGCTTCGCGTCGCAGCCGGGCGCGAGCTCCGCGGTTCCCGACTTGAAGCTGCACTGATTCTTCCGGGCCTCCTGGAGCAGCTTCTCGTTGACCTTCTTCTCGGCCTCCGACTTCCCGGTGTCCGTGGCGGCCTTGGTGAGCGCGTCGAAGGGACTCTGGGCGAGAGCGACGGGAGAAGAGAGCACCGCCAGGGCGACCAGCATCAGGGATCTGTTCATGTTCCGGGTCATAGATCGCCCGTTCCAGGCGCAGACAGGACGGGCACGTGGGGACGTGTGCGGGAGGCGAGGCGGGAGGGCGACTGCGTGCACTGCCCTCCTCCGGCGAGCTGGTTCCGCCGTCAGGCAGTCGCCGCGGCCACGAACTGGCTCGCCCAGCGGGCGATGCCGAAGATGCTCTCCTGCGGGTTCACTCCAAGCGAGGTGGGGAACACCGAGCCGTCCACGACGAAGAGGTTGTCCATCCCGTGGTAGCGGAGGGTGCTGTCGACCACCGAGGTCCGCGGGTCGGCGCCCATCGCGCAGCCGCCCATCTGGTGCGCGGTGGCCACCCGCACCCGCCCCGCTTCCCAGGCAGCGGAATCCAGCGCCGCGTCGATGTCCGCTGCCTTCTGGATGCGGACCGGCCGGCTGTGGAGTGAGCGGACCTCGCGCGCGCCGGCGGCAAGCTGGATCCGGGCCATCACCTTGCACGCCTCGCGGAAGGCCTCGAAGTGGAAGGCCCGCAGCGGGTAGTCGATGGAGACGCGCCGCTCGGCAGGGTCGCGGAGCTTCACCGTCCCGCCGGTGTCCTCGGGGAGCAGCCCATCCCGGCAGATGGCGATGGAGGTCTGGGTGAAGGGGAGCTCCTCCATCAGCTGCTGGTGCTCCTCACCGAAGCCGGGGAACACGGTGGCGCCGATGAGCGGCATCACCGGCGGCACCTCCAGGAGGAAGCCCAGCTTCCCCGGCCCCCGCTCGATGAAGTGGTGGGAGTACGCGGCCTGCGGCGCGCCGCTCCAGGGCGCCACCGGCTCGGGCATCAGCGCGCTCATGATGACCACCGGGTGGAGGAAGAAGCGCTTCCCCACGTTCCCGTTCCCGTCCAGGCCGGAGCGGAGGAGCAGCGCCGGCGAGTTGATCGCCCCACCGCACACCGCCACCGTCTTCGCCATGACCGTGAGGGCCACCCCGGTGGGCCGGTCGGTCTCGGGGTCGAGCAGCTGCGCCTCCACCCCGCGCACGCGTCGGTTCTCGACCAGGAGGCGCCGGACCGAGGCGTTGGCCTGCACGGTCATCCCTCGCTCCACCGCGTCGGGGATGAGCGTCACCCCCATCGCCATCTTCGCGTCCAGCGGGCATCCCAGGCCGCAGTACCCGAGGTTGGCGCAGTTGTTGACGTTGCGGCGGACCAGTCCGCGCGAGTAGCCGAGCTTGCCGCAGCCGTCCCAGAGAACCTGGTTGTTGGCGTTCATCCGGTCCAGCGGCCACTCGGCGATGTGGAGCCGCTTCTCGATGGCCTCCCAGTGGGGAACCAGCGCCTCCTCGGTGAGCCCCTTCACCCCGTGCTGGTCTCGCCAGTGGTCCAGCACGGTGCGCGGAGTCCGGAAGGAGGTGCACCAGTTCACGGTGGTCCCGCCGCCGACGTTTCGACCCTGGAGGATGAGCACCGACTGGTCGTCCGTCGCCCGGTTCCCCATCTCCTGGTACAGCCGCGGATAGGAGTGGTCCTCGCGCCCGTCGAAGCTGCGCCGGGTCCAGTAGCCCCCCTCCTCGAGCATCACCACCGCGAGCCCACGGGCGGTGAGACGGTCCGCGAGCACCGAGCCACCCGCGCCCGAGCCGACCACCACCACGTCGCAGTGGACGGTGCTGCTCGCGCCGTGGTCGCGGCCGGTGAGGATGCGACCCGCCTTGCTCATGGCAGCGCCTCCCCGTGCCAGACCCCGTTCCCGTCCGGCCGCGGGGTGTCGCCACCCCGCCACTCGGGCTGGGAGGGGCCGTCCTGGAAGATGCCCGGCGGCCCGGCGTAGCCCACCGCGGGCCAGACGCTGGGGGACTGGTAGTACCCGGCGAGCACCAGGGTCCGGAGCGCGGCGTATCCGGTGCGGAGCACCGCGAGCCGGCTGTCCCGCCAGTCGGCGAGGACCGCGTCCTGCTCCCGGCCCTGCAGCCGGGTGAAGGGCCGGGTGCGCCCCCCGAGGACGAAGCCGGCGAGCCCGTTCTCGAACAGCCCGAGCAGCTGACGGAGCTCCTTCTGGGCGCTCGGCTCCACGCGCGCGGCGATGCGGTCCGCGGCGCGGGCGGCCCCCACCTCGTCCACGGTGGGCCAGCCCGGCCGCGGGCGCACCATCCGCCGGGCCACCGCGTCCAGCACGGCGAACTGCGCCGGGGTGAACACCAGGAGCCCGTCAGGCGGCAGGGTCACCGCGGCTCCCCCACGGAAGGCGAGGAAGCCGGCGCCACCGGCTGCGAGGAGCGCGCCCCCGAGCAGGCCTCGCTTCACGAGGGAGCGGCGGCTGAGGCCGGCCGGAACCGGCTGGGGATGAGGTACGTCCATTTCCGGCCCGCGACTCTAGGCGGAGCCGTCACCCGGCTGCCACGGAGGCGGAGTGCCCGGCAACCCCCCCTTCTCGACACTCACCTGCGCCGTGTCTAAATGGACGGAAGCATGGGCAAGACGCTGGCGATGATCATGGCCGGAGGCGCTGGGACCCGGCTCGAGCCGCTCACCCGCGAGCGCGCCAAGCCGGCCGTTCCGTTCGGCGGCCGTTACCGGATCATCGACTTCGTCCTGTCGAACTTCGCCAACTCGGGTGTGCTGAAGATGAAGGTGCTCACCCAGTACAAGTCCGACTCGCTCAACAACCACCTGACGCGTGCCTGGCGGCTGAGCAGCTTCCTCGGTCAGTTCGTGGACGTGGTGCCGGCCCAGATGCGCACCGGGCTCGACTGGTACAAGGGCAGCGCCGACGCGATCTACCAGAACCTCAACCTCATCACCGATGAGGAGCCGGATCAGATCTTCGTCTTCGGCGCGGACCACGTGTACCGCATGGACGTGTCCAGGATGCTCGAGTACCACCTCAAGCAGAAGGCCGACTGCACGGTGGCGGCCATTCCCATCCCCATCGAGGAGGGCCGGGACTTCGGCATCATCGACGTGGGGCCGGACGGCCGGATGCAGGGGTTTCTCGAAAAGCCGAAGAACCCGCCCCCCATGCCGGGGAACCCGAAGATGTGTCTCGCCTCGATGGGAAACTATCTCTTCGAGACCGAGGTTCTGGTCCAGGAGGTGGTTCGCGACGCGGCGAACGACCAGAGCGCGCACGACTTCGGCAAGAGCATCATCAGCGACCTCTACAGGCACTCCCGGGTCTACGTGTACGACTTCGCGGACAACACCTATCCGGGACAGGAGCCGAAGGAACGTGGGTACTGGCGAGACGTGGGGAACATCGACGTCTACTTCCAGGCCAACATGGACCTGGTGGGGGTCGACCCCATCTTCAACCTCTACAACGACCGCTGGCCCATCTACACCCAGACCCGCTCCTATCCGCCGGCGAAGTTCGTGTTCAACGACGAGGAGAACGAGCGGGTGGGCTATGCCACCGACAGCCTGGTCTGCGACGGGTGCATCATCTCCGGCGGCCACGTGCATCGGAGCGTCCTCAGTCCCAAGGTCCGCATCAACTCGTTCTCCGAGGTGAGCGAGAGCATCCTCTTCGAGAACGTCAACGTCGGACGACGCTGTCGGATCCGCCGCGCGATCGTGGACAAGAACGTGGAGATCCCCGCGGGGATGACCATCGGCTACGACGAGGCCGAGGACCGGCGCCGGTTCCACGTCACGGACGGGGGCGTGGTGGTGATCCCCAAGGGCATGAAGGTCTCCGGAGCCGGCGGCGGAACCTGATCCGGACCCTGCGTTCCGCGGGCTAGGAGCCTGTCTGGGTATGGCTTCCGGCGCGGCTGAGACGCTATCCGTGCTGATGGGCCATCGTGCCTGTCCGGCTGGAGGTCGCTTCAGCTGCGCCGGGCGAGCTTGAGGAGGTTGTGG